>NZ_FOVS01000005.1:0-253724 GCF_900115235.1 Pseudomonas sp. NFACC24-1
CGACCGACCCGCGGCACCCCGAGGACCTCGGCCCACAGCTCGGCGAGTCGGGTTTCCACTGGCCCTTGGGGCGCTTCGTAGCAGTGCAGGGCGAAATGCTGTTCGTCGGGCTGGGGCAGGGCGTGGCGGTCGAGCTTGCCGTTGGCGGTCAGCGCGAAACTTTCCACCTGGACGAAAGCCGCCGGCAGCATGTAGTCCGGCAGCACGGCCGCCAGGCGGGCGCGCAGGGCGTTGGGCGCTTGCGCCTCGGTGGCGCTGAAGTAGGCCAGCAGGCGCTGCTGGGCATCGGCCAGCACCAGCGCCTCGCCGATCCCCGGCAGGGCCTTGAGCTGGGCTTCGATTTCCCCCAACTCGATGCGAAAGCCTCGGATCTTTACTTGGAAATCATTGCGGCCCAGGAACAGCAGCACGCCGTCGACGCGCCAGCGCACCAGGTCGCCGGTGCGGTACAAGCGTGCCCCGGGCACCTGGCTGAAAGGGTTGGCGACGAAGCGTTCTGCGCTCAGTCGCGGTTGGTTCAGGTACCCCAGGGCGAGCCCATCACCACCAACGTAGAGCTCGCCGGCCACCCCAATGGGCACCGGGCGGCGCTGTTCATCCAACACATAGACCTGGGTGTTGCCCACGGGCCGGCCGATGGGAATGTCACCGGCCAACGCGTCCTCGAGGGTGATGGTGTGAGTGGTGGTGAAGGTGGTGTTTTCCGTCGGCCCGTAGCCGTTGAGCAAGTGCTTGGGTGGCGAATGGCGCAGGACCTTTTCGATGCGTCGCGGATCGAGCACGTCGCCGCCGACCATCAGGTAGCGCAGCGCGCCGAAGGCCGGCGCCAGGGCCTCGGCGTACTGATGGAACAGCCCGGCGGTGAGCCAGAGCACGCTGACTTCGTGGTGCAGCAGGTGCTCGTTGAAGCGGGCCGCGTCCAGCAGGGTTTCCCTGGGGCAGACCACCAGACAGCCGCCGTTGAGCAGCGCGCCCCAGATCTCCAGGGTGCTGGCGTCGAAGGCCGGGTTGGCGGCGAGGGCGAAGCGGTCCTGGGCGGTGAACTCGGCGAAGCCGTTGTTGCGCACCAGCCGGGTGATGGCGCGGTGCGGCACCTGCACACCCTTGGGCGTTCCGGTGGAGCCGGAGGTGTACATGATGTAGGCGACATCGCCGGCCCCGCGGGCCGGGTGGGATTCAGCCAATGCATGGTCTGACGCTGCAACGTCAATGAAGCGGACGTTTTCCAGGGCGGGCCGATCATCACCCGCCACCAGCAGCCAGGCGCTGCCACAGTCCGCCAGTACCCGCGCCTGATGGGCCGTCGGGGCCTCCCGGTCGATGGGCACGTAGCATGCGCCGCGCTTGAGGATCGCCAGGATCGACACGATCAACGCCGCCCCCCGGGCCAGGCACAGCGCCACTGCATCACCGGCGCCAATCCCGCAGGTCGCCAAATGCCCAGCCAGGTGCTCGGCCCGTTGGTCGAGCTGGCGATAGCTCAGGGTCTGCGCGCCGTCCAGCAGCGCACACGCATCGGGGCGCCGTTGCACCTGCCCGGCGAAGAGCACAGGCAGCGGTTCATCGGCCGGGTAGTCACGGCTGCTGGCATTGAAATCATCAAGGATCTGCTGCCGTTCGGCTGTGTCCAGCAGGACCCAGTCGCCCAGGGCCCGGGTTGGTTCGGCGAGGACCTGATCGGTCAAGCACTCCAGGCGCCGCAGGTGCGTGGCCATCTGCTCGGCACTGAACAGTCGCGGGTCGTAGTTGAATTCCAGGAAGGGTTCGACCTGGGCTTCGTAATGCCGCAGATAGATCGCCAGCGGATAGCGCTCATAACCGTTGTGCCAGGTACGCAAAGCGCAGCGGGCCGAGGCCAGGTTGACGTCGCCGGGGTACTGTTCGACCGACAGCATCAGCTCGAACAACTGGCCGGGATGGCCGGCGCGAGCCCGCAACTCACGATGCAGGCTTTGCAGGGGGTAGCGTTGGTGACGGTAGCTGCGCAGGGTCTGGCTGGCTACCTTTTGCACGGTCTCGACGAAGCTGGCGGCGGGGTCGACCTCGACCGTCAGCGGCAGCACCGAGGAGAACATGCCCACGGTCCGTTTCTGCAGGGGATTGCTGCGGTTGTGCACCGGAACGCCGATGACCAGCCGCTCACGCTGGTCGGTCACCCGGCTAAAGTAGCCGCCCAGTAATGCGCTCAGACAATGGCTCAACGTCGCGCCCTGGGTTCTTGCCCACTGGGTCATGAGGGCCAGGCGCTGGTGGCCCAGGGTCCAGATCGCCTGGGCACTGGGCTGCGGCTCGCTGGCGCTGGCCGGATCGCGGGACGGCGAAGCGCTCTGGAACAACGGTTCCGGCAGTGCCGGGAACTGTTCCAGCCAGAAATCCCGCGCCTTGGCGTGGCGCGCCGAATCGATGTAATCGCGGTCGCTGGCGACAAAGCTGCGATAGCCCTGAGCCAACACCGGGTCCAGTTGGAGTGGCTCGCCGACGAACAGTTGGTTATAGGCGGCGCTGACAGCCTGGCCGACCAGGCCCACCGAAGTGCCGTCGCTGATCAGGTGGTGGTAGCGGCTGTTCCACAGCGCATGGGTGTCGGACAGTTGAAACCATTCCATGCCCCACAGAGGTTGCCCGTGGAGCGAGAACGGCGTGCGATTCAATTGCTCGATGGCGGCCATGGCCCGCTCCTCGGACTCACCGCGCCAATCGTGGAAGGTGAACGGCACCTGTAGATGTTCGGCGACCTGCTGCTGCACCTGCCCATCGCGGTCGCTGATCATCAGCCGCAACGCATCGAATTGGGCCACCACGGCTCGCAGCGCCGAGGCGAACAGCGCGTGGTCCACCGTGCCGTGGATTTCCACGGTTACGCCGATGTTGTAGGAGGGTGTGTCGGGCGATAGCAGTTGGTCGAGCCAGACGGATTGTTGCGTGGAACTCAACGAAATGCATCGCGGTTCGATCATGACACCTCCTTGTGCAGGGGTCGTGCCCCTGGGTCGACGCGGCAAGGCTTGTGGCCTGCGCGATACGGACTGGTCCTGTTTAGAAAAACAACGGCATACAAGCCTCGACGCTGCCCCTCGGCCGGGTATGGCCGCGCTGGAAACGGTTTTCCGGCGCCTTTTGATGGGGTGGGGCGGGCTTGATGCGCATTTAAAATAGCAGCGCTTTTGCAGATGGGAAGCACTTTTTTAATTGTTGTACGATGTCGTATAGGAATTTTTTTCTCGCCCCGCCGCGGGCTAGAGCTGCCGCGCAGGCTTGAGCCCGTGCGTTGCCTGCTCGCTCACCGGGGGGGCGGTCCCCGCCCCTTGCAGGCGGGATACATGAGAGGCGAGCGTAGGAGCGGCCCCCTTGGATGGAACGGCGAACGGTGCAGCCCTGACTACCAGCACCTTTCAGGATGAAACTGCCAGTGCGGCGTACTGACCACCGATAACATCGATTTGAGTAACACGATTTGTAGCCAGGACCAGCAGAGCAAGGCCCGTGATTGCGGGCGATGTGCTCGCTTCAGGTTGATTGCGATCATTATAGAAATACGCTTGCAGGCCTTGGTGTCCGGTCTATCTGGGCAACGTGTTGGAGCTGGCAGTGCAATTTCTGCTCGGACTGGCGTTTGGCCTCGTCCGAGGACAGGCATTACTCGTTTTTCACCGCCATCAAAGCGTTCAATTCGCCGTATGTGTGGGCTTTCAAGGTTTGGGTGTCGAGTTGGCCGTTGTCCAAGAAACTGCGGACCAATGCTCCCATGGCGCCGTGCAGAAACTCGGCGATGCTGGAGCCCGCGCTGAGTCGTCTGACCCCCAGACGCTTCAATTCGTCGGGGGAGGGCAGTCCGTCCCGGGACAGCAGGTTGACTGGCAGTTTGGTCTCCTGGCAGAGGGTGGCAATTTCGTTTGAATCGATCACGCCAGCGGCAAACAGGCCGTCCGCCCCGGCGCTGGCATACAGTGCGGCGCGCTTCAGGAGTTCCTCCAGGCGTTGTTCGGCGGGGAACAGGTTCTTAAGGTAGACGTCGGTCCGTACGTTGATGAACAGCTTGACGCCCGCCTGGTTTGCCACCTTTTTCGCAACGTCGATCTTGCGACCCAGCAGCTCTGGCGAGCCCAGGCCGTCTTCGATGTTTATCCCGACCGCCCCGGCGGCGATGACTGTGTTGATTACTCGACCGACCTGCTCCAGGTCATCGGAGTAGCCGCCTTCGATATCCACCGTGAGCGGTACGCTGAGCACCCGTGCCATCGACTTGACGGTGGTGCTCAGCAGGTCGAGAGGCAACTTGTTGCCATCCTGATAACCATGAGACCAGGCCATGGCCGCGCTGCTGGTCGCTACCGCCTTGCCGCCCAGGCGTTCGACGATGCGCGCACCGCCCGCATCGGCCACATTGGCCAGGACCAGCAGTCCGTTCTGATGCAGATGGTGAAAAGCGGTATCCAGTGCAGTCATGACAGTCCAATTCCTTTGAAAGGTATGCTTTTAATGGCGAAGGGCGACGTGTTAGGGGCCGGTTGTGCAATGCAGTTGCTTAAGTATGGGACCTCTGTGAGGTAGGAAACGGCGGTACCTCAATGGGCATGATCCGTATGCCTATCTCAAGGACGTTCTCACGCGCCTGCCGACGCAGCGGGCGCGTGAGCTTACTGATCTGCTGTCTAGTAACTGGAAACCTTAACGCCGCCACATTCTGCAAAGCAAATACCTGTTGCAACTCTTCTCTGAACGGAACTCACTCGATCTCAGTGCTCATTGCGATTTCCTTGTACTGCTCCAGCTCAGCCACTCGCTGGCTCAGCGCTGCGTGGACACGTCCATAAGCACCGCTGCCTAACAGCAGACGTTTTGGCGCCGGTTCGGCTTCGGCGATCCCCAGCATGGCTTTGGCCATTTTCTGCGGATCTCCTGTCAGGGGGAAAGCACCACTGGCGACAGCTCTACGCACCTCGCCGGCAGGCGTCTGTTCGTATTCCGCCATCACCGGAGGGCTGATCAAGGCCGCGGCAAAGTTCGTACGAGTCGGGCCTGGCTCTACGAGGGTGAACTGAATGCCAAATGGTGCAACCTCCTGCGCGACCGATTCGACAAAACCCTCAATGCCCCATTTGCTGGCGTGGTAAAGGCTGAAGTTTGGATAAGCCAGTTGGCCGCCCTCCGACGATACTTGCAGAATTCGACCGCCCCCTTGCCGACGGAGAAAAGGCAGGCAAGCGCGAATCAACTGGATTGAGCCGACCAGGTTAGTTTGCAATTGCTGATTGATTTGTTCGTCACTGCATTCCTCGGCGGCGCCGAATAATGCGTATCCTGCGCTGCTGACCACGACATCAATGCGCTCTAGTTCAGTGAATGCGCGGTTAACGACATTCCGAATGGCGGATGTATCGTTCACATCCAGTGCCGCTGTCCACAGCCGTTCGCCGTAGCGCTCTTTCAAGTGACTGAGTGCTTGAGGTTCACGCAACGTAGCCGCCACGCGATCCCCACGTCCCAGCAATTGCTCAACTACCGCCAAGCCAATGCCGGACGAGCTGCCAGTGACTAACCAGGTTTTATTCATCGGTATGTTCTCCTCAGAGCGAGCCGGACAGGCTTGCGAGGGTTTAACGCTACGCGTCCTGGACTGCTGCTACTATCGAGCAGAATGAGGATGACCTGGTGAAAAATAGCCATGAATGAATTCCCCCTGTCACTCACTGACGTACGTGCGTTGGCGCTGATCGTTGGTCACCGAAGCTTCCGAAAAGCGGCGGATGAGCTGGGTTTGTCCGCGTCCACGCTGAGCCATTTGATGAGAACCCTCGAGGCAAGGCTCGGGATTCGTTTGCTCAATCGCACAACGCGCAGCGTCGCTCCGACGGCAGCGGGGGAGCGCCTACTGAGCCGGTTGAGCCCGGTATTGCGAGAGTTTGCGCTGGCTGTAGATGAAGTTAATCAGTATCGGGATCTTCCAAGTGGCACCCTGCGCATCAATGCAAGCGATCAGGCTGCCCGCGTTTTGATGGAACATGCCTTGCCGACATTCCTGCGACGTTTCCCGCAGATGTCGGTCGATCTTGTCACCGATGGTCGCTTGGTCGATGTCGTTGCCAACGGCTTCGACGCGGGCATCCGTTTGGGTGAGTCAATACCTCAAGACATGATCGCCGTTCCGATAGGCCCGGATATTCGGTTTGTAACCGTCGCTTCCCCGAACTACCTCAAGACTCATTCATACCCATTGACCCCAGATGATCTGCTTCGACATCAGTGCATCGGCATCCGAATGCCGAGTGGTAAACCTTATCGATGGGAGTTTGAAAAGCATGGGCAGTCATTGGTCATCGATCCCAAAGGACAGTTGATCCTCGATAACCCGGAAATCATGGCCGACGCCGCCATTTCTGGACTTGGCATCGCCTACGTGCCAGAGCGCGTAGTCTCGCGATCTTTGGCTGACGCGCGACTTGTGAAGGTTCTGGAAGACTGGTGCCCGCCAATTCCAGGATTGTTTTTATATTACCCGGGACATCGCCATATCCCATCTGGGTTGCAGGCATTCATCGAAGTCCTGAGGGAATGCACCACAGCCCATGTTGAAAATAATGAGGCCTAGGGTTTTCTGCCATTGCCTTGTCAGACGCATATCGTTGGGATGGGTAGATGACTTGGCCGGGCGGATACGACGTTATTACCTCCTATTCCGTCTAAGAGACTGATTTGGCCATCGTCCAAGGAACTGCGGACCAATGCTCCCATGGCACCGTACGGAAACTCGCGATGCTCGAACCTGCACTGAATCGTCTAACGCCCAGATGCTTAAAATTCTTCCCGCGAGCAGGAGCAGGGCTCAGGCGAAGCTGATGCGGTCGATATAAGCGTTCCGCAGCATTATGCGCTGGTAATCGCAAGGGGTTGTACTGATCAGCTTCTTGAAGTCGCGCAGGAAGTGCGATTGATCGGAAAAGCCCAGGTCCAGGGCCAATTCCGAGAATGACACTGCTTGCTGGGTATTGAGGGTGTCGAGGGCTGTCTGGCAGCGGATGATCCTGCAGAAGGTCTTGGGTGACAGGCCGGTGTCATGGCTGAACTGGCGATGGATGGTACGACTGGTGTACCCACTGAGATCTTCAAGCTGCTGAATGCGTAGATCCCCACGGCGCGCGAGTGCCTGGTGGATGACCATCGCGGTGAGTTTCGATGTCCTGCCCATCAAGCGTGGGGTCAGGTAGTCGTTGAACAGCTTCATCTGTTCGTGCAACTGCGGGGCTTTGACGATGCTTTCGAAAATGCGCTGGGCAAACGCAGATACTTCCAGCAGATCCCATTCCTGTTCGGTCAGGTCCTCAGCCAGTACGTTGATGAAGCCAGGAATTACCCCCGGCGAAAAGCGTACACCGAAGTAATGATGCCCCTGGAGCAGTTCAACCCGTTGCGCCTCCAACGGAGTGCCACAGATTCTCACACTCGGACGCGTGCTATCACAGTCGAACACGATGTCCACGCAGCCGTCCGGCACCGCCAGCAGGTCTGCTGAGTGGGCGACATCAAAGGCATAGAAATGCGAAATGGCCGGGTGGTCGGAAGGTATTACCGAAAATCGCGATGAACTGAGTACGAACCAGGGTTGTTCGTACGCGGTGCGGTGCCGTGGCATCGGCGTGCGCAGGTTGACCATGACCGGACCTTTGAGTGGAAAAATACGGGAATAATCACGCATTTTTCGCGCCAACTCTTACGTTCGGGAGGGGCAAGTGTCAATGTCCGAAATTTACAATACCGCCGCAAACCGCGGCTTGATACTCGACCTCGATAGCGTGGGAGCAGCGCCTACCGCAGCGATATCACCTTCAGTTCGAGAATAACTATGTCAACTACTACAAAAATAGACTTCATCTACCTGTCCGAGCAGGACATGATCCGCGCTGGCGTGACCGACATGTTGGCCTGTGTGAACACCATGGAAGAGATGTTCGGCCTGCTGTACATCGGTGATTACCGCATGGCCGGCCCGAACAACGATTCCCACGGCGCGATGGTGGTTTTTCCCAAGGACTCGCCGTTCCCGAACATGCCCAAGCCCACCGCTGACCGGCGCATGATGGCAATGCCGGCCTACCTGGGCGGCAACTTTTGCACCGCGGGCGTCAAATGGTACGGCTCCAATATCGCCAACCGCGAAAAAGGCCTGCCACGCTCGATTCTGATGTTTACCCTCAATGACCCCGACACCGGCGCACCGCTGGCCCATATGTCCGCCAACCTGCTGTCGGCGTATCGCACCGGTGCGATTCCCGGTGTCGGCGCGCGCCACCTGGCCCGTAAGGACTCGAAAGTGGTCGGTTTGCTCGGCCCGGGTGTGATGGGCAAGACGACACTCGCCGCATTCATTGCCGTTTGCCCACTAATCGACACCCTGAAGGTCAAAGGCCGTGGCGAGAAAAGCCTGAATGATTTTATTGCCTGGGTTAAGGAAACCTACCCACAGGTCACCACGATAGAAGTAGTCGACAGCCTCGAAGAGGTGGTACGTGACTCCGATCTTGTTACTTATTGTAGCTCCGGTGAGGTAGGCGACCCCTCAAACTACCCAATCGTCAAACGCGAGTGGGTCAAACCGGGAGCCTTCATGGCGATGCCGGCGTCCTGCTCCTTGGATGAAGGGATGGAGCGTGCCGACGTGCGCAAGGTGCTGGACAATACCGGTCTCTATGAAGCCTGGTTCGAAGAGTTGCCCAAGCCTGCGCACCACTGCGTACCGGTGATCGGCGTACGTTTCATGGACATGATCGCCGAAGGCAAGATGCGGGCGGACGAGCTCGAAGACATCGGCAAGATCGTTGCCGGCGAAGCTCAGGGCCGTAGGAACGATGAAGAAATCATCATCATGTCGGTAGGCGGCATGCCCGTGGAAGATGTGGCCTGGGGCACCGTGGTGTACCGCAATGCCATCGAAAAAGGCATCGGCGTGAAACTGAATCTGTGGGAAACCCCGGTGCTGCGCTGAGCCATTTCTGACCAAACTGACGAGACCTTCGACATGACAAAAATCATCAAGCTCAAGACCGGTTCCCCGTTTGAAGACCAGGCCAGCTATTCCCGCCTGGTGGTGGTGGACAACTGGATCTATGTGTCCAATACCGCCGGCCGCAACCCGCAAACCAAACTGATCCCGGAGGACATCCTCGAACAGACGCACCAGGTCTTCGCTAATATCGAAACCGCCCTGGCCGCCGTCGATGCAAGCCTGGCCGACGTGGTGTGTTCGCGGGTGTTCATCCAGGATCCCAAGGATGTGCCGGCAGTAATGACCCTGATCGGCGAGAAGTTTCGCGGCGTCGACCCGGCCAGTACGGTCACGTGCCCGCCGTTGGGTTCGACGGTCTACAAGGTGGAACTGGAAGTGACGGCCTATCGCAACGCCTCCAAGGCGCAAGTCGAAGTCATTCGTCTGTCGCAGTAAACCATTACACGGCCGTACGCTTGCGCGGCTAACCTCCATTGCTTATCGAGTCTTGATCATGGCCCCGACTATTGCGCCCGTGAATACGTCTACCGTGTTTCCCACCGTGACCTCCGTCGTCATCATCGGTGGCGGAATCATCGGCTTGACGGCTGCATTGACACTGGCCGAACGCAATATTGCCGTAGTGGTGCTGGAAAAAGGCCGTATTGCCGGCGAGCAGTCTTCACGCAATCTGGGCTGGGTGCGCAAGACCAGCCGCCATGCCGGCGATATTCCGCTGGCTCTGGCCGCGGACCGCTTGTGGGCACAAATGCCTGAGCGTGTTGGCGCGGATGTGGGCTACCGGCAAGAGGGCATCATGTTCGTCGCGCGCAACGAAGCGCAGATGGCGATGCATGCAGGCTGGCTCAAATCGGTCGAGCACCTATCCCTTGATTCGCGATTGCTCAGCAAGCGTGAGATCGCGCAGCTTGTGCCGGGCGGCAAGGATGACTGGGCCGGCGGGATCTACACGCCGTCCGATGCCCGCGCGGAACCGACGTTGGCCAGCAGCGCGATTGCCAAGGCTGCCATGGCCCTGGGTGTTGTGATCATCGAGCAGTGCGCGGTGCGGACGCTGCAGATGTCCGCCGGAAAGGTCAGTGGCGTGGTCACAGAGAAAGGCGAGATCCGCTGCGACCAGGTATTGCTTGCAGGCGGGATGTGGTCGCGGCGTTTTCTGGGCAACCTTGGCGTGTCATTGCCGACGCTGGCCTTGACCTGCTCGGTGCTGCGTACACATCCGATGCAAGGGCCCACCGAAATTGCCGTGGGGGCGCCGGACTTTTCGTTTCGCAAACACAAGGACGGCGGCTTCATCATTACCCAGCGCGGCAAGCTGGACGCCTTTTTGACTCTCGACCACCTGTTACTTGCCAAGCAATACATGCCGCAATTTCGTGCGCAGCGCAGTGTGTTGAACGTGTCGCTGGGCAAGTATTTTTTCAACGACCTGGCGCTGTCCCGGCGCTGGTCGGCCGACAGCGTCAGCCCGTTCGAACGCGTACGCGTGCAGGATCCGGCCGCCAACCCGCGGCTCAATAATGATGCGATGAATAACCTCAAGGCTGCCTGGCCGGTGTTCGAGCAAGCGAAGATAGCCCAAGCCTGGGCGGGTACTATCGATGTGACTCCGGATTCGAATCCGGTGATAGGGCCGGTCGCGAACATTCCCGGCCTGACCCTGGCCACCGGTTTTTCCGGGCACGGTTTCGGTACTTCGCCGGCGGCTGGTCACCTGGCAGCCGATCTCGTCAGCGGGCATACGCCGATCATCGATCCAAGCCCATATCGCTTTGATCGTTTCTAAGTCGCAGGTCCTGCACTCACGGAGCAAAACGATGTTCCCGGACAGCCGTTTTTTCATCAGTCCGGCGGTGCGTGCCCTGGACTGCCCGACCTTGTTCATTCGCGGCGTGCGCTTGGATTCTCTGCCAGCGGCGACATTTCAAGCCATGCGCGACAGCAATGTGCAGGCGCACACGGCCGAGGTCGCGGACGCCAGCCACTCTGTGCACGACGACCAAGGTGAGATCTTCAACCGGCTGGGCGCCGAGTTTCTTGAACGCATCGAGATCCTGGGCCGATGAACGCTCGTACGCGGCTGACTGCATTGCTTTCATCGCTGACGGCCTTTGTGCCGTTTTCGATCGACACTTACCTGCCCAGTCTTCCGCAAATCGCCCAGGACCTGTCGAGCAGCACCGCGCAGGTGCAACATACCATCAGCGCCTTCCTCGCCGGGTTGTGCCTGGGCATGTTGTTCTACGGCCCGCTGTCAGACCGTTATGGTCGTCGTCACCTGCTATTGGGCAGTCTGGTGCTCTACGTGGTGGCAACCCTGGGTTGCCTGTTTGCCTGCAGCGTCGAGCAATTGATTGCCTGGCGCTTTCTTCAGGCGTTGGGCGGGGCGGGTGCATTGGTGTTGGCCCGCGCTATCGCCAGGGATTTGGTGGGCCTGGTGCAGGCAGCCAAGGTGCTGTCGTGGATGCACCTGTTGACCATGATGGCGACGCTGGTCGCGCCGATGATCGGTACCTGGCTGGTGCTGATTCAAGGCTGGCGTACGATTTTCGCCGCGTTGTTCATCCTGTCCAGCCTGTGCCTCTTGGTGGTCGCGCTGGGCTTGAAGGAGAGCCTTCCGGTGCAGGAGCGTGGCGCATCGGTTAAGACGGCCTTCGCGGCCTACCTTTCCATCGCCGGCCAGCCGAGGGCGGTGGCGTTGATCCTGTGCATGTCTCTGGCGTTTGGCGGCATGTTCGCCTTTATCACTGCTTCGCCTTTTTTGTATGTCGTGTACTTCGGGGTGTCGCCACGGGTGTTCAGTGGATTATTTGCCCTGAACATCCTCGGCATCATCCTGGTGACCTTCATCAATGCCCGCCGGGTGGGCCGTTACGGGCCGCAACGCATGCTGGGCGTGGGCGCCGTGCTGGCGGGCGGGGCTGGGCTGATGCTGTTGCTCGTAGGGCTTACCGAATGGGGCGGGCTGGCAAGCATCGTGTGTTGCATGGTGCTCTACATGGGCGTGACCGGCTTACTAGGGGCCAATTGCACGGCCTGCCTGATGGCGCTATTTCCACGCCAGGCCGGGGCGAGCGTTGCACTGGGGATCTCGGTGCAATTCGCTACCGGAGCGCTGGCCAGTCTGTGGGTGAGCTATTTGGCCGACGGCACGTCGTGGCCCATGTGTCTGGTGGTGGGGTGTTGCGGGCTGGGTTGTCTCGTAGCCTATGTTTTTACCCTCCGTACGCCTGTCCGCTCGGTAGCAGTGCAGGCTTGAGTCAACTGGCGGGTGGTTTGTCAGCCTTAACCAAAAATCCGGCAATATTGGACATGCCAGCCCAGCCAATTCGCTACACACTGTTGGCGTGATAAGCAGAGCGGTGTCGTTCGGATGTGCATGACGCGGCCAATGCAATGTTGGCTATCGATGCATCCAGAGGGGCTCGTCACTGCATGGCCCTGATAATAGAGAGGTAGGCTGGCATGTCGTCGTCTCTGGAAAACCCTTCTTCGTATTACGCCATGACCCGCAAGTACGACCTGCATTATCGGAGCCTCGCAAATGATATCGAGGCTGAGGTCGTGATCAACAAGCGTCAGGGCAAGCTGTTGCAAGCCTTAACCAAAGACTTCCAGAGCCTGAACCCAGATCAGGAAATCACTGATCTGGAAGGTTCACAGGTACGCAGTATTGTCGGGTCCGACATCTACTCCTGCGCACTCAAGCGTATTTTCGGTAAGGACCGTTTCAGGGCTGTGCTGTGCTCCCTGGGCAAGGTTTCTCACCGACTCAATGCCTACCGTGTAGGCCACCATTAAGCAAACTTGAGCCTCTGTCTATCAAGCCAGGACACTTAAAATGAAAACTACAAAAAAAAATCCGATCGATAAAGTATCCGTTTATCTGTGTGCAGGGCTGGTCTCGGGCGCAGGCGCGCTGTTATTGAACGTGCTTCCCGTGCTGTTTGGAGCGCTTGCGGAGCGCTTCGGACTTGGCGAGCATCAACTGGGCAACCTCGCCATGGCCATGAACCTGGGGTTTGGGGCGTTCGGGTTGGCCTCCTTGCTGTGGATTCACCAGCTCAGTTGGCGGGTTATTTCGGCACTGTCGTCGGCTGTGGTGGTGGGCGCGGTGTTGTCTGTTTTGCGCGCCCCCTCCTATGAAATACTGCTGGTGATCATGGCCCTGGCCGGCGCTGGGACAGGCGCTTTGTATGCCCTGGCCATGACGATCTTCGGTGACAGTTCTCAGCCTGAACGTGCGTTTGGTTTCAAGCTGGGTATCGAGACCGTGCCGGGCGCCTTTCTGCTCATCGTGCTGCCGGTGGCGGTGGCGCCAGTCTGGGGCTTTGAGGGCATGCTGATTACCATCGCCATTGCCATGGTGGTGATGGGCATCTTGCCGCTGCCGTGGGTGCCGCGCCGCAGTGAGCGGCAATTGGATGCCTCCGATGCTTGCGGGCTGATTGCCAGCGTAGAGAGTCGAGCCATCGTGTGGTTGAGTCTGGTTGCCAGTTTGGTGTTCCTGACCGGCATCATGTCTGTGTGGGCGTTCCTTGAGCTCATGGGGAAAAAGACCGGACTGACATCCGATACCATCGGGATGGTGCTGGCATTGGGCTTTTTGATCAATGCCGGCGGTGGTTTCATCGCCTCGGCGATCGGCCTGAAGGTGGGGCGCTTCATGCCGGTGGCCGTGATCATCCTGGCGGAGTTGCTGGGCCTGGTGGCACTGGCGCAGTTTTCTTCCCTAGCTACCTATGTCGCAGGGGTTATTTGCTTTCTCTTTTCGATCAGCTTCGTGCTGGCTTATACCTTTGGCGTCATGGCTGAGTTCGACCTGTCGGGCAAGCTGGTCGCACTGGGCGCGCTTTGCCTGTCCCTCGGTGCGGCATTCGGGCCGGCCATTGGTGGGTTCCTGATCGAGGCATTTGGTTACTCTGCGGTATTGGTGTTCTCCGGCGCCTGTTCGGTGGCGGTCCTGGCTATCTACGGTGCTGCGGTGTTGAGAGTTCAGCTAGCGTTCAAGCGCACACAGGATTCAGACATCGCCGTCCTTTCCCGACTGTGAGTGCTTTGTGAGAGCTATTCAGCGCGCACCGGGGCATTGCGCTAAGCCTCGACGAACGCCGCCAGGCGTTCGCTGACGGTGGCGTACTCATCCTTGTCGGCCAGGGTGAAGGGCACCAACTTGAACCTTCCCCTGGCGTAAGACGTGCTGGTAGTCATCCTCATGCCGCGCAGGTACCTGCGCGGCATCGTCATGTAGCTCTTGATAATATTCCCCGGTCGCCTGCGCCATGGTCGTAATCATGCGCTTGGGTGTCGGCCAGTCGTACAACGCTGCTGACTGGCCTTTGAGGCGCGTGCTGAAACTTCTAATTCATATTCGTCTCGGCAAGTACAGGTGTGCACGTCAGCGATAACGTCAGCAAAGGGATTTTGAACATAAGTGGGTGATGGAAAAAGGAAGTGACCAGTGCGCACGCGTACAGCACCTGAATGAGCGAAAGCGTCTGCCTGGTCTGCGTTCAGGTCTTGAATTTCCGCACCAGCGCCTGTTGCTCGGTGGCCAGTTCGTTCAGTTGCTGGCTGATGCTCGCCGAGCGTTCGGCCTGGGTCGACAGCGAAGCCGTGACATCACGCACCGCTACGACATTGCGGTTGATCTCTTCGGCGACACTGCTCTGTTCTTCCGTTGCGCAGGCAATCTGCACGTTCATGTCGGTGATGACGCTGACGGCCTGGCGAATCTGTTCCAGCGCTTCAAGGGCCAGGCGCGCCTCGATGGCATTGCGTTGGGCCAAGTCATGGCTCTGCTGCATCGCTGCCGTCACATCGTGGGTGCCGCTGTGCAGGTTTTCGACCACGGCACCGATCTCTTCGACCGACGCCTGAGTGCGTTGGGCCAGGCTACGGACTTCATCGGCCACCACTGCAAAGCTACGACCGGCATCACCGGCTCGCGCGGCTTCAATGGCAGCATTGAGGGCGAGCAGGTTGGTCTGCCGGGCAATCGAGAGGATGACTTCCATGACTGTGCCGATCTGTTGACTGCTCGACGATAACGCCTGCAGACGCACCATGCCATTGCTCATGCCTGTGGCCAGCGCCTGGATGCCTTGGGCGGTGTTTTCGATCACGCGCACCCCATTGCTGGTGGCCTGGTCGGCATGCCGCGCGGCATCCGCTGCCTGCGCGGCACTCTGGGCGGCATCCTGCGAGGTCGCCGACATCTCGTGCAGAGCGGTTGCCATTTGTTCGAACTCGCGAATCTGCTGCTGCATGCCAGCATGTGTGAGGCTGGCGACCTGGGCCGATTGATTGGCCGTCTCGCGAGCGTTGTGTACGGCCCTCTGCACCGTGGCGATCACCGGTTGCAGTTGATCCAGGAACCGGTCGAAGGCATTGCACAATCGGCCCAGCTCATCCTTGGCAGGGTAGGCCAGACGCCGCGTGAGGTCACCTTCGCCATCGGCGATATCCTCGAGCAGTCGAGCCACCCGCAGCAGAGGGCGGGTTACGCTGCGGGCCGTCAGCCACATCATTGCGACCCCCAGTATCGCCGCAGCGATGCCGAGAGCGAGTTCAAGTAGCAGGCTGTTTACCCGCTGCATGTACATCCGGTCCTTCAAGGTGACCACCGGGGCGGCTAGCACCTCTTTTGCAACGGTGACCACCACACCCCAAGGCGTTGCATCGGCAAAGGGGCGAATCGGCACGATCACGCTGATTCGTTGGTCATTTTCAAGGGTTCGAACCTGTCCCTCGCGCATAGTCTCGAGCACATCCGTGGCCTGGGCGGGAAGTGTTGCCTGCAATGGCTTGCCCAGTTGCTCCGGATGAAGGCTATCACCGGCCACCAGGCCTGCCGCACTGATAATCGAAATGCCGCCCTGGCCGTCATAGAGAGTGGTACTCGCTTTTTGAGCATCCCGCTGCAGGGTCTCCAGGCTGATGTCCAGACCCAGTACCGCCACGACTTTGCCGTTTTCAATCAGTGGCAAGGCAATCGTGGTGACCAGCCTCGCCGGTGCGCTCGAATTGTCGACGTAGGGGTCGAGCAGGCAGGCTTTGGCATGGTCGCGGGCGCAGGTGTAGAACGTGTTGAACGGCGCGCCGCTGGGGCCTGGAGAGATATCGGCAAGGAGCTTTTCATCGCCCGGTACCATTTCCAGCTTTCCGGACGAGGGCTGTAGCCAGTACATCGAGAAGCGCCCGCTGTCGTTGCTGGCCAGCGCTTGCTGACCGATGAAGTCTGCATCGCGTCCATCCAATGCATCGGGTTCGAAGACAATGAACAGGCCCAGCAATTCAGGACGTTCGGTAATTGCCTGATGCAGCACCTGCGCCAGGTCCTGCCTCAAGGCGTGGGACGCAGCAGGGTCAGGGGCCTTGTCGGCGCGGTCGCGCAGATGCATCACCTGGCGACTGAGACCTTGACCGAACTCGTAGGCCCGGTTGAATCCTTGTTGAATAGCCAGGGCCTGGGACTGGCCTTGGGCCTGCAAGTTGTTCTGGGCCGACGTGAGTAACAATTGGCCGGATGTGTCGACGATCAAGTCCTCACTGGTCTGGCGTTGCCCAAGGGACAGCCCCACGACCAGTGCCACTACTGTAGCCAGGCAGACGCTGGCCAGCAGGGCGATCTTGTTTTGAATGCTCAATGCGAGACTCATCATGTGTTCGATTCCGCGGCGCGTGGTTGGCACCACAGGCTAGCGGGCTTGACCTGCAAACCATATGGGCTGGCACCCTGGCACAAAGGCTTGGCGTTGACAGACAAATGACGCCCTTCATTTTTTTTATTCGCGAGTTGGCTCGCTCTGTGCTTGCTCCTTGAAAAGGCTTTTTTTGTTACCGAAATCACGTGAAATACGCACTAAATTTGGGCGTGCCCCGGAGAGAATATCTATGAGTGGTCAAGCGTTGTCGGCATGGAACGAAAGTGTACGCGCGGCCTGCGGCCGTTTCGAAACACGCTATGACCATTGCCAGAGCCTTTTCATTGGGGAAATCAAACAGACGCAGGTGGGTAGCACGGCTGTCGCCCACATTCGTAGCAATGCCAATGTGATTGCCAAGTCAATTCGGGTAGGCGCGCGCGATTCGTCGGATAGGTGTTTCCTTGTGTTACAACAACAAGGCTCGATGGCCATTGAGCTGGGTGACCGGGTCGTTGACCTGCGAGCAGGTGACCTCGCTCTGCTCGACTTTTCCGATTCGGTAAAAATGACACCCCATGGGTTGTTTTCCCATGTGTCGATCCCTCTGCCGCGTGAGTTGTTCAAAGGCCTGGACCGTACCCGTTTTGGCAAGCTGTCGACCACGGGCGTCTGCGGCCAACTGCTTGGCACGCTGGTGCGTCAGGTCGCTGGAGGCGAGCTGCCTCATTGGTCTTGCCCGCAGGATGGCGATGGCATGCAGAGGGCGTTGGTGGCCCTGCTTGAGTCGGTGTTGGAGTACCGTGCGAGCGAGCACTCGCCGGGATGGCAGTTGCATGAAGTGCAATCCATCATCCAGCAAAGGCTTGACTCACCGCGGCTGTCGCCAGCGTCGCTGTCCGAAGAACTGGGCATTTCCAGTCGCCAGCTCTACAGACTGTTCGAGGCCAGTGGCGATAGTGTCTGCCGTTACATCTTGCGTGAGAGGCTTTTGAAGGCAGCGCAGGATCTTCGTGACCCGGTTTGCGCACATCGCTCAATCACCGATATCGGTAGCTACTGGGGGTTTGCCGACTCGGCGCATTTTTCCAAGACGTTCAAGAAGCAGATGGGCCTCACACCGAGTAGCTACAGAAGCCTGGGACACTGACCTTGGGTTCAGGGAGCCGTGCGATGTGACTGCCTTTTTATCGCATCCGCACGGCTTTTTGCTGGTCGCGATTTGAGCGCGAACTGGCAATGATTTGCAAAATGCTGTCCAGCACGACCAATCAATCGGCGCCCATCTGCTTCAAAATTTCTGTGTGCCAATTACAACCTGGCCTACAGCGATCTGATCAATTCAATCATTGAAACGGGTGCCCCATGAACAAGAAAGTTTCGTCCCCCCTTGTACTTCTGGCTGCTCTGGACTGTGGCTTTTCTCACGCACACGCGCAATCGCCCATGCCGCTGCACACAGTTATTGAGAGCATGGGCAACGAGTCTCTCCCTTCAAGATGAAGAGCCTGTTTGGCTGAAAAAAGAGCATGGCAACTGGTTCATCGTCGCGGACATGTTCGCCAACGGTGCAATCGCTCAGTAACAGATGCTCGGTCAACACAATAATAAAAACGCTGTGCCGCTGTGCGGCACACCAGGGGAGCGCGCGAGTCATGAAACCAGGATTAACGAATGTAATAGGGCGTTGCGTCTGCATCGCGGGGAGCCTTTGGTGCACTGTCGGGCAGGCCTATGTGCTGGTTGATGAGCCGGACCGCACGTTGTCGCTGGATGTGAGTTCTACCGTGGGCGTTTTTCACAGCAAGAAAAATTATCAGCAATGGGGTAATCGTGAGCCGGGGCATTCCAGTTGGCGTGAGGGCTACATCAAGTATGGATTGAGTGGCAGTCTGGCTAGCGACGACCTGGGCTCGGTGTTTGGCACGTTGAGTCGAACCGCGTCGGCGACCTGGGGAGATGGCGATGCGGCTGGTTTCACCAACGGCACTGAGCGCACTGATAAATGGGAAGAGGCCTTCGCGGGGTGGCGCTCCGCTGACCTCTTCCCGGCGCTTGGCAAGGACGGCGTGGAAGTCTCTGCCGGCAGGCAGGCGATCCTGCTGGGGGACGGCTTTCTGGTTGCGGGTGATGGTATTAGCGCGGGCAGGGGGCTTGCGGACAATCGTTTCAATCGCGGGGGAGGCTATTACATCACGCCGCGGCGTGCGTTCGACCAGACATTCTGGTTGAAGCTCGGTGGGCAGCAGGGCTTGCATGGCTCGCTCGGCTGGTTCAAGTCGGACAATCCGATCCAGGCAAAAGTCGAGATGGCTTTTTCCACCCTTGAATACACCGCAGACCTGGGGACGGTTGGCATGACCTACCTGCATGGGCTCGGCGTCGACCAGAAGTTTGCGAGCGGTGCCCAGGTGGACCGCGATGGCATGGACGTCTACAGCCTTCGCGCGACAGGAGACGCTGGTGTACCGGGCTTGTTCCTGTCGTCGGAAATCGCTGTCCAGAGCACTCGTCGCGGTAATGCGAAAGCCGGCTATGTCGAGGCGGCATGGACCTTTGCCGACCTGCCGGGGAAACAGACCTTGGGGTATCGCTTCAGCCAGTACGGCGCTGATTGGGATGCTCTGCTGTACGGATTCAGTCGTGGCTACGGTACGTGGTTCCAGGGTGAGGTTGCCGCCAACTATGCAGGACCGTTTGGCGCGAATACCACGATCCAGCAAGTGTACTGGCGCGCACAGCCGTCCGAGACCCTCGCGGTGAACATCCTGGCCTATGATTTCCGTAACCAGCGTACCCGTGGCGCCATCGACAGTTCGGGACGGGAATTGGATTTCATCCTGGACTGGTCGGTGACACCCAATGTCATCCTGTCTCCAATGCTGGGCCTTTACGACCCCAGCAAAGATGCGGACCATGGAGGTGTGCAGTTAGGTGACGACAAGCTCAATGTGTATAGCGCGGTACTGATCTCGACCAGGTTCTGACCCTGTCAGTCATCGATTAAGCGACGGCTTGGCAGCTTGCTTTTTGCAAGGTTGCCAAGTCCGCGCTTCGCGAACAGCGTCGCTATCGATGTTGTTTAGTAGCGGATGATCACGGATTTCAGCTCGGTGTAATCGTCGATGAATGCACTGCCGAATTCACGGCCAATGCCCGAAGCCTTCATTCCGCCAAACGGCACGCTAGGGTCGACGAACGTGTGCATGTTGACCCACACCGTGCCTGCCTCGATCCGTGGAATCAAGCGCAAGGCCTTGGACAGGTCGTTGGTCCAGAGACTCGCGGTGAGGCCGAACGGGCTGTCGTTCATCAGCTTGACCAGTTCTTCTTCATCGTCGAATGCCAGTACGCACACCACCGGGCCGAAGGTTTCCTCGTGTAGCAGCGGATCGTCCTTGCCAGTGGCTACGATCAGTGTCGGTTCCACGTAGTAACCGGCGCGGTCTACGGCGCGCGCACCGCACACCACCTGCTTGCCCTGCAGGGCTCGGTCGAAAAAGCCGAGGATTTTGTCGAAGTGCGGTTTGTTCGACAACGGGCCGAACTGGGCGTGTTCATCCAGGGGCGAACCGATGACCATCTGCGACAACATTGTTGAAATCTTCTGCGTCACTTGCTCGACGATGGAGCGGTGCACGAACAAGCGCTCGGGCGAGGCACACACCTGGCCCTGGTGCACATAGGCCGACTGCACGAAGCGCGCCACGGCGTCATCGACATCGGCGTCGGCCAGCAGCGCAGCGGCGTTCTTGCCGCCCAGTTCCAAGGTAACTCGGGTCAGGTCGGCGGCCATGGCGGCTTTGCCCACGGCTATGCCGGTGGGCACTGAACCGGTGAACGACACCTTGCGCACGCCTGGGTGTTCGATCAACTGCTGGCCGACCTGGCCACGGCCGTTGACCACGTTGATCACGCCAGCCGGAATCCCGGCCTCGATTGCCAACTCCGCCAGGCGCAGCAAGGACAGGGGGGTATATTCGCTGGGTTTGAGCACCACGGTGCAGCCGGTGGTCAGTGCGGCGCCCAGTTTCCACACGCCGATCATTAATGAGAAGTTCCACGGCACGATGGCCGCCACCACGCCCACGGGTTCGCGCAGGGTATAGGCGCTGTATTGCTCACCGTCCATGGAGGGAAACGACGGGCTCATGGTCTGGCCGCCGATCTTGGTCGCCCAGCCGGCGAAGTAACGCAGGAACACCGCGCTCTGGCCCACTTCGATATGGCGCGACAGGTTGATCGACTTGCCAGAACTCATGGTTTCCAATTGCGCCAGTTCTTCGCCATGGGTCTCGATCAGGTCAGCCAGGCGATTGAGCAGGACACCGCGCAGGTAAGGTGTGACGTGTGCCCAGGCACCCTTGAAGGCAATGCCTGCGCTGTCGACGGCCAGGCTTACATCCTCGGCTTGGGCGTCACGCAAATGGGCGACCGTCTCGCCGGTGCCGGGGTCGACTATGCCGATACGCTGGGTGGATGCGCTGGTGTGCACCGCGCCATCGATGAAGTTGGAATGGTCGCGGGCCAGGAAGGCAACGACTGAGGGCAATAAGGCAATGTGCATGGCGGCGCTCCAATGAGGGGTTGTCGCGCCCGGAGGGCGCTCGAAAGACCTCTGCATTAAAAGCGGATGCACGTTTGCCTGCTTGTGCGAGTCTGCCTGGAACTTGGATATGCCTGACGGTAGCTGCCAGCTCCTGGCTCAAGGTTCGCCGAGGTTATCGAACATCGTTTTGAGCAAGCGGCTCAGGCGTTGGATCTGCGCTTCAGTCATGCCGGTGAAGCTGCGTTTGAATATATCGCTGGTCGCCACCTGAATGCGTTCGATCGCCGCGCGGCCCTCGGTAGTGATCCGCACCTGGGTGACACGGCCGTCGCCCTCGCAGGGCGCGGTATCCACCAGGCCGTCTTCCTTCATGCGATAGACCGTCCTGGTGATGGTCGACAGCTTGGCGATCGCGTGGGTGGATATCTCGGAGATGCTCGACTGGCCGTTCTCCTTGAGAATCAGCAGTACGCGCCAACGCGGGATATCCAGGCCGATTTTCTTCAGTGCCTTTTCCATGTACTGGCTGTAGCGACCATGCACCATGGCCAACCAGTAGTACGGGAAGTCTTCCTTGTGAAAGTTTTCGCTGCCGGGGTCGTAGCGGTTTGCGGGTTTTTTTGCAGAAGTCATGGTGTGCTCAGGTCAGGGGAGGCGGTCAATAATAGACTTTTCTCGTGATTTCGGCGCAATTTTTCATGCGTTGAGGGGGTGGGTTAAGGTCGCATGGGAAGGCTGAAATTTGATTGACAATTCACGTGATATTCGGTGAGTGTGAAAAAGGAAGCGGCGCATCGGGCGCCTTGATTCCGCATTTGGCACTGAAGGTGACCTGACATGACCCTGGTGATTGAACAGCTTTCCCTTGGCGGCGATGGGCCGACCGTAATGGTCAAGGACACGATCGATATCGCCGGCCTGCCAACCCGTGCATCTAGCCAGGCGTTGGCTGACGCCGAGCCAGCCACGGCCCATGCCGATGTGGTGCAGGCCCTGCTGGATAAGGGCTGCCGCCTGGTGGCGAAGACCAGTCTGCATGAACTGGCGTTCGGCACCACGGGGATCAATCACTGGACCGGTACCGCGCCGAACCCGCGTTTTCCAGGGCGTATCCCGGGTGGCTCCTCCAGCGGTTCGGCGGCGGCCGTTGCGGCCGGGTTGGCGGATTTTTCCCTGGGGACCGACACGGGGGGCTCGGTGCGCATCCCGGCGTGTTGCTGCGGGGTGTTCGGCTTTAAACCGACGTTCGGTCGGGTCAGTCGTCGTGGGGTGATGCCGGCGCACAGTAGCCTCGATTGCGTTGGCCCGTTCGCCGCGAGCCTGCCGATGCTGGTCACGGCCATGCAGGCGATCGACCCAACCTTCAAGCCTGTGTCGGCACCGAATACGCCGCGCCTGGGCATCGTGACAGTGCAGGCCAGCGCAGCGGTACAGCGTGTGATCGATGTGGCCATCGCCGGCAGCCGACTGCCCAGCGAAAGCCTTGCATTGCCCAGCCTCAAGGCGGCCTATGACGCTGGCATGGTGGTGATTAACCGCGAGACCTTCGATGCCTGCGGATACTTGCTGGAAACCGGCAAGGTGGGCGCCGACATCGCCGCTCGCCTGGCCGCAGCCGGCAACACCACGGCCGCAGCGCTGGCGCAGGCCGAGCAGGTGCGTGTGCAGTTCAGCGCCGAAGTCGACGCCGCATTGCAGCAGGTCGATGTGCTGGTACTGCCGACCATGCCGGACTTGCCCTTGGCCCTCGCCGACGCAGCCGACACCCAGTCGGTGTTGGGCATGACGGCCTTCGTGCGACCGTTCAACCTGTCGGGACACCCGGCGCTGAGTATCCCGCTGGCCAGCGCCGAGGGCCTGCCGGTAGGCCTGCAACTGGTGGGGGCCAAGGACGCCGATGAACAGTTGTTGGCCATTGCTAGCCGCTTGCTTGAACGCCTGTACGCCAGCCACGAGGGGTGAGATGAGCATGAGCACTGTGATCCCGCGCGCAGAGTTGGAACAACGCCTGCGCCGCTTAGAAATCCAGGACAGAGTCCGCGCCTGCATGAACCGCTACATGGTGCTATGTGACGCGCTCGACGCTCATACGCCGCTTGACGAGCTGGCTGGTCTGTTCACCCAGGATGCGGTATGGGAGGGCAAGGGCGCCAAGTACGCCAAGAGTTTTGGCGGTTACCGCGGGCGCGAAGCCATTGCGACGATGTTTGCCGGCTACATGAAAACGCCGGCGCACTTTGCCCTCAATGTGCACTTCCTCACGAGCGAACTGATCGAGGTGCAGGACGGTGCCGTCATCGGCAGTTGGGTGATGTTGCAGACGTCCACCTTCGCCAGCGGCGCCTCCCATCTCAATGCGGCACGCCTGACGGTTCGCTTCGCCGAAGAAGAAGGGCAGTGGAGAATGGCGCATTTTCAGACCGAAAACCTCTTCGGCCGCCCGGTGCAGGCGTGGAACAGTGACGCCGAGCTGCCGGTGCCCCAGCCTGCTGCACGGTGACCCGGCGCGCTCACTGACAACCCCCAACCTTTGATTGTCTCGCGACTGCCGATAACGGCGGTCGCGCCCTGCGCATGACCTTCTGGAGACCGCCGTGCAACTGTTCGAACTATTGACCTTTACCCTGCGTGTACGAACGGTGCCTGAAGCTTTGCTACGTCTTGAGCAGAGCTTGCGAGAGGCGGGCGAGGGTGTCCATTTGATGGGCTGCTGGGTGTCGGAAATCGGTTCGCAGAATCGTATCGCAGTCCTGCGTGGGTTCGACGATGGCGAGTTTCGCGAACGCGAGCGCGAACGGTATCTGCTAGCGGTCGATGGCTTTGGGATTGGCGCATTTCTGTTGGGCCAGCAAGTCGATGATTACAGCGCCTTTGCCTTTATCGAACCGTTGCCGCCCGGGGTTCATGGCCCGTTCTACGAGTTGCGCGAATACAACCTCGTACCCAGTGGGCTAGCCCCAACGCTGCAGGGTTGGGGCAAGGCCGTAGCGCGTCGCACCGGGGCGGCTTATTCCCAGGTGTATGCCGCGTTCTATGCCACCAGCGGGCAGATTCCGCGCTACCTGCACATCTGGCCCTACAGCTCGCTGGAACAGCGCCTTGAAGTGCGTACCCGCTGCGTAGCCGACGGCGCCTGGCCACCGGAAAACTCCGCGCCGCAGCTCTTGCAGATGCACTCCACGGTCTACCTGCCGGCGCCGTTCTCGCCGTTGCGCTGAAGGCATCTGTGGCTTGCCTGCATATCCAGTGTAGGAGCGGGCTTGCCCGCGATAGCGGAGAGTGAGTCGCTTTCGAGCTCACTAAAAAAACCATATAAAAATGTTTTATATGGTTGATGGTTTTTTCAGCAGATAAAAAATTAAATATATATAAAAAACAATGAGATATTTTTGTTTTGTGGTTTGTTTTTGTCATTTTATACGTGATTTGTGGTGTTTTTAAATGTGATAAATCAATTGACAATTCATGTAAATTGACTCAGATTCGCCCCAACGGCACCCACAAAAACAAAGGTAACCACCATGCCGATTCATCCCGCTCGCTCTGCCCGCGCAGTCGTCCTTCAGGCCCAAGGCCCGTCAACTGCGTCAGCACCGCTCATTCGATCTGCCCGCTTTTCCATCCAAGCGCGGCTCTGACTTTCAGCTCAGCCCATACCGTTCCTGTCGACGGAGTAAATCTATGCATTCGCTAAAAAAACCAGCGGTAGATGTTGCGAGTTCGCTTGCCAGTGGCCCCAGTTTTGATGTGTTGCTTGACGAGGTGCGTGAGCGTGCCCGTGCTGGTGAATTCGACCGTCAGCGCTACATCTCGCAGGATGTGATCAACGCCTTCAAGCAACACGGCATTTACCGGGCGCTGGTGCCCAAGCGCTTTGGTGGCCTTGAGCGTTCGCCTGCGGAGTTCTGTCAGGTGATCGAGCGCATTTCCCAGGCCGACGGTTCCGCCGGCTGGGTTGCCAGTTTCGGCATGAGCCCGGTCTACCTGGCGGCACTGCCGCTCGAGAGCATCGCCAAGGTGTATGCCGACGGTCCCGATCTGGTGTTCGCCGGGGGCATCTTTCCGCCGCAACCGGCTGAAGTAGTCGATGGCGGCTTTGTGGTCAGCGGTCGCTGGAAGTACTCCAGCGGCTCACTGGGCGCGGACATCGTCGGTGTCGGCATCGCCCCGAAAAACGGAGATACCTTCGGCCTGCCGCGTATCGCGGTGATGCCGCGCAGTGAGATCCGCATCGAAGAAACCTGGGACACCGTCGGTTTGCTCGGCACCGGTAGCCATGATCTGGTGGCCGAAAATGTACGGGTCGCCGAAGAGTGGACCTTCGTGCGCGGCGGCCTGCCGAACCTGGACGAGCCGTTCTTCCGCTACCCATCGCTGTCATTCGCCACCCAGGTGCTTTCGGTGGTCGGCCTGGGCGTGGCCCGCGCGGCACTCGATGCCCTGGCCGATATGGCCAGCGGACGTGTCTCGGTCACCGGGGCCCCGGCGATTGCCGATCGGCCCCTGGCCCAGGTCGACATCGCCCGGGCGGAAGCCGGATTGCGGGCCGCGCGGGCATTCTTCTACGAGTCCATCGACCGCGCCTGGGACCACGTACTGGCCGGCGATGCAGTGCCCGCGGCCGCGATCAACCTGCTGCGCCTCTCATCGACCCATGCCACCCGAGTAGCCGCGGATGTGGCGCGGACCGCGCAGATGCTCTCGGGCATGAGCGGCGTGTACAACGACAGCCCACTGGCGCGCTGCGTCAACGATGCACAGGTGGTGACCCAGCACGCATTCATGGGCGATATCACCTACCAGAACGCCGGAGCCATGTTCTTCGGCAAACAGCCTCTGCCTGGCTATCTCTAACCGTCGAGAAAGAAAAATGAGCGATAAAAAGACGTTGCGCGTGCTGTTCTGCATGGGCATCAACCAGAATTTTTTCGATGCCCCGCGCGATGAACAATTGCAGGTGTGGGCGGCGTTCAGCGCTATGTGGAACGGCATTCACGATCTCGCCGGGGTCAAGGTGCTGGGCAACATGGATGACGACCAGAGCATGGTCGGGCCGTCCGATGGCTTCCCGTGGACTACCTACCTGCTGGCCGACGTGCCGGACATCGAGACCGTGCATGCTGCGTGCAACCTGTTTCGCAGCACTCCGGTGGGCGATGGTCCTTACAAGCTCTGGCGCTACGCCAAGGTTGAAGCCCGGGTTGGGCGCGAGCTGATCATTCAGCGTACTTGATGCCGACGAGGACACTCCCATGACCAAGCTGATTCCCGCTGTAAACCTGGCCGTTGATCCCGCCAATCTGGTGCAGGCCGACCGCGTCCACACGTCGATGTACACCGACGGGCAACTGTTCGACGCCGAGCTGGAGAAGATTTTCTACAGCACCTGGATCTGGGTGGCCCACGCCAGCGAGATCCCCGATAACGGCAGCTACAAGACCACCTACATCGGCAAGCAGCCGGTGATTGTGGTGCGTGATCGCAAGAAAGACGTGCACGTACTGCTCAACCGTTGCCGCCATCGTGGCGCCACCGTGTGCGAACACAAAAAAGGCAAGACCAACAGTTTTGTTTGCCCATACCACGGCTGGGGCTACGCGTTGGACGGCTCGCTGCGCGGCATTCCGCACCCGGAAAGCTATGGCGACTGCATCGACAAGGCCGAGCTGCCGTTGGTCAGCCTGCGTACTGAAAGCTACGCCGGCATGATCTTCGCCACCTTCAAGGACGACATCGAGCCGTTGGAGGATTACCTCGGCGCGGCGAAGAAATGGATGGATCTGTTCATGAAGCAGGGGGCCGGCTATGGCATCAAGGTTCCGGGCGAACATCGTTTCCGCTTCCCCGGTAACTGGAAGATCCAGCTGGAAAACACTACCGATGCCTACCACTTCCCGTTGGTGCACAAGAGTTTCCTGTCGTCGGTAGATGAGCAAACGATGGAACTCTTCGACTTCGTCAAGGGCCCTGGCTACGTCGAGGACCTAGGCAACGGCCACAGCGTGATGGTGATGATTCCTGACCTGATCGACCTCGAAGCTGACCTGGACAAGCCGATCCCCGAGCGCTTCGAGGAGTTGGCGGCCGAACTGCGCGACGAAGGCATCGAGGAGCAACAGGTGCGCCGCATTGTACGCGCGGTGGGCGGTACTGGCTTCAACCTCAATCTGTTTCCCAATGTTGCGTGCTCGATGGCGTTCTTCCGGGTGCTGCAACCGATCTCAGTGACCGAGACCGAAATCCACCATTCGGTGATCACCATGGACGGCGGTCCGGCCGTGGCCAACCGTTATCGCCTGCGCTTGCATGAGCACTTCCAGGGACCGATGGGCTTCGGCACCCCGGATGATTCCGAGGCCTGGGAGCGCGTGCAGAAGGGCGCCAGCGCCGGTGAAGATCTGTGGATCATGCTCAACCGGGGCCTGCCTGGCGAGCAGGCGAGTGAAGACGGGTTGGTATCCGATGTGAGTGCCGAAACCGGCATGCGCGCCGGTTACCAGCAGTGGAAGAAGATGATGTCGGCCTGACCGTGGAGAACCTTATGGATCTGCAATTACTGCAAGAAGTGACCGCTTTCATCTGGCAGGAAGGCGACATGCTCGACCACGGTGAATACGACAGCTGGTTGAGGATGTGGACCGAAAAAGGCACCTACATCATTCCCATCGACCCCAGGGAAACCGACTTTGAGAACACCCTCAATTACGCCTACGACGATCATCATATGCGTGAGCTGCGAGTAC
The DNA here is from genome assembly GCF_900115235.1 of Pseudomonas sp. NFACC24-1. Classification (NCBI taxonomy): domain Bacteria; kingdom Pseudomonadati; phylum Pseudomonadota; class Gammaproteobacteria; order Pseudomonadales; family Pseudomonadaceae; genus Pseudomonas; species Pseudomonas sp. NFACC24-1. The sequence goes on from NZ_FOVS01000005.1 coordinate 27,940, forward strand.
AGCGTCTGATCGGTGGCGAGTCGATCTCCACCAGTCCGCAACCACGCACTGTGCGCATGCAGTCGCGCTTCCGGGTGATGCGCGATGACGGCCATTACGTCACCGTGCGCTGTGCGCAGAGCGTGCGTGAGTTCCGCAAGGAAAGCCTGAAGTTCTACAGCGCTGACTTGACCTACGACCTGATCCGTTGTGAGCGCGGTTTCAAGATCCACCGCAAAGTGATCAGCCTGATCAACAGTGACGATGCCCTCGCCGGCATCGGCTACATCCTTTAAGGAGCGCCGACATGAGCCAGATCGCATTGGTAACGGGGGCAGGGCAGGGCCTGGGGCAGCATTTCTGTGCCAGCCTGCTGCGGGCGGGGTATTCGGTGGTGATCACCGACATCAAGCTTGAGGCCGCCCAAGCTTGCGCCAGTCAGTTGGACCCCGATGGTGAGCGCACTCTCGCGCTGCAACTGGACGCAGGCTGCAAGACCGATTTCGAAAACGGTTTGGCCCAGGTGCTGGAGCGATTCGGCGCGCTGCACGTGGTGATCAATAACGCCGCGGTGACCAAGACTACGCCGCTGATGCAGATCAGCCCCGAGGAGTTCGACGCCGTGGTGGGCCTGAATCTGCGCAGCGTGTTCTTGGGTTGCCAGGTATTGGGCGCGTACATGGCGGAAACCGGCTATGGGCGCATCATCAACATGGCGTCCTTGGCTGGGCAGAACGGCGGCACTGCAACCGGCGCGCATTACGCCGCGAGCAAGGGCGGCATCGTGACGCTGACCAAAATCTTCGCCAAGGAATTTGCCGCACGTGGGGTTACGGTGAACGCCATTGCTCCAGGGCCGATCGATTCGGCGGCGGTGCGCGCGGCGATACCGCCGGAGCGCCTGTCGGGGCTGCTGGCGAATATCCCCGTGCAGCGCTTGGGTGATGCGGATTTTCTGGCTGATCTGATTGTACAACTGGCGCGGCCCGAGGCCTATTTCACCACCGGGGCGACCTGGGACGTGAATGGTGGCCTGTTCATGCGCTGACTATTACCGAGCCGCCACGGCGGCCTTTACGAATTCCATGGAATAACGGCCATGATTGAAGAACTGTTGGACGTAGTCGTGTGCAAGCGCGAGTTGCAAGGGGACGGCGTGGTCGTCCTCGACCTGATCCGTCGCGACGGCGCGCCGCTGCCGGTGTTCGATGCCGGAGCGCACGTCGATCTCCATATCGGCTCGGGGCTGGTGCGACAGTACTCGCTGTGCGGCAACCCGGCCGACACGCGTATGTACCGCCTCGGCGTACTCAAGGACCCGGCCTCGCGCGGCGGTTCGGTGGGGGTGCATGAATACCTGCTCGAAGGTCGTCAGTTGCAGATCAGCGCACCGCGCAATCTGTTCCCACTGGCCGCCGATGCGTGTCGTTCGCTGCTGCTGGGCGGCGGTATCGGTATCACGCCGATGATCGCCATGGCCTACAGCCTGCACGCGGCAGGCAAGGCCTTCGAACTGCATTACTGCGGGCGTGAGCGAGGTCGCAGTGCGTTTCTCGCTGAGCTGGCCGGCGCGCCGTTTGCGGCGAATGTATTCACTCATTTCGACAACGAAAGCGTCGAACAGCGGCTCGACCTGGACAAGGTGCTGGGCCGGGGCGAGGCGGGTGTGCATCTGTATACCTGCGGTCCCGCCGGTTTCATGGACTGGGTGATTCAGGGGGCACGTGATCGGGGCTATACCGAGGCGCATATCCACAAGGAGTATTTCCAGGTGGAGGTGGACAGCTCCGGCGGCAGTTTTGAAGTGGTTGCCGCGCGCAGTGGCAAGACCGTGCAGGTGGCCGAAGGGCAGAGCATTCTCGCCGCGCTGGCACAGGCGGGGATCAAGATCGAGATTTCCTGCGAGCAGGGTGTGTGTGGGACCTGCCTGTGCGATGTGCTCGAAGGCGAACCGGACCATCGCGATGTGTACCTCACCGACGATGAGAAGGCCGGCAACGACCAAATCCTGGTGTGCTGCTCACGCGCAAAATCCAAAAAACTCGTGCTGGATATCTGAGGATTCGACCATGGTAGATGTAAGCAATTTTCGCAATGCAATGGCCATGCTCGGTGGCGCCGTGTCGGTCATCACCACCGATGGCGTGGCGGGCCGGTTCGGTTTCACCGCCTCGGCGGTATGCAGCGTGACCGATTCGCCGCCCACATTGTTGGTGTGCATGAACCGCTCTTCCCATTCCAACGAGCATTTCAAGCGTAACGGCGCAGTGTGCGTGAACACCCTGTGCGGCGATCATCAGCAACTCTCCGGCGCTTTTGCCGACCGCACGCTGACGATGGATGAACGCTTCGCCGTCACAGAATGGACCACCCTGGAAAGTGGTGCGCCGGTGATGCTTGATGCGTTGGTGAATTTCGACTGCCGCATCGTGCAGGTCCACGAGGTGGGCTCCCACAGTATTTTTTATTGCGAGATCCAGACCATTCGCCAGAGCGGCGCGGACGAGGGACTGGTGTACTTCAATCGGGCCTACCATCGTCTGGGCGAAGCATCGAAGGCTTGCTGAGTCTCACGGCGTGTGCAGCCTGGACGGGTGGCTGCTTCTTTGGTGTATCGGCGGCCAGCTCGCTCAGCGTGCTGGCGGGCGGATTCCGAGGGCCCGTTTTGAGTTGGGTGATAGGGCCGGTGTGGAATCGTCTGGCGCAACTATTTTGTCGGCTACACGAATTCAGATCAATTCCTCCACCAATTGCAAACAATGACTGAGCCCCGGTGACTTATCATTTACCCTTCGGCTGAGAATAATCGGCGAGGTCGCAGTGGCTTCCACAACTGGCGTGTAGCCGATGTCCGCGCGATGCAACACTTGCACGGAGGCCGGCACCAGCGTCACGCCCATTCCAGCGCCGACGAGGCCGATGGCGGTCTGCAACTCATTGGTCCACTGCGCGACCTTGAGGCTCAGGCCGTGGGCGTCGAACAACGCGATCACATGGTCGGCATAACTGGGGCGTGGGTTGCCGGGGTACAGCACAAACGGCTCGGCGGCGAGTTGGGCGAGGGTTGCGGGCGCAGCGAGCAACGGATGAGCGGCGGGCAGCACCGCCACCAGCCGATCCTCCACCAGTACGCGCTGGACGATCACGGGGTCGTCGATGCGAATGCGACCGAAGCCCACATCGATGCGCCCGGCCTTCAACGCCTGGACCTGCTGCAAGGTAGTCATCTCCGACAGGCCCAATTCCAGTTCCAGCGCCTCATGGGTTCGCAGCCGTCGTATCAGCTCCGGCAGCACGCCATACAAGGTCGATGGGGCGAAGCCGATGCCCAGCCAGGTTTTTTCGCCCTGACCAATGCGTCGCGTGCTGTCGCAGACCTTGGTCAGTTGTTCGAGCAACACATTGGTGTGTTCATAGAAAAACCGCCCGGCTTCGGTCAGGCGCAGCGGCCGGCCACGTTCCAGCAGCATCACCCCCAGTTCCTCTTCCAATTGCTGGATCTGTCGGCTCAATGGCGGCTGGGCGATGTGCAGGCGTTCGGCGGCGCGGGTGAAGTTGAGGGTTTCGCCCAGCACCTGAAAATAACGCAGATGACGCAGTTCCATGATGGCTCCATTCATACCTACAGAGTATTTATCAAGACTAATTCTATATTGGAAGCCGGGAAATGTGCGGCGCAGAATCAGCTGAAACCCATAAAGAACCCAACGGGTATTATCATGCCGATTTGCGCCATCGAGTCGATCGAGACGATTATCGTCGACCTCCCCACTATCCGCCCGCACAAACTGGCGATGCACACCATGCAAAACCAGACGCTGGTGATCATCCGCGTACGCTGCGCCGACGGTATCGAAGGTATCGGCGAGTCCACCACCATTGGCGGCCTGAGCTACGGCAACGAAAGCCCCGATAGCATCAAGATCAATATCGACTGCCATTTTGCGCCGCTGTTGATCGGTCAGGACGCCAGCAATATCAACGCCGCCATGTTGCGTCTGGAGCGCAGTATCCGCGGCAATACCTTTGCCAAGTCCGGTGTCGAAAGCGCTTTGCTCGATGCGCTGGGCAAACGCCTGAATCTTCCTGTGAGCGAACTCCTCGGCGGCCGTGTGCGTGACGCCTTGCCGGTGGCCTGGACCCTGGCCAGTGGCAACACCGAGCAAGACATCGCCGAAGCCGAGAAGATGCTCGACCTGCGCCGCCACCGCATCTTCAAGTTGAAGATCGGTGCCGGTGAAGTCAGCCGCGACCTGAGCCATGTGATCGCGATCAAAAAGGCGTTGGGTGAGCGCGCCAGTGTCCGCGTTGACGTCAATCAGGCCTGGGATGAGGCCGTGGCGCTGCGAGCGTGCAAGGTACTGGGTGACAACGGTATCGACCTGATCGAGCAACCGATCGCACGCAACAACCGTGCTGGTATGGCGCGGCTGAACCTGTCGAGCCCGGCGCCAATCATGGCGGATGAATCCATCGAATGTGTCGAGGATGCTTTCAACCTGGCGCGCGAAGGTGCCGCATCGGTGTTTGCTCTCAAGATTGCCAAGAATGGCGGCCCGCGAGCGGTATTGCGCACGGCGGCGATCGCCGAAGCAGCCGGTATCGCTTTGTACGGCGGCACCATGCTTGAAGGTGGCATCGGCACCCTGGCCTCCGCCCATGCATTCCTCACCCTGAACAAGCTGGCCTGGGACACCGAACTGTTCGGCCCGCTGTTGCTCACCGAAGATATTCTCAGCGAGCCGCTGGTGTATCGCGATTTCCAACTGCATGTCTCCACCGCTCCGGGCCTTGGCCTGGCTATTGATGAAGAGCGCCTGGCGTTCTTTCGTCGCGACAAACAATAAGAGGCGCCTGCCATGTTGTTTCACGTAAAAATGACCGTGAACCTGCCCTTTGACATGAACCCCGAACGTGCCGCCAGCCTCAAGGCCGAAGAAAAAGCCTTGGCGCAACGGTTGCAGCAAGAGGGCAAATGGCGCCACCTGTGGCGCATCGCCGGGCACTATTCCAACTACAGCGTGTTCGATGTCGATAGCGCTCAGGATCTACATGACTTGCTGATGCAACTGCCGCTTTTTCCCTACATGGCCATCGAAGTGGACGCCCTGTGTCGGCATCCGTCGTCGATCCATGAGAACGACAGCTAAGCCTGCTTTCTAACTAATAACGACAAGATGAGGAGTACACCATGCCCGTTCGAATTTCCCAGACTGCCCACGCCCAGCATTTTCTCGAAGAAGTCAGCGGCAATCTCAACGACGGTGGTAACCCGCGCACCAAGGCGTTGATCTACCGGATCTTGCGCGACACCGTGAACATTATCGAAGACCTGGGCGTAACCCCGGAAGAGTTCTGGAAGGCCGTCAACTACCTGAACGAGTTGGGCAAGAACCAGGAGGCTGGCTTGCTCGTCGCCGGCCTGGGCCTTGAGCATTACCTGGATATGCTGATGGACGCCGCCGACGAAGAAGCGGGCAAGACCGGCGGCACGCCGCGCACCATCGAAGGTCCGTTGTACGTGGCCGGTGCGCCGTTGTCCAAGTACGAAGCACGCCTGGATGATGGCTTGGACCCTGCGGTACCGCTGTTCATGCGCGGCCAGGTGCGCGATACCGATGGTAAACCCGTTGCGGGGGCGATCGTCGACGTGTGGCAAGCCAATACCGCCGGTACCTATTCCTGGTTCGATAAAACGCAATCGGAGTTCAACCTGCGTCGGCGCATCGAGACCGATGTCCAGGGCAACTACCGCTTTCGCAGCATTGTACCGTCGGGATATGGCTGCCCGCCGACTGGACCGACCCAGCAGTTGCTCGACCAATTGGGGCGCCACGGGCAACGGCCAGCGCATATTCACTTTTTCATTTCGGCACCGGGTTATCGACACCTGACTACACAAATCAATCTGTCGGGCGACCCGCATCTGTACGATGACTTTGCCTATGCGACGCGCGATGAGTTGATTGCACAGATCCGCTTCAGTGACGATCAGCAACTGGCGCGGGAGTTTGGTGTGGAGGGGAGCTTTGCGCAGATTGATTTTGACTTTGAACTGCAGGTGGCCGCTGCACCGGTAGAGCAGCAACGCATGCAGCGCGTTCGCGCACTCCAGGATTGAACGCGATAAACAAATGGGTGCACGAGCTTGTTCGCAATAGCGGTGGTCAATTCAGGCATAGCTTCAAGGTATCCCGCTGAGGCGCAGAGAATACGTGGGTTCTCCAGCAGACGAATGCCGATCAACCGTGAGTCCGGCGGCTCGCCCATGCACCCGCCGCTATCGAATTGATCGTCCAGCATGCTCAGTGGCTGGCTGGTCAGCTGGAGAGAAATCTCAAGTTCCGGGTGCAGCCGGGCAAAGCTCGATACCACGGGGGCGAGGTGCTGCCGCCTGAAACCCAGCGTGCCATTGATCCGCAACCGGCCTTGCAAGGTGGGCTGACGGCTGCTGAGCGCGCTCTCCAGTTCTTCGAGCTGGCGCAGAATCGGGCGACCTCCCTCCAGGTACAGCACCCCTTCGGGGGACAGCGACAATCGGCGTGTGGTTATCGGCGTATCCATTGATGTCGACGATCATGATCCCAGGGGCGCTATAGGTAGTGGTCATATATCCATACTCCTAAACCATTCAGAAGCGTTGACTCTAACCTGGATCCTTAGTTCGCCAGGCCCTTGGAAACTGGAGCAGCGGATTGCTGTCGTTCGAGCTGTGTAACGTAGACTCCACCTACGTCGAGCGTCTCCTCTATATTGCAATTATCCTGTCTGGGCCGGCTGAGAGAACCCTGAATCCAGTATGAGGGTGAATGAATATCAAGGTGTCGACACTTTGATTGAACTTGCGGCGGGGATTGGCGATGGCTAGATGATTAGCGCAGTTTCAGAGCTTGCTTAATATTTTTAATTGATGCCCATGTAATGAAGCGCTCCAGTGTTTCCTAGTCCTGATCCAAATATTCCACAGTTCCCCTTTACCTCGTAATAATCTATTACGCTACTTTTGTTATTAACCCAGAACGCTACAGTGCAGCGCTCCTGAATATGGTTTGTTTGAATCTGCTGGACATTGACCAGTTGTCCGGATGAAGTGTCCATGTTTGAGCCTACAACTGTTTGCTGGTCGTAACTGGTTCCGTATCTGTCGAACACGTATATTTTTTGTCCATATAACTCATGACTTGAACTTACTGAGTGCTCTGTCAAAGTCAAAGAGGGTTTGCCAAATTTTTTATATGCTTCCTGGATGTTTTTTCCCATAAGTTCACTTGCAGCGGAACGCTCAGGTGCGATCGTAGAGCACCCTGTTAATGAAAGTGCAAACGCAGAGAGAAGTGTGAGTAATGGTGTTTTATAAAAAAGCATACAGTCATTCCTTCAGGGTTGGGGTTTTCAAGAGTGTGGACTTAATTGCGTTGCGTTGTTTTAGAATGAGTGCTTGTTAATCAGAAAGCTAAAAGGTGGATGCTTATAATCTTGCTGGGGCGTTGCATTATTTTGCAACGCCCCAGTTATTGGATGGTTAAAGGGTTTATTGTATGTGCCTTCACAGTGCAAAAAATCCCTGAGTAGATCAACCCTCGCCCCCACCCCCACAGGCAATCAGCTCGATAAGCCCCATTTGATACCACTTATTCTGGCAACTCCAGCCGTGCTCAAAGGTAAAGGCACTTGCGGTGCCGCTAAATGCGAGCCCCACTGAAAGGGCGAGCGCCGCTCCAATGGTCCAACGTGCTTTCTTCATTTTGTTTTTCATGGAAACTCCCTTTATTACTCGTCGCCGTACGGTGTAAACCGGTGAAGGGGCCGCGGTTGGCAAATCAGCCGCCATTCCTGTGGCAGGGCTGCCACTTTTAGCTAAGTGCATCTGAATAAGACAGCAGAGAAGTGGCAAGGGCAGAACACTATTGAATCAGCGAAGCACACTCCTCAGGTCCATTTGATGCTGAAGAGTCATCTATATCAATAGTGCAAGTGACCTATTCGCTCGCCGCAAGACAGAGGAGCGCAAGATAATGAATGGCACGTCTTGGTTTTCTTCGGGTGACCATCTTCCTGAGTGGCCCTCAGCAATAGAGCGCAGAGCCACTGCGCGACCAGCATCGCGAGCATGGCTGTGTGGAACACCTTCTGAGACATGGGAACCGCCTGCCTAACCACCTGGCAAAATTAATGAACAATTTCCGCGCTCAGATATCGATTCTGTAACTGAACATTTTCCGTCCATGCATCCGGCCCCAAGCTTCGCAGGGGGCGGAGAACCACCCGGTTATCGCTTCGAAAATCAAGGCCGCGCGCAAGCATCGGGGACAAAAGCTACCGGTGGTCGATCCGCGCAAACATGAAATGGCGGAGCGCGCCGACCTGTTCCGGCAGATCAGATCGAGCACGGACATCGTCTGGGCCAGCGCAATGTCACGCTACCTGTTCGACCATGGCATGGCGGACACGGCGTTTCTGCTCAACGTCATTCAGAACCTGTCGATCCTCGCGATGGCGCTTTCGCGCGTCCCGCCCGATGAGTTCTACCGGTTGGTCTTCGCGCTGAAAGATGCCGGCGCTGCGGTCAGTCAATGGACCGCGCCGGACAACGACGATGTCGCGCCAGGCGTGGGAGGCGCCTACCGTTTGTTGCATGACGAATAGCTTTGGCGCGCGCTGGGCTGATTGCCAGCGTGGGAGGCATCATACTCATCGGTTTCGCTGTTCTGGTGTCAGTGACACTGGCTTACAACATCTGGGGATTTTGGGTCTTTCGCGGTAAGGTCAAGGCCGAACCTGCGCATGAATAGCCAGGTTTTCCTGCCGCGCAAAGCAAAAATAAAATAGCTCACTCTGTTGGAAACCATGTCCGTTGAACGGAGCGCTGTAGGGAAATTCCTACGCCATCATCCTAAATCCCTAAGCCTAAATAGGACTGCTCTGATTCTATGCTTAATGGCTCATGGCTATTATTCAAAGGCCGGAGTGGCATCCTGAAACCAATCCAAGACATACCGCACTTGGTGATTGCGTTCGGACAATTCAGGGAAGTCGGTTGGGGTTAGAAAGGGGATCTGCATCGTGCTGAAACATATCGGCGTGACCGATCTTTGCGTAGGAATGTATGTCCAGGAGCTATCTGGTTCCTGTGTAGAACGTCCGTTCTGGAACAAGAGCTTCCTGATCCAGAATGAAGAAGTGCTGGAAAAAATCCTTGTTTCAGGCATCGCCGGTGCATGGATCGACCCTTCAAAGGGGGCGGATGTGCCGGCTTCTGCGCCTGATGAAAGCCTTGTGCAGGCGGATCGGGGTGGACGGCAACCTCCTTGTGCGTCTGACCAATCTTGCGCGCAAGCCGCCGGCCCCCATCCCCGGGTGTCGATGAGTGAAGAGTTGTCGAGGGCGCTCAAGCTTTGCTCCAGGTCCAAGGCTGCGGTCATGGAGATGTTCGGCGATTTGCGAATGGGGCGTATCGTTGAGCTCGATCGCGTCACGGACATGGTGGGTGAAATATCCGACTCGCTGCTACGTCATCCTGACGCACTGCTCAGTCTGGTGCGCCTCAAGAACGCCGATGAATATACCTACATGCATTCCGTCGCGGTCTGTGGGTTGATGATTGGTTTGGCTCGTCAACTGGATCTACCACCGCCGCTGGTGGAAGAGGCCGGGTTGGCCGGCTTGCTGCATGACGTGGGCAAGATGACGATACCCACGGCCATCCTGGCTAAACCATTAGCCTTGAATGACAACGAATATACGACGATGCGCACCCACCCTGAGGCGGGAGCCAGGATGCTGTCCGACAGCAGGCATTTCACGGCCCGGGTGCTGGACGTTTGTCTGCATCACCATGAGAAGGTGGACGGCACTGGCTATCCCCATAAGTTGTGCGGAACCCAAATCAGCCTATTCGCGCGCATGGCTGCTGTGTGCGATGTGTATGACGCCGTGACGTCCGACCGACCTTATCGAGATCGCTGGTGCCCCGCCGAATCCATTCGAAAAATGGCCGGATGGACTGGGCATTTCGATCAGAAAGTCTTTCACGCCTTCGTCAAATGCATTGGTATCTATCCGGTGGGCGCGTTGGTGCGCCTGCAAAGCGGCAGGTTGGCGGTGGTCATGGAGCAGCACGCCGAATGTTTGCTCACGCCCACCGTGAAGGTTTTCTTCTCGGCGTCGAGTCGCACGCCACTTCCGCCCGAAAGCGTTGATCTGGCCTGCGGGCAGGACAGGATTGTCAGCTTCGAGTCGGAGAAAACCTGGGGTTTCAAGAACCTTGAAGTGCTCTGGGCCGGCAAGGTGCAAGGCAGCGAGGCGCATTTCGGGTAGCGCGGTGCGAGCCTGAGTTTTCGTACCAGCGCTTGTCGCTGGTTTTTTTTTGCGTCTTGGGGGCTGTCAGCGGGGCGTAGGAATTCTCCTACAGCGCAGCCGCAATCCTTAGCTGCAAATCAGGATGCTCCGATAGTTTCGCTGCCACTACTTGGCCATTATCTCTTCAGGCCAACAAAACCGGGCATCCCAAGGGTGGATGCTCTTGCGCAGATCCCGCCGGATCCGCACTGAACTGGAGAGATGAAGGTGAAAGGACAGGTAATTTCCTCCCCCCTGATCTTGATGCTGCTGCCTGCGGGTTTGACGGGAGCGCTCGGTTGCGCCGCGATTCTGATCAACGCGGACTTCACCCTGCGCAGTGCAGTCAGTTGCGCTTTTGTCCTGCTGGGCTCGCTGTTCATGGGCATGTGGAGCAAGCGTTTAGTGAGCCGCCGTTTGCACGCCCGGCAAGACGATCAGCCAGGTCACCTCCCGCTGGCCGTTTCACCCGATGAAGGGCTGGGCGAAGTGTGCGCGCAGGTACTGCCGATCTGGAGCCACCAGATCGAAGCGGCGCGCATCCTCAGCGAGGAATCGATCCTCAAGCTGAGCAACCGCTTCGCGACGTTGTCGGGGGACATCAGTGCTTCTGCTTCCCACGGCGCAGGCCAGAGTTCAGGAGCTCGGTTGCTGGAAATCCTTGAAGTTGGCCAGCGGGACCTGGATTCGATCATGGTTGCCCTGCGCGACGCGCTTTTGCGCAAGGAGTCGGAGCTCAAGGAGGTCTTGCTCCTTTCCGACTTCACTTCGCAGTTGCAGGAAATGGCCAAGTTCGTCGGTGATATCGCCCAACAGACCAATTTGCTGGCGCTCAACGCTGCCATTGAAGCGGCGCGGGCAGGGGATGCCGGGCGCGGCTTCGCGGTGGTGGCGGATGAAGTGCGCAAGCTGTCCAGCTTATCCGGGGAGACGGGGCAGAAAATCAGTGAAACGGTGAACACTGTCAATGCTGCCATCTCCCGCACCGTCGAGCTTTCCCGGCATCAGGCGCAGCAGGATTCGCAAACCCTGGCTCAGTCAGAGCAACTGGTGTCCCAGGTGATCGAGCACTTCCGGCACAACGCCCAGGCCATCGTCGATACCAGCAGCAGTCTCCAGCAGCAAAGCGAAAACGTTGCCATTGAGATATCGGGGGTACTGGTCGCCCTGCAGTTCCAGGATCGGGTGGGCCAGATGCTTTCCCTGGTCAACAACGATCTTTGCAAGCTGCATGCGCATATCGCCGAACGCCAGCAACTGGCCCTCGCCGGCGGTACACCTGGCCCGATTATCGCTGATACCTGGCTTGAGCAATTGGCAAGCACCTACACGATGCCTGAACAGCACGCGATCCATCACGGTAAGCCTGTGGTGAGCAGTCCTTCATCCGAGATCACTTTTTTCTAGGGAGTTTCCCCATGAGCAAAACCATCCTGATTGTCGATGACTCTGCTTCCATTCGCCAAGTGGTGAGCATCACCTTGAAGGGCGCCGGATACGAGGTCATTGAAGGTGTCGACGGCCGCGATGCCCTCACCAAACTGGACGGACGCAAGATCCACCTGATTGTCAGTGACGTGAACATGCCGAACATGGATGGCCTGAGCTTCATCAAGGCAGCCAAACAGCTGCCGGCCTACAAGTTCACGCCCGTGATCATGCTGACCACCGAAACCGGTGAGGCCATGAAACAACAGGGCCAGGCCGTCGGTGCCAAGGCCTGGATGGTCAAGCCCTTCCAGCCGGCTCAGATGCTGGGCGCCGTCTCCAAACTGATCATGCCGTAGCACTGCCCAGAGTTCCTGGAAAAGGAGGTTGTCATGACAAACACCACGGCTTGTCTGCGTCGGATTCTGGTTCTCGAAGGGCCGCTGACCATTTACACCGCCGCTGAACGCAAAGACCTGTTGGTGGAGCTGTTTCCCTTGGCTCAGGAAGTCGAAATGGATCTGGGGGGCGTGGACGAAATGGATACCGCCGGGCTCCAGTTGCTGGTGCTGATCAAGCAGGAATCACTGCGCCACGGCTCCAGTCTGTTGCTGAGCAATCCCAGCACAGCGGTGCTCGATGCACTGGATATGAGTGGGCTGCACAGCTTTTTCGACGAGTCGACGACCCGTCGGCAGAGAGGTTGAAACCATGAGTTCGCCCATGAATCTGGACGACGTGCTACAGACGTTCATCGCCGAAAGCCAAGAGCTCTTGCTTCTGATGGAAGACGCGCTGTTGCAGATCGAACAGGCGCCGGACGATGTGGACACCATCAACGCGCTGTTTCGCGTCGCCCACACCATCAAAGGTTCCGCCGGCCTGTTTGGCTTCACGCCGATCGTAGCCTTTACCCACGTGGCTGAAAGCGTACTGGATCGCGTCCGTGGACATGAACTGCGGGTGGACGAGTCGCTGAGTGCCTTGTTCCTGGAAGTGCGGGACCACCTGTGCACGCTGATTGAATTGCTGGCCAGCCACGGTGACTTGCAAGGCATGACCGCAGAGCATGAGCGGCAGGGCGCGGCGTTGGTCGAGCGTCTCAACCGTTACCTGGAAAACCGTCACGAACCGGAGCTGTCCCAGGTACCGATCGAGCCGCCGCAATCGGCTTGTGCCGCGCGTTGGCATCTGTCCCTTCGCCTGTGTCCGGACGTCCTGCGTAACGGTATGGATCCGCTTTCGTTGCTGCGCTACCTCAACAGTTTCGGCCAAATCAGTGCAGTCGTATGCATGACCGATGGCATGCCGGATATCGCGACGATGGATCCGGAAGCGTGTTACCTGGGGTTTGAACTGGGGTTTGTCAGCGATGCCGGCCAGGCCACCATTGAAGGGGCCTTCGACTTTGTTCGCGAGGGCAGCCAGATCTGCGTGTTGCCGTGCAACGGCGACTTGACGGGTTTCCGGGCGTTGATCGGCCGTCTCGAAGCTGAGCCCGATGCCATGGTAGAGGCCTTTGTCGCCTGTGGTTCCGTGACCCGTGAGGCATGGCTGGCCGGTTCGTCTTCTGACGAGTCGACGACTGTTGCGATTGCCCCGGTGGTGCCAGACCAGGCGATGCGCGATGACGTGACCAAGAGCCGGGGGGCAAAAGAGGCCCGTCCGGCCGAAGGTAATCTGATTCGGGTCGACGCCGGCAAACTGGATCAACTGATCAATCTGGTGGGCGAGCTGATCATCGCCGGTGCTGGCGCCAATCTGGGGGCCATCCAAAGCGGCATCGGCGAGCTGATTGAAGCGACAAGTTCGCTCTCGCGTCTTGTCGAGGAAGTGCGCGACTGTGCCCTGACCCTGCGAATGGTGCAGATTGGCGGCACATTCAACCGCTTCCAGCGGGTGGTGCGCGATGTATCCAAGGAGTTGGGCAAGGACATCGTCTTGCAAGTACTTGGCGCCGAGACCGAGCTGGACAAGACGGTGGTCGAGCGCATCGGCGATCCCCTGACCCACCTGGTGCGCAACGCCATGGATCACGGCATAGAAGCCTCCCAACTGCGTCGTGAACGTGGCAAGCCGGAGCAGGGCACGGTTCGCCTCAATGCTTATCACGAGGCCAACAGCATCGTCATTGAAGTCAGTGACGACGGTGGTGGCCTGAACAAGCAACGCATCCTGGCCAAGGCGATGGAGCGCGGCCTGGTTGCCGAAGGGCAACAGTTGGCCGACGGCGACATTCTCAACCTGATTTTCGAACCCGGCTTTTCCACGGCCGATCAGGTCAGCAACTTGTCCGGGCGCGGCGTGGGAATGGATGTCGTCAAACGGAACATCGTTGCCCTGCGCGGCTCGGTCAATCTGGAAAGCGAGGAGGGCGTGGGCACCACGGTGCGTATCCGCCTGCCGCTGACCCTGGCCATCATCGATGGTTTTCTGATCGGGGTCGGCAATGCCTCCTATGTCGTGCCTCTGGACCTGGTCGAGGAGTGCATCGAACTGTCGACCGACGACTACGGCAATCAAGAATTCCTAGACCTGCGGGGCTCGGTGCTTCCAGTCCTGCGCCTGCGCGAGATGTTCGCCATCGATGAGCCTAACCATGGCCGTGAAAACATCGTGGTGGTGCATTACGCGGGGATGCGGGTGGGCCTGGTCGTCGATCAATTGCTGGGTGAGTTCCAGACGGTGATCAAGCCGCTGGGCAAGATTTTCGGTACAGCTCATGGACTGGGCGGCTTCACCATCCTGGGGAACGGAGCAGTCGCGTTGATCCTGGATATTCCCAAACTACTCGGGCAAGTCGTCAGCCGACAGAAGCACGGTACGACCCTCAGCCCTGAATTGACTCAATAGTTTTCCCTGGAGTACAGCATCATGACCGTCAAAAAAAATATCTCGCTGCTGGTCGCCTCTGCTCTGTTGGGCATCCTGGTCCTAGTCAGTCTCAGTCTTTATCTGATGGGTGGGGTCAGGAGCACCGCCAGCTATGCGCAAGTCAATACCGTGCCCAGCCTGCAGTTGCTGGATCATGTGGCCCTGGCCCTTGCAGATAGCCACAGCCGCCAATGGCAGAGCCTGTCCGGACCTGCCAGTTCCCAGCAAAGTGACAAGGAGTCGGTACTCCAGGCACTCGATCGCTACCAGAAAGAGTTCGTCTCCGACGATCGTGATGCGACGCTGCTCAGCGCCTTGCGCAGCACAGTCAACGAATACAACCGGGGTGTGGAGCGTTTCGACAACGCCCTGCGCAATGCAGCCCCTGAAGCCCGCACTGTGCTGCTCGACCTGGACGTGACACGTGAAAAGGTTACTTCGGCCTTGAGTGATATCCGCCAGCACAACCTGGACCTGGGACGAAAAAACGCAGCGATCGCGGCATCGACCGAACAGACGGCGATCTACAGCATTGCCTTGGTCGGTGGCGCCACCTTGCTGGTGATCGGCTTGATCGGTTTCTTCCTGGTACGCCGGCTGCTGCACACCTTGGGCGGCGAGCCCGACGATGTACGCCTGCTGGCGGAGCGGTTCGTGGCCGGGCAGTTGGACGTGCAAGGCAGTAGCAATGGCCTTGAACGTACCGGACTGATGGGTTCCATGGACCGCCTGAGCGGGACCTTGAATCAGTTGATCAGCGATATGACCCAGATGTCCGCGGAGCACGACAAAGGCGACATCGACGTGCAGATCGATGCGGCACGCTTCGCTGGCAGTTATGGGCTGATGGCGCAAGGTATCAACGACATGGTTGCCGGGCATATCAACGTCAAGAAGCAAGCGATGGCCTGCATCAAGTCGATCAGCGAGGGCGATCTGCAGGCGCCTCTGCAAGCGTTCCCCGGCAAGAAGGCGTTCATTAACGTCACCATCGAGCATCTGCGCAGCACCATCATGGCGTTGATCGAAGAGATGCGTCACATGTCGGAGGAGCATGAGAAAGGTGACATCGATGTGCATATCGACGTACAGCGATTCCAAGGCTCGTACCGTCAGATCGCCCAAGGCATCAACGACATGGTCGATGGCCACATCAGCGTGAAAAAACAGGCCATGGCTTGCATACGTTCTTTCGGTGAAGGCGACCTGTCGGCGCCCCTGGCCCAGTTCCCCGGCAAAAAAGCCTTTATCAACGACAACATCGAACAACTGCGCCGCAACATCCAGGCGCTGATCGAAGACACCCAGATGCTCAGCGAGAATGCGGTGGTCGGCCGGCTCGATACCCGTGCGGACAGTACTCGCCATCAAGGGGATTTCCGCCGCATCGTGGCGGGGATCAATAGCACGCTGGACTCGATCGTCGCGCCGCTCAGCGAGGCGATGGAGGTCATGGTGGCCCTGTCCGGTGGTGACCTGACCCGCAGCGTCAAAGGTGATTACCAGGGCAGCCTGCAAGACCTGAAGAACGCGGTCAACGAAACGGTGAGCAAACTCTCGCAGATCATCGGCGAGGTTCGCAGTTCCGCCGATTCGCTCTCCAGTGCCTCGGAAGAGATCTCCGCCACGGCCCAGAGCATCAGCCAATCGGCTTCGGTACAGGCGGCGTCGGTTGAAGAGACGTCGGCGTCGATGGAGCAAATGTCGGCGTCGATCTCTCAGAATACCGAGAACGCCAAGGTGACCGATGGCATGGCCGGCAAGGCGAGCAAGGAAGCGAGCGAGGGTGGGCAGGCCGTCAAGGACACCGTCTCGGCCATGAAAACCATCGCGGAGAAGATTGGGATCGTCGACTCGATTGCCTATCAGACGAATCTGTTGGCGCTCAACGCGGCCATCGAAGCGGCCCGTGCCGGTGAACATGGCAAGGGCTTTGCGGTCGTCGCCGCTGAGGTGCGCAAACTTGCTGAACGTAGCCAGGTCGCGGCGCAGGAAATCGGCCAGGTGGCCAAAAGCAGTGTTGCCCTGGCTGAACGGGCCGGCAACCTGCTGGATGAAATCGTGCCCTCGATCACCAAGACTTCCGATTTGGTCCAGGAGATCGCCGCTGCATCTGAAGAGCAGTCCATCGGTTCCGAGCAGATCAATACCGCCATGTCGCAGATGAGTCAGATCACTCAGCAAAACGCCTCGGCTTCCGAGGAACTGGCCGCCACCGCCGAGGAAATGAGCAGCCAGGCCGAACAGTTGCAGGAGTTGATGGGCTTTTTCACCCTGCAGGGTCGGGTGGCGGTGTCTGCCGTTCCTCGGGCCGCTTCTTCCAGCCTGGGCGGCATGCAAAGCAGTGAGCATGCCCAGGAAGGCGGTTTCATTCGCTTCGGGAGTTGAGCCATGGACGCTGCAGTCGTGAGTCATTTCGAGTATGCGCCGCAGAGCCCTTGCGACAGCGAGTTCCTGCAATTCCTGACATTCGTGTCCGCCAGGGAGGTCTATGCAATCGATACCTTGTGTGTGCGCGAGATCATCGAATACGGCCAGGTGACAAGCGTACCGATGATGCCGGATTTTATCCGCGGGGTAATCAACCTCCGCGGTTCGGTGGTCCCGGTGATCGATCTGCAGGCGCGCTTTGGCAAGGGCACCACGCAGCAAGGCAACAGGACCTGCATCGTTATCCTGGAGTTGATCCAGGAAGGCGAACCCCACGTGCTGGGCATTGTCGTCGACTCGGTGAGCGAGGTGATCGAAATCGAGCTGGCCGACATCAAGGCCGCGCCAGCGATCGGGAACCGGATCCGTGAAGACTTCATTCGAGGGATGGTCAAGATACGAGGGGCGTTCCTGACGGTGCTTCAGCTCGACCAGGTGCTGTGTGTCCGTGAGATCGCCAGCCAGTTGCATTGAGTCGTCGCGCCCACGCGTGCGTACGTTGTCTTGAGAGGGGGCCGCCGCCTGTGGTGGGTCCCGAGGAGTGAAACATGTCCATATCCGCGTCGCGTTCGCCGGCCCCAGGGACGGCAGCCCCACAGTACCTGACCTTCAGCGTGGGTCAGGAGATGTTTGCGGTAGGTACCCTGTGCGTCCGGGAGATTGTCGAATACGGCCCGATTACCCCGTTGCCGATGGCGCCGCCAAAGGTTCGCGGCATCACCAACCTGCGCGGTGCGGCCATTCCAGTGCTGGATCTCGGATTGTGTTTTGGCGGTGCCCAGACTTTGGAAAACCCACGCACCTGCATCGTCATGCTGGAAGTCCACGGCAGCGGTGGCACAGGCCTGGTGGGCATCATCGTGGACGCCGTCAGCGAGGTGCTGGAGATACCGGCCGAGCAGATCGAGCCGGCACCGGCACTCCAGGGGCGCCTTAGCCCTGAATTCGTGGTGGGGATTGGCAAGCTCAGTGACCGTTTCGTCTTGTTGCTGGACATCGAGCACATGCTCGGAAGCGATGACTGGCCGGTGCTGTTTCCTTCGAACATCAACGAGGACGGGTTGCAAGCATGAATGCCGTTCTCTCCGACAACGAGTTCCAGCAGTTCCGGTCAATGATTCATGAAATTGCCGGGATCAGCTTATCCGTCGCCAAGAAACAGCTGGTCAGTGGCCGCTTGGCCAAGCGTCTGCAGTTTTTCAACTTGACCACCTATGGCAGCTATTACCGTTTGCTGATGAAGGATCGGGCCGAGTTGCAAATGGCGGTGGACTTGCTGACCACCAACGAAACCTACTTTTTCCGCGAACCCAAGCATTTCGAGTTTCTGCGCGACGTGATTCTTCCCGGGCTTCGTGGCAATGGCCCAGTGCGTATCTGGAGTGGTGCCTGCTCCACGGGAGAGGAACCCTACACCCTGGCCATGGTGCTGGCCGACAGCCTGGGCACCCGGCCATGGGAGATCCTCGCTTCCGATATCAGTAGCCGGGTGCTGGAAAAAGCCCAGGGCGGACGCTACCCACTGGATGGTATCCGCGGTATTCCCGAGGCGCTGTTGAACAAGTACTGCCTGAAGGGCGTGGGTTGCAACAACGGTATTTTCATGGTCGACCGCGCGTTGGCGTCACGGATCACATTCACTTCGATCAACTTGAACAATGCGCTGCCTTCGGTGGGGCAGTTCGATGTGATTTTCCTGCGCAACGTGATGATCTATTTCGATAACCAGACCAAGTCCGAGGTGGTGAAGCGCTTGAGCAAACACCTGAGGCCGGGTGGCTATTTCATCGTGAGCCATTCGGAAAGCCTGAATGGCATCAGCGATGAATTGCAGGTGGTCAAGCCCTCGATCTATCGTAAACCGGATGCTTGAGATGGCTCGGGTGGTCGAGTATTTCCTGCAGCCCGGCGAGGTGGCGTTCGGAGGGCGCCAGATGCGCTTATGTACGGTACTGGGTTCCTGCGTTGCCCTGGTGTTCTGGCATCCGCAACGCTTGTTGGGCGGCATGTGTCATTTCATGTTGCCTCGTCGGGGAGGGCACGGCGCGGGACACCTGAACGGTCGTTATGCGACGGATGCGTTGATGCTGCTGTTCGAGTGCATTCGTCAAGCGGGTGCCCGGCCCGAGCAGTTCGAGGTGAGCCTTTTTGGCGGGGCTGACATGTTTCCCGGGGTGGAGCGCGGTGACGCTATCGGGATTGGCCAACAGAACGTCAACGCCGCCAGGCGCCTGATCCAGGACCATGGGTTGCAATGCCGGGTGTATCACGTAGGTGGCCGGGGGTATCGCCACTTGGTGTTCGATGTGAGCACCGGACGCCTTCAGCTCAATCATGCCGACTCGGTACGCAAAGTATTCGAATCGCCCAAGAGTAATGTCTGATGACGGATATCAAGGTCTTGATCGTGGATGATTCCGCCGTGGTGCGCCAGGTGCTGAGTGCAGTTCTGAACCAGGCCAGCGGGATCCAGGTGATCGATGTTGCCATAGATCCGGTATACGCCATGGAGAAGATGAGCAGGCAATGGCCTGACGTCATCGTGTTGGATGTCGAAATGCCCCGAATGGACGGCATCACCTTCCTGAAAAAGCTGATGGCGCAAAAGCCTACGCCGGTGGTGATTTGTTCGACGCTGACAGAGAAGGGCGCCAAGACCACCTTGCAGGCGTTGGCAGCCGGTGCAGTGAGTATCGTCACTAAGCCACAGTCCAACCTGCGGCAGTTCCTGACTGAAAGTGCGGATGAACTGGTCCAGGCCGTCAGGGCGGCGGCGAAGGCCAACATGCGGTGCGTAGCGGGCGCCCGGGCGCCTGTCGATGTACCGCCCCGGCTCAATGCCGACGCGATCCTGGCCCCTGCGTCCATGGCCATGGCTCGCACGACTGAAAGCATCGTTGCCATAGGCACTTCCACCGGGGGCACCCAGGCCCTTGAACAGGTCCTACAAGGGTTGTCGCGGGTATGTCCAGGCATTGTCGTCGTGCAGCACATGCCGGAGAAGTTTACCGCCGCCTTCGCCGAGCGCCTCAATCACGTTTGCGAGATCGAGGTTCGCGAGGCGGTACAGGGTGATCGCATCATTCCCGGGCGTGCGCTGATTGCACCGGGAGGCACTCACATGCTGGTCAAGCGCAGTGGCGCCCAATACCAGGTGGATATTGTGCAGGGACCTCCTGTCAGCCGACATCGACCCTCGGTGGATGTACTGTTCCGTTCGGTCGCACGCAGCGCCGGCAGCAATGCCTTGGGCATCATCATGACGGGCATGGGGGATGATGGCGCTCGGGGCCTCAAGGAGATGCGTGATGCCGGCGCCAGGACCTTGGGGCAGGATGAAGAGTCGTGCGTGGTGTATGGAATGCCGCGCGAGGCGTTCAAGCTGGGCGCGGTCGAGCGCGAGCTGCCACTGGAGCAGATCGCTTCCGCCATCCTTGGCGTTCGCGGCCATCAGCCCTGAGTCGCGGCGTCTTCAGACCAGCCCTTCATTCAAGGCGTAGCGCACCAGGTCGGTACTGGTGGCAAAGCACATCTTTTCCATCAGCCGAGTCTTGTGCGTGCTGACGGTCTTGTTGCTGATCACCAGTTGTTCGGCGATCTGGTTGACGCTCAGCCCTTGGGCCAGCATGCGCAGGATCTGGAATTCACGGGAGGTCAGGCTCTGCGAGGCGTTCTCGGGCGTCACACCGCTGCTTTGCAGTGCGATTTGTTCGGCCAGTTGTGGGTCGAGGTAGCGTGCACCGGTGCTCACCTTGCGGATCGCCGCCAGCAGCGCCTCCGGGTCGCGGTCCTTGGTCATGTAGCCTGAAGCGCCGGCGCGTAGGGCTCGCTGGGCGATGTGGGCTTCATTGTGCATGCTCAGAATGAGCATCGGCAGCTTGGGGTAATGGGCGTGGATACGGCCGATCAGGTCTTCGCCACTCGAACCAGGCATGGTCATGTCGAGCAGCAGCACGTCGATATCGGTATGGCGCAACAACTCCAGGACCTGGGCCCCGTTCTCCGCTTCTGCCACCACGGAAATATCCTTGACCAGCGCGAACAACTGCTTGAGGCCTTCGCGCATGATCGTGTGATCGTCGGCCACCATTAAACGGATCATGAGTCTTGACTCCTTGAAGCGGGTACACGTAATTGGACAGTCGTGCCGCTGCCCGGGGTGCTGGTTATGGTGGTGGTTCCCCCCAAGGTCAGGCCTCGTTCGCGCATTCCCAGCAAGCCGAGGGTCCTGGACGATTGCTCGCGTTGCTCGAAGCCTTTGCCATTGTCGATGATTTCCAGTGTCCAGCCGTTCTCGCCTTGCTCAAACGTGATATCGACCCGAGTGGCTTCGGCGTGCCGGGCGATGTTGGTCAGCGACTCCTGGGCGATCCTGAATGCAGCGGTTGCGCTGGCATCGTCCAAATGGATTTTCTGCGGGTGGATCTGCAGGTTGCAGTCGATGCCTTGTTGCTGCTTGAACGTGTCGGTCAGCCATTCCAGTGACGCGGCGATACCCATGTTGAGGATGGAGGGGCGCAGGCTGGTGGAAATGTTCCTGACCACCTGCACCGTTTGGTCGATCAGTTGCAGCAGGCGTGCCACCTGTTCGCTGAGCTGGGGCAGTTGTTCGCCGTACTGAAAGCGCAGCAGCGAAGTGCCCATGCGTATGGCGGTCAGATGTTGTCCGAGCTCATCGTGGATCTCCTGCGCAATGAGCTTGCGTTCCTCTTCCCGCGCACTTTCTCGACTGGACATCAATTGGCGCAGTTGCTTGTTGAGCGAAGCCAGGCGCAGTTCAGCCAGGCGCAACTGCGATATGTCGCGAACGACAGCCAGAACGGTGGCGATTTTCCCCTGGATGTTCTGCTCGGGAACGAGACTGATGTGATAGACGCGTTGCAATCGATGTTGCTCGGTGAGCACATATTCATGCTCCAGAGGCTGGCCTTTTTCCACCGCTTCTATGACGGCTGCATGGAATAATTGGCTCTGCAGGTTTTTCGGCAGAATCTCGAGCAGGTCCTTGTGCAGTAAATCGATTTGCGGGCGATCCAGCCAGGCTTCCAATGCCGGATTGACGAACAGCAGCTCTGCCGTTCGACTCAGTCGTGCAATACCGTCTGGAGAGTTTTCAACCAGTGTGCCGATTTCCTGCTGCCGGGCCAGTTCGTTGCGCTGGGCCTCCAGGATGTCGGTAATGTTGCGAGCAATGCACACCAGGCGATGCAAGCGCCCGTTTGAGTCGGCTACGGGTATCAGGTTGAAATGGACAACGAGTGAGCGTTGACCGCAGGGCAGATGTGCATCCAGTTCGATGGGGGCTCCCACGGCGATGCAGTGCAGGCAGATCGCCTCGACAATACTGGCGGCTTCTTTTTCCAGGCACTGGCCCAACGATTGGCCGATCATGTCCGAGTGACTTTTGGCGAGCATGTCGCACAGCTTTGGATTGGCCTCCAGGCAACTGAGTTGCTGGTCGGCTTCCACGGCGAGCAGGCAAAGCATGTCTTGCGAATGGTCGAAGACTTCGCGGTAACGGCGTTCGCTTTGCGCCAGGTGGCTATGGGCCGAGCAGCGCTCCCAGGCGATGGCACCGATATGACTGGCCATTTGTGCATGCTTGCGATCCTGCTCGCTCAGTTGGGCGTCCCCACCGACGAACAACAGGATGGCCCCCATCGCGACACCGGTCTTATTGACCACCGGTTCTACCCAACAACCTCGATAGCCTGCCTGCAAGGCGGGCTGGCTGAACGCGAGGCCCGCGGCGTCGCTTTTCAAATCCGCGATGAAGTGATGGTGCTCGAACCGCTCGGGCTGTCGATCAAGATCTTCGGCCAGGCAGGTTGTAATCGAGGACGTGTCCGTAGGAGGGGCGCGAAGGGATTCGTCGCCAGGCACAGCCTTGAACGCCATGGCGTTGTGAAGCCCGGGCGTCAGAATATCCAGGTAGGCACCGAGCAGTGGCAGCACCTCCCGGAGTGTGTCGTGAGTGACCATCTTTTGAAAAATGGCGGAGCGCGCGTTCTCGGCCCGCTCCTGTCGGCGCAACGCACTGATATCCTGGGCTGTGACCAGTACCCCGCACAGCTCGCCTGTTTCGTCATGCTCCGGCGTCAGGTTGCAGAGGAAATCCACGGAGCGACGTGAGTGCGAGTCCTTGTTTTCCAGCAGGAACGTATGGGCTACGCCGGTTGAAAGCGTGAGTTCTACTTGCGTGCGAAAATATTCGTCCAGCGGATTGTGCGTCGAGGCGCGTTCGGTGATGTGAGTGTTGGGAAAACCCCGGGCGCGCTCAAGCTCGGGATTGGCATAGATTTGCTGTCCTAGCCGGTTGTAGCGAAGGATGATGTTTTGTGAGCTTTTGGCCAGTGAGAGGTACTTCTGTTCGTTATTGAACAATGCCTGGCGCAAGGCGAGATGTTCACTGATGTCTTCCAGCTGCGATACGAAGTAAAGCGCTTCTGCATCAGCGTTACGGGCGATGCCCAGGGTCAGGCGTGCCCACAGCGTGCTGCCGTCCTTGCGGATGTAGCGTTTTTCCAGCGTCAGGCTCGTACGGTGTCCCAGGATGAGTCTGTGCAATTCATCCTTACTGATATCGGTGTCGTCCGGATGCGTCAAACGCTGGAAAGACGTGGCGCGAAGTTCTTCTTCGGTGTAGCCAAGCATCTGACACAGCATTTGATTGGCCGCGATCCATTCACCGCTCATTCGCAATAAGGCCAGGCCTGTGCCGGCAGAATCGAACGCCAGGCGATAATCCTGTTCGGCAAGGTGGATGCGTTCGGCGCGGCGGATCTTCACCAGGAATGTGGATTGTTGTGCCCTGTAGTCGAGTGTCACTTTCAGCGTGTCGCCGTTCGCCGACGCACTTTGAAAATGCCAGTTCCCTTTGAGTCGCGCATGGGTCAGGTGTTTTTCAAAAGTCAGAGGCTTGAGAGAAAACAATGCAGGCGAGGGAACAAGGGCGGCGACGCTTTCGCTCAGCCCCAGTAGCCGACTGGCGCAGTCATCCATGATGAGCAACGTTCCCTGGGCATCCAGCAACACGACACCCACGTCATCCGCATCCTGCGTGAACGGTGTTGCTACCGCTATGGCTGAATCCATTCGCCCCATCCTCTGATCACTGTTTTTGAGCATAGCTTAAGTCTTGAGGCCGAAATCGAGTGTTCGACTATGGTCATAAGGCTGCCCACACGCTTTTGATCGATGCTGGGGGGACCTGCAAGGTCGTGTAGACGGGGGACGATAGAAAAGAGTCCCGTTGGACAGAAACCGAGGATGGGCTCACAATGATATCATTGTGATATCGTTTGTGCCGCCAACGCAACGAGCGTGCTTATGCAAACAACTTCAAAGAAGAAGAGGGTGAGTTTGCGCAGATGGATCTGGCGAGCATTCGCCAGTACCAGCCTCTTGCCGCTTGTTTTGGTGGAGGGTGTGCTGATCACCACTTATTTCATCACCAACCAGTCCATTCGAAGTTCTCAGATCGAGTACCTGCATCAAAGTGCAACACGAGACATTCAGGCTTCGGTTCAGCAGAATGCATTGCTGGTGCAGGGACAACTTGAGCAGATCCACAAGGCGATCGATCTTTATGCCAAATCCACGGAGCATGAACTCACCGAGAAACAGCACCTCGTGGCAGCATCGCTATCATTAAGTGCCGACGGTGTTCGTTACAGCGCAGCAAACGATGGAGCATCCGCCTCGTTTTATTCGAATATCACTGCGCCGCAAGATCAGGATCTCTACAAGGTATCCCTGCTGGCCAATCAGGATTTCATGATGAAGCAGTTGAAGGACGGGGATCCTCTGATTGCCAGTATCTATTTCAACAGTTGGGACAGCTACAACCGGATTTACCCCTGGTTCAATACGCTCGAGCAATACCCCCATGATATGGACATCACCCAATACAACTTCTACTACCTGGCCGATGCACAGCACAATCCTGATAAAAAAGTAGTCTGGACGGATGTCTACCTGGACCCCGCCGGCCAGGGGTGGATGATGTCTGCCATTGCGCCGGTCTATAAGGGCGACTTTCTCGAGGGTGTCGCCGGAGTTGATGTCACGGTCGACGGCATCTTGAAGCGAATAGAGCAGTTGCAGATGCCGTGGGATGGCTACCTGATGCTGGTCAATGACAAGCTCGATGTCATGGCCGTACCCAAGGCGGGCCAACGTGACTTCTCCCTGCGAGTCGAGAACCAGCCCGCCGCAGAGCCTGTTGATCACGAGCGTCTGCAGTCCCCGGATTTAAATCTTACCCGTCATCCGGACCTCGCCAGCCTCAATCAGAACTTACCGGGCCATCCGGGGGGCATTGTTGCCCTGACGTTGAATGGACGGCCTCATCTGGTCGCCTGGAATGTGATTCCCTCCACCGGGTGGTTCTTGCTGGCGGTGGTGGACGAAGCGGCGGTCATGCAGGAAACCAATCTGCTCGCCAGTCATTACCGCGATGTGGGTTATTTGTTGGTCGCGGGGCTGGTCCTGTTCTACGCCTTGTTCTTTGCCTTCATGTGGTGGCGGACACGT
Source organism: Pseudomonas sp. NFACC24-1 (assembly GCF_900115235.1). NCBI lineage: Bacteria > Pseudomonadati > Pseudomonadota > Gammaproteobacteria > Pseudomonadales > Pseudomonadaceae > Pseudomonas > Pseudomonas sp. NFACC24-1. The sequence continues at coordinate 53,524 of NZ_FOVS01000005.1, forward strand.
GACCTCAGTCGCCAGTTGAGCGCGCCGGTGCAGGGGGTTTCACGAATGATGCGAGAGATTGGCCGGGGTAACTGGCAACCGGCGGAGAGCCCCTCCGATATCTCCGAACTCTGGTCAATGTCCAACCAGGCACTGGGAATGGGCAGGCAGTTGGCCCAGGCCGAGTTTGTCCGCAGTTCCACACAGCAGCGTCTCGAGTTGGTCATGGAGAGTTTTGCCGAAGGGCTCTGGGAGTATTACCCCCAGCGGCAGCGTTTTATTCTCAAGGGCGCCCTGTGCCAGCGTTTCGGCTTTGCCGCCAATGAAGTGCCGATGGCGACACTGCTGGAGAACATACCCATTGAAGACAGGCAGACCTTCATGCGGTTTCTGGAGGAGGCCAGGGGCACTGCCAGCGTGGCGCCGGAAGCGGAGTTCCGGATCCGGGACGTGCATGGCAAGTTGATCTGGATCCTTTGCCGGGGGCGCATGCTGGAACCCTCGCGGCTTGAGGATGCCAGTGTCGTGGTCGTGGCGTGTGTCGACATCACGACGCTCAAGCAGACCCAGTTGGATCTGCGGGAGAAAACCCTGGAGGCAGAAGCCGCCAGTACAGCCAAATCCAAGTTCATCTCCAGCATGAGTCATGAGTTGCGAACGCCATTGAATGCCATTTACGGGTTTGCTCAATTGGGACTCATGCAGCCGCCTGACGACGCATCGCAGCAAACGGCCAACCTGCAGGAAATCATCGAGGCCAGCGAGCACCTCATGCAGTTGATGGACGATCTGCTCGAACTCTCCAGTTTGCAGGCTGAGAGGCCCCTGCTGGATCTCAAGCCGGTGCACGTGGCGAGCCTGTTATCCAACTGCGCTGACATGGTTCGCCAGCAGATCGCAGCGCAGGGCCAGATCTTGCACACCACCGCTCCTCTGGATACATGGCATGTCTGGGCGGACAAGCGTCGCCTCAAGCAAGTCCTGATCAATCTGTTATCCAATGCAATCAAATACAACCGACCCGGTGGTGACATTACCCTGGGGGCCATGGTTGTCGAGGGGGGAGCCCGGCTGCGTCTTTATGTGACGGATACCGGTGTGGGCATTCCCCCGGCTTTGCAGGACGAGCTGTTCAGGCCCTTCCAGCGCTTGGGTAAAGAGAACTCTTCCATCCAGGGCACGGGTATTGGCTTGGCGCTGTGTCGGGACCTGGCACTTCTGATGCACGGCAGCATGGGCTTTGAAAGCCACGTCAATGTGGGGTCGACTTTCTGGATCGACATGTACTCGTCGGCTTTTCCCGCACCCGGGAGGGAGTCCAACCTGTCGACGATAGCGTTGCCGCGCGTCCTGTTGGTAAGCAGCAACCCCAAGGATGATGAGGTGGTCCGGGAGGCACTGGCCGGTGATTTCGAGTTGCAATGGGTCAACACGTTGCCCGAGGCCAGCGTTGTGCTTGATGCCACGGCAATCAGCGTGTTGATCGTCGCCACCACGGACCGTGTGCCTGTGCTGGAGACTTTTTTCCGCGGTTTGCGCACGAGGATCGCAGAAACTGCCCTGTCGATCATCGTGGTTCGTGCGGCCGCTGATCACGCTTCGATTAGCCAGCTGGAGTGCCAGGCCATCGTGGCTTCTCCCTTGGAGAGGCAGAGTATTCGCCATCTGGTATTGACGCTCGCCACGAAGAGGGCAGATGCATGTTCGCCAAAGTAAATGCTGAAAGCAGGATTGTCATTATCGACGATGTGCCCACCAATCTCCGGCTTCTGGATTCATGCTTGCGAGCCGTAGGCCTGCGCAACATCACGACCTTCAGCGACTCGGTCCAAGGACTGGATTGGTTGCTTTCGAACGCCTGGGACCTGGTGTTGCTGGACCTGGATATGCCCGCGCCCGATGGCTTCGAGATCCTTGATCGGCTCAATAAACGAGACCGCACTGAGTCACCGGTCATCATCGTAACGGCGTTGAATGACCAGCAGAGCAGACGAAAAGGGCTGGAGAAGGGCGCTAACGACTTCATCTCCAAACCCATTGACCTGCCTGAGGTGCTGCTCAGAGTACGCAATTGCCTGGAGCTGGCGCAGGCGGCGAAGCAGCTGCGCGACGTTAACGTTGAGCTTGAGCGCAAAGTCGAGCTACGCACGGCCCAACTGGCTTCCAGCTACAAGGCGATCAGCAGCAGCTTGAGTCGAGCGGCCAGCTATCGCGACGATGACACGGGGCATCATATTGTTCGTATTGGCGAGTCCGCTGCGATGTTGGCCAAGGCGATCGGCATGCCCTCTCAATGGTGCGACCTCATGAAGATGGCGGCTCCGATGCACGATATTGGAAAAATCGGCATTGAGGACGCGATTCTGCAAAAACCTGGCGCGTTGACACCGCAGGAAAGAGAGATCATGCAGGAACATGCCCGTATCGGTTATGAAATCCTGCATGACCCGGACGGTTCCCCTTTGACCGATTTGGCAGCGGAAATTGCCCTGGCGCATCACGAACGTTGGGACGGCACCGGTTATCCCAAGGGATTGCGAGGTAAGGAGATTCCGTTATCGGCAAGGATTGTGTCGATATGCGATGTGTATGACGCCATAAGAATGCCTCGAGCCTACAAACAGGCTTGGGATGTCGAGCGTTCGAGGCGTTTCATCACCGATCAAGCCGGTACCCAGTTCGATCCCTCCCTGGTGGACGTCTTTTGTAATCTCTTTGACGAAATAGATCGCTTGCGCTTGCCCGATGCGCGAGAGGGCTGATGAGACCCTGGAGATGTCGCCGATGATCCGGGTGTCTGCTTCATCGGCGACAGGTTTCATTGCCCGCTTTTAATCCGGCTCCAGACCCGCGTGCGCAGCCGGTCGTTCTCCAATGGCATGGCCTCCAGTACAAAGAGTTTTTTCATCACGCTGTCAGGCGGGTACACCATCGGGTCGTTGCGGATGGCCTTGTCGACCAGCCCCTCGGCGGCGGTGTTGCCGTTGGCATAGTGCACATGATTGCTGATGCCAGCCATCACCTTGGGGTCCAGCAGGTAGTTGAGAAATTCGTAGCCGGCGCCTTCATTTGGCGCATCGGCGGGCATGGCGACCATGTCGAACCACATCGGTGAGCCTTCCTTGGGGATGGCGTAAGCAATCTGCTGGCCGTTCCCGGCCTCATTGGCTCGCGCTGCGGCCTGCATCACATCGCCGGAAAACCCCACGACCAGACACACGTCCCCCGTCGCAAGGTCGCTGGTGTACTTGGAGTTGTGGAAGTAACTCACATAGGGGCGCACCTTGAGTAGCAAGGCCTGGGCCTTCTCATAGTCGGCCTTGTCCTTGCTGTGATGCGGCAGGCCAAGGTAGTTCAAGGCGATGGGGAGGATCTCGGGACCATTGTCGAGCATAGCCACGCCGCATCGGGCGAGTTTCTTCATGTTTTCCGTCTTGAACACAATGTCCCACGAGTCTATCGGTACATCGCCCAGGACCGCCTTGACCTTGGCTACGTTGTAGCCGATGCCGGTGCTGCCCCACAGGTAGGGAAAGCCGTAGCGGTTACCAGGGTCATTGGCCTCCAGAACCTTCATCAGCGTCGGGTTGAGGTTGTGCCAGTTCGGGAGTTTGCCGCGGTCCAGCGGTTTGAGTGCGCCGGCCGTGATCTGCCGGGCCATGAAGTGGTTGGACGGAAACACCACGTCATACCCTGAGTGGCCGGCCATCAGCTTGGCGTCGAGCACCTCGTTGCTGTCGTACAGGTCATATTGAGTCTGGTGCCCGGTCTGGGTGGTAAAGTTTTGCAGGGTATCTGGAGCGATGTAGCTGCTCCAGTTGTAGATCCTGACGGTGTCTGCTGCCTGAGCGGTAGACGCGATCAACAGTAACGGAAAGATCGACTTCAACATGCGAGACCTCAACCTTTGTTCTAGGCGTTATGGATGAAGGCAGTTCAGAAAATCAGTACGTAGCTCTTGCGAACGGTTTCTTGTACATCCCAGATTCCCGTCGTGTTCGCAGGGAACATCAACGCGTCGCCGGCCTGGATATGTAGGGCCTCACCACCGTCCGGGGTGAAGGTGCAACGCCCCTGAATGAAATGGCAGAACTCCTGTTGCACGATCTGGCGCCGCCAGCGGCCGGGAGTGCATTCCCACACGCCGGCCTCGACGCCGTCGTCGCGTTCGACGCATGCCGTGGCAACCTGTGAAAGCGGCTCGCCCAGCGGTACACCAACGGCGCCAGGCTCGCCGAGAGGCAAACGGGCGGTGTCGCGAAAATGATCGATCTTCATGCAAACGGCTCCTTGGACTTCATCAGACGTTCCATGCAACCGGCCAGGCCTTCAGCCATCCGGCGACGCCAGCGTGGCGCATGGAGGTTGGCCAATACCTGATCCTCGTGAACGAAGCTCTGGATAATGGCGTTGTAACCCAGCCAGCGCAGAGGCTCGGGCTCCCATCGTGGCAACGAGGCCAGGGGGCGGTCATCCAGCACCCAGGGTTGGCGAGTCAGTTCGTTGTCTTGGCCAAGAATCAACGCCGCCACGGTTCGGCCGCCCAGATTGCTGGCGCCTACACCTTCACCTCCGTAGCCACCCGCCAGCGCGAGCCGCTGGCGACGGTCGGTGAGCATGTGCGGGTGAAAGGACCGGGCAATCCCCAGATTGCCGCCCCAGGCATGGGTCAGGCGCACATTGCGCAAGATCGGAAAGAGTTCACTGAACAGGTGTTGCCGCAATGCTCGTTCGGCCTGAGTGAGGTTGAAGTCACTGCGCAGGCGACCGCCAAAGCGATATCCACCGCGGGCGCCAAACACCAGGCGATCGTCTCGGCTGCGCTGGCCGTAGGTGACTTGTCGGCTGTTTTCACTGAAAGCCTGGCCGCGGGTCAGGCCGATTTCGGCCCATACATCGGCCGGGAGTGGCTCAGTCGCGACGATCAGGCTTTGCGCGGCCAGTTGATGCTTGTTCAACGGGGGCAGGGTGCTGGCATAACCTTCGACCGCCGGCACCACCCAATCGGCGCTCACCCGACCGTGCTCGGTTCGGACCTGGCCTGGCTTCCAGTCGAGCACCGGGCTTTGCTCGTAAATGCGCACACCCATCCGTTCGACGGCTTCGGCCAGCCCTCGTACCAACCGTGCAGGCTGGATGGTCGCGCAGTGAGGTGAGTACAGGGCGCCGTACGCCTGGGCCACATTCAACTGTTCATGCAAGGCCTGGGGGCTCAACCAGCGGTAGTCGTCTTCACCCAGGCCTTGCGCACGGACAGCATCGAGTTGTTCGCGCAGGCGCCGTTCTTGCTCGGGATAACGCGCCGCGCAGTACAGCACGCCGCCTTTGCGCAGTTCGCAATCGATGCCTTCGAGGTGGCACACTCGCGCCACCTCGTCGGGGATTGCATGCAGCAGTTGGTAGCCTGCGTGACGTTGCGCGGCAGGTAGTGGGCCCAGGAGCCGGTCTTCGCCCAGCAGGTTGCCCATCAACCAGCCGCCATTGCGACCGGAGGCGCCGAAGCCGGCAATCTGTGCTTCAACGATGACGATGTTCAGGTGCGGTGCTTGCTGTTTAAGGTAATAGGCCGCCCAGAGGCCACTGTAACCGGCGCCGATAATCACGACGTCTGCTTGCAGATCCTGATACAACGCCGGGCGCGGCGTCAGCGCCTCGCCGAGTTGCTCCATCCACAAACTCACACCACCCCAGCCAGACATCCCATGCTCCATCGGTTGATTGCCGACAGAGATTAATGCGCTGCGACGGGGGCTGTGTTATCTGCGGGCACGCGCGCAATTGGCTTTCAACCACGCCTTGGGTGTGCAACCGGTATGACTGCGGAAGGCCTTGTAGAACGCCGAAGTGGAATTGAATCCGGCACTCGCCGCAAGGGCATCGATGGGCGCGTTTTCACCGTGATTGGGCAGGCGCTCAAGCAGGTAGGTCAACCGGGCTTGGGTCACGTAGCGATAGAAGCTTTGTCCCAGCACTTGATTCAGCAGGTAAGACAGCTGATTGCGACTGTACCCGGTGGCGCTGGCAATCCGTGCAAGGTCCAGATCCGGGTCGAGGAATGGCTGCTGGCGCGTAAAATAGTCGGCCAAGTCTCGCGCCATGAAAGTCAGCTGACGCGCCGAGAGCCCCAGTTTACTGATGGCGGGCGCGTGGCGCCCAGTCTGAGGCTCGCTGTCGCGCACCAGTGAGGCATATTCGTTTATACGAAGGATCAGGCCATCACATACCGTGATGGCTTCACTGGTGCGAAAAACCACCCGCTCGCCACTGCCTTTCAGCGCGGTCTGGTACTGGATGAATGCGGTACAGCCATCTGCACGGATGCGGTCGTTGTGTTCAAGATACTCGTCGGGGTGGCGCGGTAACGTGCTGGTGATATAAGCGCGCAACTCGGTCAGGCCCATGCTGCGGTTCTGAAAGAAATCGTTGTACTGCACGTGCGGGTGATACATCGCGAGAATCGCCTCCAAGTCACGGCGTTTCCACGCCATGTGGTAACGCAGCACCACTTCGAGGGTCAACGTTGTCTGTTCGGCGGTATCTGGCGGAAGGAGAGGCATTGGTTGACCGGCGTAGAGACTGGGCTAGCGCCAGTCTAGCGTCAACGCTTCCTGATGAGTATTACCAACTGCTGAGCGCGAGCAACGGTGGAGAGGGGCCTTTACCTGTCGCTCAGACATTCTCCAGAGTTGAAACGGGCGCACAGTTGTTTCAGATGTTCAGAGTCGTTCAATTACATATCCTCGCTAACTGAAGATTGAAGCTACAGCTCTTGTGCTGACCAAGGCAACCACGAAGCTTGGTAGATCGAACGTCCACAGGTTGGGGAGTAATTGCATCTCTTCAACCTAATCAAGATCAACCGATGCCAAACACTTTGCGAACTTTGGCTTGCTTACCGATGCTTTGGGCCACATTAGCCAGTGCAACTCAGTTTTCGAAAGGCCCGTTAGCTTCAAGCCATGATCGGCAATTCGATGAGGTTGGGGCGGCCTGAGCGAATGCCATCCTCGACCGCTTCAGCTATATCGCTGGCGCGCTCGACCCTGCGCGAAGCAACCCCCAGGGAGGAGGCGAGGGCCTGGAAGTCGATGGCCGGGTTCCGGATGTCCATGCCGATGAACTGGTTCGTACCGGCACTTCGGTAGTGCGCCTGGCTACGCGCGTAGTTTTTCAGGATGTTGTATTCGCCATTGTTCATGACCACAAAGGTGACGGGCAAACGCTCGTGTGCCGCTGTCCAAAGCGCTTGGGGTGAATACATCGCCGAGCCATCGCCGACCAGGCAGACCACCGGGGTGCGGTCCAGGCCAAGGGATGTACCGACAGCCGCCGGCATGCCCCAGCCGAGGATGGCGCTCCGCGTAAACAGGTACTGGCGGGCCGAATGCGAATCCAGGCACGCACGCACATGAGCGATGGTGACCGGCGCTTCGTCGACGATCCACACGTCAGGGCCGATTGCCCGGACCGCTTCATGGGCCGCAACGAAAGGCGTTGTCACGGGCGTATGGAATTCGCGCTTCGCGCGCTCGGCCACTTCGATTCGGCGGGTACTGCGCTCGTGCGCAGCGACATTTCGCAGCGTCGCGATTGCCTGGCGGTGTGGGGCCAGTGCCTGATCCAATAACGGCAGCAACAACTGCAAGGACAGTTTTATGTCGCCTATCAATCCCAGTGCCGTTCCATGCACTCTGCCCAGTTGGTGGCCATCGCCGGTCAATTGAATGAGACGGCAATGAGAGGGGATCGCCGGGCCTTGCGAGTATTGGTAACTGATCAGCGAATGGCCGCCGAGAAGCAAGACCGCATCGAAGTCAGCGAACGTTTCGCGGATATCGGCAGCTTTGGGCGACAAGGCTCCGCGCCATTGAGGATGAGCGGTGGGGAAGGGGATATGCCCGGGCCAGGATGGCCCGAAGACCGGCGCGCCGAGTGCTTCGGCGAGTCTCACCGCTTCCACTTGCGCATTCGACTGGAAGACCTCCTCCCCGACGATAATCGCCAGGCGGCCGGGGGTAACCGTCGCCAAGGCGTCAGCCAGCGGGTCAATCGCCGCGGTCACCGCACTTCGTTCGATTCGCGACGGCTGGCCAGCATCGGCATCGGTGTGCTGCTCCATCACGTTGATCGGCAGCGAAAGGAAAACCGGGCCGGTCGGCCCTGTGCGGCAGTCCTGAAGAGCGCGACGCAGCAGCATCGGGATATGTTCGGGGTGCTGGATTTCCTCCGCCCATTTGACGCTCGGACGGGCCAGGCTGACCAGATCACCATGAAGCAGCGGGTCGGTCACGCCATGGCGGGTATCCTGTTGGCCCGCGGTGATCACCAGCGGCGTGTTCGCCATCTTCGCGTTCAGGATGGCGCCCATCGCATTGCCAAGGCCTCCTGCTGTATGAAGGTTCACGAAACCGGGGCGGCCGGATGCCTGGGCATAACCGTCGGCCATCGCCACGACGGAGGCCTCCTGGAGGCCGAGCACGTAGTGAATGTCGCAGACACCCGAGAGCGCATCGAGCAAAGGCAGCTCCGTTGTGCCCGGATTGCCGAAGACATGACGAACGCCTTCGCTGCGCAGTACTTCTACGAGCAGGTCCGCGCCGCGTTGCCCACGGATGCTGGGGATGCAGGGAGTTGAAGGCATGGCACGAAACCTCACTCATTTGGAATAAATACTTTATCCCGCTTTTGTGGCTATCGGATTGCCAAATGGCAATGCGCCCCCCGTGCGGCGGCGACGCTAAAAGCCCTGACGCTGGGTTTGATTTGAAGCCCGTCAGTGATTCAACGTCCGCCCATTCTTTCGAGCGACTGGCTTTTGCACGGCAAATCGCTGGTACGCTTGTCCGAGGCTTTGCGAATCGCATTGCACAAGGCCCGGACGATGGGTACGTAGCTCAGCTGGCTGGGCTGGCAGGCCTGGAGCGCACCCGTTGGGTTGATCAAGTGTACGGCGATGTGCCCTGGCAGCCATGAGACGAGTGGCCAGCGGGGTCGTTGGGCGATCGTCGGGCACAGATCAGCCGCTGTCACACCAAATTCAGCAGATGCCACGAATGCGACCCCCATCAGGCACGCGCCTTCAAGCTGGGCGCGTAGGCGACCGGGGTTTTCTACAGCGCCCAGGTCAGCGACAAACACCGTGTCATGCACAATCAAGCGGCCCTCGTCGCTCAGCTCGACATCGAGTACCGCGGCCATGCAAGTCTGCGCATCGCAGTGTGCGGCGATGCCCTGGGTTCGGCGTCCGTCTGAAGGCTTGCCCCAATGGCTTCGCGTGGCCGCTTCGGTGATGACGCTACGCATTCGCCGGGCATCGAAACCTGAGCGTTGCGCGGCGCCGTCGGCCCGTGTTGATACCGAATCGATCAGGGAAAGCAGGTAGTCTTGTTGATCGAGCCTGCATCCAGGGTCCTGTGCGGCCATGAATTGCTGTTCGGCGCGCAGGCGAAGCAACAGGTCTTTGCGGTCCAGGATACCGTCTGGCGATGGCCAGATGAATTGATCAACCGCGCTGTCGTGCCCGTCAGGGTGGTTCATCTGCGTTTCTCCTTCCGGCTGATGACAAGAGCTCCAGCAAAAGGCAACCTCGTGTGCAAAATCTCTGGTTAAGCCAAGTTCCTGCGGGAGCGAGCAGGCTTGCTCCCGCAGGTTCGCGCTGGCGCCGCGGGAGCAATCCTGGCGTTACTTTAGGCGCAACGATCTGACGTCAGGGTGACGGGAGGCTGACAGGAACATGTCAGGCGATAAAGGGGGGCGGGTAGGTGATGCATACAGTTGAGCCTGGCCTTCTTGTCGTCGGCTTGCATCACCCACCCACGTTCAAGCCACGATCTGCGCTGCTCCGCAAGCCCAAGGGGTCGCTGTCCTTGCTGGCATCGAAGAAGACAAGCTGCTAACGGTGTCGAGTCGATGAATCTGCTCGGCTGACAGTTCGACCGACAGGGCTGCGAGGTTGTCGGTCAATTGCTCAAGCGAGCGCGGGCCGATGATGGGCAACGACCCGTGCGTGCCGGACCAGGCGATGGCGACCTGACCGGGGCTGACGCCCAGTTCGTTGGCGATGGCGATGACCGTGTCGAGGACCTGTGTACGCTGCTCGCTATTCTCTGCTTGGAACACCTTGCCACCGAGGCCCTCGGCGCGTCCTTTCTCGCCCTTGCGGTACTTACCGGTCAGCATGCCTCCGCCGAGTGGCGACCAAGTGACGATACCCAATCCCAACGCATGCGAAGCCGGGAACAGATCAATCTCGGGTTCGCGGTGGACCAGGCTATGCTCGAATTGCGCCGCGGCGATCGGCACCGAGTGGGTGAGTTCGGCGAGGGTGACTGCTCGCGATAGCCGCCAAGCAGGAAAGTTGGAGAGGCCGGCATAAAGAATCTTACCGGCGCGGGCGAGATCTTCGAACCCACGGACAATTTCTTCGATGGGCGTGACATTATCCGGCCAATGCACCCAGTAGAGATCGATGCGATCGGTTTTGAGTCGCTTCAGGCTCGCCTCTACCGAGGCCACCATGGCTTTACGACTATTGCCAGTGACGAGGCGATCGGCATTTGGCTGCGCGCCTTGGGTGTACTTGGTCGCCAGGACGAAACGCTCGCGTCGGCCCTTCAGCAGGGTACCGAGCAGCTCCTCGGACTCTCCGAACTGGTAGATATCGGCCCCATCGATGAAGTTGCCGCCGGCCTCCGCGTAGGCGTTGAAGATTGCCGTGCTGACATCGGGATCCGCACCGTAGCCCCAGCCTGTGCCAAAGTTGCCCGTCCCAAGCACGACCTGGGACACACTCAGTCCTGTTTTGCCGAAGGGTGCATATTTCATGTTTTCACCATTGATCAAGTCGGAACGATCTTTTCAGATAGTGTCGGTGCAAATAAAATTGTATATGCAAATATTGCAGGTACAATAGGCTCCATGAAAAATACTATCAAGCCACAGGGCTGCACCAACCTGAAGCTCCGCCAGCTCAATCGCATGGTGACGCGTCACTACGACCGCTACGTCGCCGAGTCCGGCCTGAAGAACACGCAGTACGCATTGTTGTCCCATGTCGTCAGGCTGGGGCCTATTCGGCCGAGTGATCTGGCCAGGCAAATGCAGATGGATAATTCGACCTTGACTCGAAACATGCAGTCCCTGACCGCTCAGGGGTGGCTGGAAATTGGTGCAGGAGGCGATGCCCGCAGTCGCCTTGTCGAAGCGACCGAGGCTGGACGCGTAAAGCAAGCCGAAGGCCAGCGGGCGTGGAAGGAGGCACAGCGAGCACTCAATGGTCTACTCGGCGTGGAGCGCGTGGCTGTATTGCACGAATTGCTCGACGCCTGCATTGCGAGCCTTGACGACGATCTTGATGAATCCCCATCAGAATGAATCGCCAGCAGCTCCGCAACGCATAACGTGGGTGGGAACCAGCGTGCTTGACGGATATCCCACCGCGAGTGTCAGGACCCAATCACACCGCGTTCAAACCCTCATGAATTTTCTGATTCTCTCGCCGCACTGATCAGCTCGGATCATCCCAGGCGCCGCATCCAGTTTGACCAGGCCGTCCTCCATGAAAACCACCCTGTCGGAAATTGACATGGCGAAGTCCATTTCATGGGTCACGATCAACATGGTCATGCCTTCTTTTGCCAGGTCGCTGATCACCTTGAGCACATCGCCGACCAGTTCCGGGTCAAGGGCTGAAGTAGGCTCATCGAACAGCATGATGTGGGGATCCATCGCCAATGCGCGGGCGATTGCCACGCGTTGTTGCTGACCGCCCGACAACTGATGCGGATACTTTTGCGCATGCGCCAGCAGCCCGACCTTGTCCAGCAGAGCGTAGGCGCGCTGCTCGCTGATGGACTTGTCGCGGCCATGATAGCGCGGCGCGAGGGTGACGTTGTCGAGGATGGTGCGATGGGGAAACAGGTTGAAGCTCTGAAACACCATGCCGATACGCTGCACCCCATGGCGTACTTGTTGCGTGTTGGTGTTGTCACCGGCGTGGATATAACTTTCGCCGAATAGAATGATCTCGCCCTGGTCGATGCTTTCCAAGGCGTTGACGGTCCGAATCAGCGAGGTTTTTCCCGATCCCGACGGACCGATAATGGAAATCACCTGGCCCACGTTGACATCAAGGTTGATGCCCTTGAGCACGGCGTGCTGGCCGTAGCGCTTGTGAATGTTCACCAGTTGCAGGGCGGGTGCCGAGCCAGGCCCCGGCGCTGTACGAGCGTCTGCCGAAGCGGGCGCCGACCGTGACGCGCGTAGACGCCGCAGGCTGATGTCATCCAGCGTTTGGGGTTTACGGTTGTTGAGCTCCAAGTGTTGCTCCAGCCAATGGAACAGCCAGCCGAGCACGGTCACGATCAGCACGTAATACACCGCCACAGCCGACAGGGTTTCCATGACCAGGAAGTTTTGCGCGTAAAGGCGCTGGCCCACGGTCAGCAGTTCGGTCAAGGAAATCACCGAGACCAGCGAGGTCAGTTTCACCACGGTGATGTATTCGTTGATCAGTGTCGGCAGGGAAATGCGGAACGCCTGTGGGATCACGATCAGGCGCTGCAAACCGATCAGGCCGATACCCAGCGCACGACCGGCTTCTTTCTGGCCTTTGGCAACGGATATCAAGCCGCCACGATGAATTTCCGCCATGTACGCCGCCTCGGTGACCACCAGTGCCAACAGGCCTGAATAGAACGGGTTGGACAGTACGCCACGGGTGACCGGGAACATCTGCGGCAGGTTATAGACGAACACCACCAGTACGAGCAGCGGTACGCTGCGAAAGAACCAGATATAAACCGATGCCGGCACGCTGATCCAACGCGTGGCCGAAAGCTTGGCCGACGCCAGCAGGAAGCCCAGCAGCATGCCGATAAACCAGGCCAGCGTGCTGAGTTGCACCACCGTAATGCAGGCTTTCCAGAAGTCCGAGACCGAAAACAGAGAAAAAAAGTAGGGCCATTCAAATTGCATGTGTACCTCCAACTGCTGGCGTCGACGGAGGCTTCACCTATGCCGGGCAGTCAAGCGAACGCCGCCGACTGTGGGAGCGGCCTCGCTCCCACAGGGCTGCACTGAGTCAGTTAGTCGGTTCTTCCAGGTTGTATTTCTTCAACAGGGCGGCGTATTCACCCGACGCTTTCGTCGCATCAAAGGCCTTGAGCAGCGCCTGATAGAGGGCGTCGTTGTCCTTTTTGACGTAGATACCCAGTGTCTGTTGATAGATCGAGTGCTCGGTGCTGATCACAACCCGGCCTTTGGTGCGTTCTGCGATCATGCCGGCGGCGCCGTCGATCTCCACCTGAGCCTGCACGTTGCCGGAAAGCAGCGCCTGGGTCACTTCAGGGGCGGACGGGAATTCGCTGACCATGATCCCGCCCTTGTTGTTCGGGACGCAGTAGTCGGTCGAGAGTTTGTTGAATTGCGTCACCCAAGTGGTGCCTTTTTCCAGGCCGACTTTCAGGCCGCAAAGATCTTCCGGTACTTTCGGTTTCAGCGGGCTGTCCTTCAGCACCATGATCGCTGCGCCAGTCTTGGCGTATGGGATGGTTTGCGCCTGAGTCTGCCGTTGGGGGGTGATGTACATGCCCGAGATGATCGCGTCATAGTGACCGGCGTTCAGGCTCAGCAGCAGGTTGGAAAATTTGGTGTCAACGAAGTCAGCCTTGAGGTCCAGATGTTTAGCGAGTAACCGCGCCAGTTCGGGGTCGGAGCCGACGACATTTTTTTGTTCGTCGTATGATTCGAAGGGCGGATAGGTGATTTCCATGCCGACCTTGAGGACGCCGGGTGTCACCGTCGTGGCTGCGTGGGCTCCTGTCGCACCGAGGAACGCGAAGGCCAGCAGGGACAAGCGGACAGCAATGTTCATTGGGTTGCGCATCATCGGTGACTCCACGTCGAAAAAGTAGGATTGGACTGGTTTTGAAACAGGGCTGTTTTGGAACAGGTCGAGGGGGGCATCAGGACGCTTCCTGCGCCTGGCTCTTCAAGTGACCGAAGCTCGATGGCTTGCGCGCGCGCTCGTACAGCTTGAGTTCGCCGCGTTCGACCTTGCGGCGCAGGTATTGATAGGTTTGCAACGCTTGGCCAAACATGTGCTCACCGATGGTGATTTCCTCGTAATCCTTACCGCCTTCAAGAAACTGCGGCAGTGGCTTGATTTGCGTATGGAAATCGCACGCATAGAAGAGGGGGAACGAGTAGCGCTCTTCGCTGACGGTTCGCACTCGGTGAGCTGTCGCGACGAATGCACCTGCGGTCATGACCTCCAGCATGTCGCCGATGTTGACCACAAACGTACCGTCCATGGGCGGCGCATCGATCCATTGCCCCTGATCGTTCATCACCTCGAGGCCTGGCTTGTCGGCAAGCAAAATGGTGAAGCATTCGTAGTCGGTATGGGCGCCAATGCCGGGCGCGTCTTGAGCCGCCAGGTCAAATGGGTAGTGGATCAGGCGCAGCTTCGACGGTGGGCGAGTCACCAGTGCCTCGAAATAGTTCTCCTCCAGGCCCAACGCGAGGGCGAAGCCCTTGAACAAGCGACGACCTAACGCAAACACCGCGGCGTAGTAAGCTTCGACGGCGGGGCGGAAACCCGGCAGGTCTGGCCATTCGTTGGCCCCGATCAATGGCGTGCCGGCAATGACCAGCGGATCGTCTTCGCTCACTTCGAAACCGATATCGAAAGCTTCCTTGTGATCGGGTTTGCCTTTGGCATAGACCTCTTCACCTTCAGGCACAAAACCCTTGTGGCTGCGTGAAGTGCCGATGTAATGCTGCATTTTGTATTCAAGCGATTGTGCGAACAGGTCCTTCGCCGCTTGACGCAAGCCGTCGATCAGTGACGACTCGATGCCGTGGTTCTTGATGTACAGGAAACCGACTGCGCGGGCGGCGTTACCCAGTTCTTCGGCCACTGCCTGGCGCTGGGTGAGGTCGTCGCTGTACAGCCCGGCGATATCCACCACCGGAATGCGGCTGAAGTTGGCAGTCGTGGGCGCTTTGTCAGGCATGAGGGAGCACTCCTTATCGGGTTGAGGTGCGGGCGAAACGCCGAAAATGCTCGCGCTCGGTGTTTGCCATCCACACGTTCAGCGACCATAGATCAGCCACCGGCACGTTGGTGAAGGGCAGGTGATGCAGATAACCGTCGGCGCCGAACTCAGGTGTCAGCGTGGTGACCTGATACCCGCGTTTTTCCTGGGATCGCCAGATGGCCTCCCAATGTTGCTGGTGGAAGGCAAGCGTTTGGCTGTACTCGGGAGCGGCGGGGTGGGGAACTTGCGGTCCCTGGTCATAACCGACTCGGGCTTGAATATGGTGAACGCGTTCGACGAAGGCGCTGAGGTCGTCTTCCGGATCGTTGAGCAGGCGCTCGCAGGTGACGACCCAATGACTGATGTCGCTGGTGAAGCGCAGGTCCGGCAGTTGACGAATCAACTCGAGGGTGACCCAGGGGTTGAATAACGAGCGAGCGCGATGTGTTTCAAAGGCGCACACCTGGCCATGCTTGCCCGCGAGGTCCATCGCGCGGCCAAAGAAGTCGACTTGCTGTGCCAGGGGCCAGCGGTCGTTGCCAGCCAGCAGATTGACGAAACGCGGCGCCAACTCAGCCGCCCAGCCGAGTTTCTTGTCGAGGTCCAGAAGGTGTTCGTCGACGGTTGCCGACTGTTCCGGCAGAACGTCGTAGGCGCTGAAGACGGTGCTGATATAGCTGACGTTGTTGATGCGTAGAAAGGCTGCGAACTCGGCACGTTCGCTGGCGGTCATGGGCAGGCGGGCTTCCATGCCATCGAACCCGGCTTCAAGCAACTCATCGAGCGCTTGTGCCTTGCTCGCGGTGTAGCCCCACAACGTGCGGAATATCTCCAGCTTCATCGATCTGCTCCAAAGGTTCCTTCGCATGATTGGCACGGCGACGTTGCGGCGCTAACCGAAACGCACAACGAACGGCAGTGACAATCAGAAAAAGCAATCTTCGGGCCGCATCTCTATGGAAAGGCTCCTTTGTTGCCGTCAATAGTAGGGAGGGGCGGTTGGCGGAAAGAATAGGGAAGCGCAAAAAGATAGTTCAGAGATTTCTAAACTATTGATCACTGGCCGCGGCCCTGATCGTCAGTCATGGATCCGGGGCTCCGGAAGCTGGCGCGTTGATCACGCCGCCGAGCCGTCTCGCAGCAAGGATGCC
This sequence comes from Pseudomonas sp. NFACC24-1, assembly GCF_900115235.1. Taxonomy (NCBI): domain Bacteria; kingdom Pseudomonadati; phylum Pseudomonadota; class Gammaproteobacteria; order Pseudomonadales; family Pseudomonadaceae; genus Pseudomonas; species Pseudomonas sp. NFACC24-1. The sequence continues at coordinate 69,695 of NZ_FOVS01000005.1, forward strand.
GTTCCATGAATCACTTCCGCACGATCGCCACCCGACGCCCGCTCATGAAACACAGCAGCCCACCCACCGCAGTCAAGGCGCTCAAGACGTAGAACATCGTCGGTGCCGGGGTTTGTATCAGCAGGTACCCGCAGATCACCGGGCTCAGGGCGCCGCCGAGAGCGGCCAGGTTTTGTGCGCCGTAGTAGCTGCCGCGCAGTTCTTCCGGGGCCAGGGTATCGACGAAGAGAAATTCGGCCGGGTAGATGATCATTTCACCGAGCGTGAAAATGAACATCGCCACGCACCAACTCAGCATGTCGTCCGCCAGGCTGAATCCGATCAGGCCAAGCATGAACAGGCTGGTGCCCGCAGCGATCCAGTAGCGCAGCTTCTCGCGATCGAGGAACCGGCCGATCTGGTATTGCAGCAGGATCACAGTGATGGCGTTGCAGGCGAGCAGGGCGGCCATGATCTCCAGTGCACGCTTGGCGTCGTGGGTGACCAGCAGGTATTGCGACAGATACAGCGTGAAGCGTCCGTGCACCACGGTGCTGAGCAGGCAGCCGCAGGTGAACATGATCAGGGTGCGGTCGTTTTTCAGGGTCTTCAGGGTCTTGAGAAAACTGGGCGGTGGGCCCATGGCCGCTGTCGGCGTTCCATCGCCCGGGATGCCCATCATCAGAAAGATGCTGGAGAACGCGATGCCCGCGGCGATCAGGAATGGCGCGATCGGGTAGACCCCCGCAATCACCACGCCGAGCATGGGGCCGGTGGCGTAGCCGATGTTGGTCAGGGTGTAGCGCAGGGAAAACGCTTTGGCACGCTGCCCGATGGGCAGGTTTTCGCTGAGGATCGCTTTGGAGCCGATCAGAAACAGGGCCGACGCGGTCTCGGTGATCACCACGGTCAGGGTGGTCAGGTAAAGGTTTTCGGCAAAGGTCAGCAGGACGAAACCCACGGCGCTGGAGAGCATCGCCAGGATCAGCAGCCGGCGCTTTTCCAGGCGATCGATGATGTAGCCGCCGTACAGGGCCAGCAGGGTGGCGATGAACACCGCGATGCCCAGCAGTAAGCCGACATCTTGTTGGTTGAGGCCCAGCTTGTTGCTCAGGAACAGCGTGAGCAAAGGGCTGGTGATGGCGCGGCTGACCACGATGGTCAGCGAAACGATCATCAAGCGCCGAATAACGAGGGAGTAAGTGGCCACGGGGGGCAAATGTCCTTATTCAGATTGTTGGCGTACACCGCGATGACGCCCGAGCCGTCAATACCCTGATCAACCCAGCCACCGTTCCAGCGTACGTATCGATTCCAGGTCTTCCATGCGTCGCAGTTGCTTCAGCAGTTCCGCAGCCCGTTCCTGCGGCATGACCCGCGTCGTCAAACTGAAGAACTTCTCATCCAGGGCCTCATCGGCAAGTGGATTGCCCGGCGCTCCCAAGGGCACTTCCACACACAGGCTTGCCTGCCGGCCGTCCACGGTCCGCAGGGTCACCACAGGCTCGCCATCCTCATCCAGTCGCGGGTCCACTTCAAGCTGGATGCGCGACATGCACTGAATCACCAGCGGATCGTTGCGTTGCCGATCGTCATAAGCGTGCAGTCGGCAATGCCCATGCACCAACCGCGCGGCGAGGGCATACGGCAGGCTCATTTGCGCGGCTGCGAGGTGGGTGACATCCCGGCCGCCGCACATGCCGTGGAGAAAACCGCTCAGCCCGACGTGCAGGTTTTCGACCTGGTCGACGGATACCTTCAACTGCTCCAATAGCTGGCCGAGTGCATCGATGGCCGAATGGGTGCCGCGACAGGAGGCATGGGGTTTGATTGAGCAGCGGGCGAGCTTCCAGTTCACGCCGAGCTCCGCATCCAGCGCTTCGGGTCTTGAAGTCGCTGGGGCAAGAGTGTTCAGAAAACCGCCCCAGACGTCATCGAACAGCTGCGTCGGCCCGCTGATGCCCTGTTGGGAGAACCGCGCAGCCAACAGACCCCCTTCTGCGGCGCGCCCACTGTGCAGTTTCTTGCTGTGCGAGCCATCGTGAATGAAGGCCCACAGGCCACCGCTGAAGCTGCCGGCAATGCCCAGTGCCGCCAGGGTTTGCCGGGTATCCAGACCCAGGATGCGCGCACTGGCGGCGGCTGCGCCGAACACCCCACAGGTCGCGGTGGAGTGCCAACCGGCGCCATTGTGGGCGCTATAGCCGCCGCAGGCTTCGAGCACTCGACGGCTAACCTCATAGCCGATCACGACGGCGTTGATGAATTCACGGCCACTCACGGGCCGTGCGCGCAGCGAAACCGCCGCCATCGCCGCTGGCAGCACGACGGCCCCGGAGTGATCGCAACCACCGGTGTCATCCAGTTCCAGCGCATGGGCGGCGATGCCGTTCAACAGCGCTGCCGGGCCCACGCAGACCTGCAGATCGGTTCCCCAAACCGGTACCTCTCCCGCTTCACCCGCGAACACCTTGTGTGCCTGTCTGGCGATATCGCTCGCGGCGCCGGCCAACGTTGCGCCGAACGTATCGAGAATGTGCCGCTTGGCTTGGGCTACCAACCCAGGCGATAGATCTTCAAACCGCAGATCGACACAGAATTGCGCCAACCGTTGCAAGCGTTCGCTCATCAGACGTAATCCCGATAGTGGCGCTCGTACACCGATGCGGGATGATCCTCGGCCGCCGGCGCTGCGCTGCTTGCCCACCATTGCGCGACCTCGGCGCCGGTGGCGATCCACACGTCATCGTGCTGTTGAATGCCCTCGATCAGCTCGCGCAACACGCCTATCCGTCCCGGTGTGGCAATGATTTCCGGGTGCAGGCGAAGTACGTAGCACAGGCCAAAACGGTGAAACCCGGCGAAATCCATTTGCAGGTTGCCCAGGGTGTGGCTGTAGGAGGCGATCCGTGATTGTGCCGGTGGCACCGCCGGGCTCAAGTTGAAGGCGAAGTAAGGCTCGTCTTCCAGCTCATAATGCAGCGGCACTTCAATGACACCGGGCGCCGTCGGGTGAGCGAATGGCAAGTCATCGCCACGCCATGACGAGGACCAGCGGATGCCTTGGTCCTTCAATGCGCCGATGAATCCCGGCGCACCATTGCCCGCCGGGATTCGAAAGCCGATCGGGCGCTTGCCGGTCAGCCTGGCCAGGGTTTCGCAGCCTTTGGCGACATCGTCGCCCTGGGCGACCAGGTCTAGCGCATCGTAATCTTGATGACGGTAACCGGCGCAGGCGATCTCATGACCGTCGCCCTGGATCGCCTGGATGAGCGCAGGGTTTTCCTCGGCAACGATGCCGGGGACGAACCAACTGCTGCAGACCCCGAGTTCCTTGAACAGGCCGAGCAAGCGTGCCACGCCGCGTTGGGTACCGTAGCGCCACACCGACAAGGTCTTGTCACGCCCGGCAACTTCCGGGGCTTGCGTGAGGATGCCGTGGATGTCGTTGTAATCGACGGTCAGTACCACTGCGCAGCGATAGCCTTCCGGCCAGATGGGGGAATCAGCCATGGCGGTGCTCCTTCAACCAGAAGTGGGCGACGTCGCGGCAGGTGGCGAACCACACGTCATCGCGCCGACGCATGTGTTCGAAAAGCTGTTCCAGCAGCAGGATGCGTCCCGGCTTACCGATGATTTTCGGGTGGAAAAGGGTGGTCAGGCACAACCCTTCGTCCATCGCGCCGTCATATTCGCGGCACCAGTTGTCCAGGGTCAGCGCATAACTGGACGTACGGTCCAACCCGGAAGGAAAGTTCGGCGCGCGGGTGTAGGCGAGGGACGCGTAATCGTCCATTTCCCATCGGCCTGGGATTTCCACCAGCGGCGTATCGAAACCCGTTACGTCCACCAGGTACGGTCGGTCGTCGCCGCGCATGCTGCTGGAATAAGTCACGCCGGCTTCCACCAGCATGGCTGGGGTTTCGGCACGCCAGTCGCCGGACGGCGTGCGAAAGCCTTCTGCGCGGATATTCAAGTGTTTCCAGAACACCTCGCGGGAGATCTGCATCACCTCCTTTTGCCGATCCAGTGTCAGGGCATAAAAGGATTCGTGTTTGTAGCCGTGATAAGCCACTTCATGCCCGCGCTCGACAATCGCCTGGCATTGTTTCGGCCAGTTCTCCACGACCCAGGCGGGAACGAAGAATGTCGTCGGGATCTGGAACTCGTCGAGCACATCGAGCAGGCGCGGCAGTGCCCGGTAAGGGCCATAGCCGCCGAACCCGAAGTACTCGGGTTTGCGCCAGATCGAGCCGTTGAGCATGGCATCACCGGTCGGGCCATCGAGATCGAAGGCCAGGGCCAGGCAAGCCTTGTGCGGCGCGGGCCAGGTAGGTGAAGAGGGCATCGGTAGCGCTCCATCTTTAGTCGTAGACACCAGACCCTTTGTGGCGCGGGGCTCGCTCGCGATGGCGTCGAGTGAGGCAACATTGATGTTGGATCACTCGCAAGCAAGCCCGCTGCCACATCGGAATCAAACGGCCTGTGGGATCACTTCCCGGCGTTGATGGTCACGGTCTTGATCGCCCCCAGTTCCAGGTCCCATTTCTTCAGGATCGCCTGGTAGCTGCCGTCATCGATCATGCTTTGCAGCGCGATCTTCACCGCTTCGCTGAGCTCAGGTTTCTTCTTGCTCACGCCCATGCCGGTGTACTGCTCGGAGATCGGCAGGCCCACGGTCTTGTACATGTCCTTTTCCTGGGTCTTGAGGTAAGGCAGGGTTTCGCTGCCCTGCATGGCTGCATCGATACGGCTCTGGCGCAGTTGCGCCCGGGCATCGGCGGAGCCCTCGGTGCCGACCACGTTGATCGCCGGCTTGCCGGCGGCCTCACAGTTGGCCTTGCTCCACTCGGCGATTTCCTTTGGGAAGGTGGTGCGGCGGCTGGTACCGACTTTCTTGCCGCACAGGTCGAGGATCTCGTTGGTGTCCTTGTTTTTCTGCAAGGTGTAGAACTGCGGACCGCTGGTGAAGTAGTCGATGAAGGTTACGCTGGCCTGGCGTTCGACGGTGTCGGTCATGCCCGACAGCACCATGTCCACGCGGTCTGTGGTCAGGGCGTTGATCATTTGTTCGAAGCCGGTTTCCTGCCATTTGATCTTCACACCCAGGCGCTCGGCCAGGGCATTGCCCAGGTCATAGTCAAAGCCGGTGAGGGTGTTGGTGGCCGGGTCCTTGAAATCCATCGGCGGGTAGTTCGGCATGATCGCCACGACGATTTCGCCCTTGGCCTTGATGCTGGCCGGCAATTCGGCCGCGAAGGTGAAGCCCGATGCCATGACGCTTGCGAGTACTGCGGGGATAAAGAAGTTCTTCATGGTCGTTCTCTTATGAGTGTTGTGAGCGTCAACGGACGCTTAGGTTCGAACGGCAGAAATGAAGCTTTGGGTGCGAGGGTTTTGCGGACTTATTAGTATTTCTTCGGGGCTTCCAGCCTCCACGATCTGCCCGCCGTCCATGAACACCATGCGATTGGAAACTTCGCGAGCGAAGCCCAGTTCATGGGTGACGACGATCATGGTCATGCCGGTCTGCGCAAGATCGCGCATCACCGACAGCACCTCACCGACCAGTTCCGGGTCGAGTGCCGAAGTGGGTTCATCGAACAGCATCAGCTTGGGGCGCATGGCCAATGCACGGGCGATGGCCACGCGTTGCTGCTGGCCGCCCGAAAGCTCGATCGGGTAGCTGTTGCGCTTATCCGCCAGACCGACACGGGCGAGCAATTCCAGGGCCTCTTCATTCGCCTCTTTGGGGGAGCGCTTGAGCACCTGGCACGGCCCTTCGATGATGTTCTGCAACACGGTCATGTGCGGGAACAGGTTGAACCGTTGAAACACCATGCCGGTGGACAGCCGCTGGCGGGCGATCTGGGTTTCGTTGAGTTCGTGCAGCTTGTTGCCGACGATCCGGTAGCCCACCAGTTCGCCGTCGACCCACAGGCCGCCCTTGTCGATTTTTTCCAACTGGTTGACGCAGCGCAGCAAGGTGCTTTTTCCCGAGCCGGACGGACCGATGATGCATAGCACTTCGCCTTGCTCGACTTCGATGTTGATGTCCTTGAGCGCGTGGAACTGGTCGTAATATTTATTCAGGCTCACGGCCTTGACGATGCTTCTCATGGGGAACTCCTCAGGAACGCTTGCCGGCGCCGCGGGCGAAACGACGCTCCAGGCGGCTCTGACCAAAGGACAGGACGGTGACGGTGGCCAGGTACCAGATGCCGGCGACGATCAGCAGCTCCATCACGCGGGCGTTGGCGTAGTAGATGTTCTGGGCGTTGTAGAGCAGTTCCGAGTATTGGATGACGCTCGCCAGCGAGGTCATCTTCACCATGCCGATGAACTCGTTGCCGACCGGCGGAATAATGATCCGCATGGCCTGGGGCAGGATGATCCGGCGCAGCGCTTGCAGGCGTGGCATGCCGATGGATTTGGCAGCCTCATATTGCCCGGTGTCCACCGAGAGCAGGCCGGCGCGCACCACTTCGGCGGTGTAGGCACCCTGGTTGATGCTCAAGCCCAGCAGGGCCGCCGCGAACGGGGTCATCAGGCTCACGGTGTCCATTTCGAACAGGCCGGGAATGCCGATGGTGGGGAAGATCAGCGCCAGGTTGAACCACAGGAGCAGTTGCAGGATCAGCGGCGTGCCGCGAAACAGCCAGGTATAGGTCACGGCCACATAGCGCAGGATCGGGTTGGCCGACATGCGCATGATCGCAGTGATCACGCCGAACACGATGCCCAGCGCCATGGCCAATACGGCCATGACGATGGTGTTGAGCAAGCCCCACATGATCGCCTCGGAGGTCAGGAACTGGCCGATGTACGACCATTCGATCTTGCCTTCGGCGAAGGCGCGCACCAGGCCAACAAGGGCGATAACGATCAGCGTGGCGAAGAAGATCCGCCCGTAGTAGCGCCGGGGCACATGATCGTACTGGGTAATGTCGAACTGGTTTTCCGCCAGCTTGCGCTCCGCCTGGAGTCGTTCTGCCTGTGTCTGGCTCATGTTGTTTCTCCGTACTCGGTTGCGGCGCTATCGCTGTGGAAGCAAGCTCGCTCCCACAGGTTCGGTGTGTTGCTCAGAGGCGGAAGCCCTGATAGTCCTCGGTCCATTGCTGCTGGGTGGCGAGGGCGGTTTTCAAGCGTCCGATCTGTTCGCGTACCTGTTGTGGCGCGGTCCCGCCCCAGCCATTGCGCGCAGCGATGGCGGCTTCGAGGGTCAGGCTTTCGCGTACCTCTGGGGTGAGGCGCGGATCGATTTCCGCCAGCAGAGCGGGGGAGGCCTCCCACAGTTCGATGTCGTGTTTCTCGCACGCCTGGACCAACGCACCGGTGATTTCGTGAGCTTCCTTGAACGGCACGCCGCGCACCGCCAGCCAATCGGCAACTTCGGTGGCGAGGGTGAAGCCCAGCGGTGCCTGGCGGCGTAACTCCTCGACGTTGACTTTCATGGTCGCCACCATGCCCGCCATGGCGGGCAGCACCAGGAGCAGCGTGTCGACGCTGTCGAGCACGCCGTTCTTGTCTTCGCTCAAGTCACGGTTGTAGGACAGCGGCAGGGATTTAAGCGTGGAGAGCAGGCCGGTCAGGTTGCCGATCAGGCGGCCGGCCTTGCCTCGCGCCAGTTCGGCGATGTCCGGGTTCTTCTTCTGCGGCATGATCGAGCTGCCGGTGGCGTAGGCATCGTCCAGTGCGACCCAGCGAAATTGCCGTGACGACCACAGGCAGAACTCTTCGGCAAGGCGCGAGATATTGATGCCGAGCATGCTGGCGATGAACAGAAACTCGGCGACGTGATCGCGGCTGGCCACGGCGTCGATGGAGTTTTCGCAAACGCCGCTGTAGCCCATTTCCTTTGCCGATTGCTGAGGCAGGCGCGCGATCGCCGAGCCCGCCATGGCCGCCGCACCGAGTGGCGACAGCGACGTGCGCGCGTCCCAGTCCACCAACCGCTGTACGTCGCGTAGCATCGACTGGGCGTGGGCCAGCAGGTGGTGAGCGAACACGATCGGTTGCGCCTGCTGCAGATGGGTGAAGCCGGGGCAGATGCTTTCGATGTGTTGCTCGGCCTGTTCCACCAGCGCCTGCTGCAGGCCCAACACTTCAACGGCCACGGTGCGTACGTGGTCACGCAGGAACAGCCGCAGGTCATTGGCGGTCTGGTCGTTGCGCGAACGGCCGGCCCGCAGCTTGCCACCCAGGGCGCCAAGCCGTTCGGTCAGCAGGCGCTCGATGAACGTGTGGACGTCTTCATCATCCAGGGTCGGGGCGATGCTGCCGGCGCGATAATCCGCGCCGATGCGTTCCAGGGCGTCGAGCATGGTCTGGGTTTCTTGCTCGGTCAGCAGTCCGGCGCGCTGCAGTTCCCGGGCATGGGCCTTGGAGCCGGCGAGGTCGTACGGGGTGAGCCGGAAATAGCGCTCAGGGCAACGGGACAGGGCCGCCAAGGCTTCGGAAGGGCCGCATTTGAAGCGAGCACCCCAGAGTCGGTCGGTGGTTTGAGACATTGTTGTTTTCCTCGTCGGTTACGCGAACTGAAACGGGTACTCCAGGCCACGGCGTCGCTACGAAAGTCAGCGAGCGAAGTCAGGCCAGAGCAGTTTTCAATAGGGCAGTTGCATCGGTGCGAGAGCTGATCGAACTGTCAGCTTTTGATGTTTCGCGACCAGCGTTTTGACGCTGATGTTCGGAATTTATTGTCGGTTGCCAAGCTTGGTTTTCTGTGTTCATTATTATTGGGTCAGCTTGTTTTTGTTGTTGGGCACAGGTTGTTGAATAGAGCGCCAGAGGTAAATAAGCATTATGGAAACCCCACTTTCCAATTCCGGAAACCCGCCGCCAAGAACCCCGCAAAGGGCACCATTGGCCCTCAGCGGGCTGGACTTCAAATTGCTCAAAGTGTTCAAGGCCGTGGTCGAGGCGGGAGGCTTTAGTGCCGCACAAAATGAGCTGAATGTGGGGCTTGCGGCCATCAGCAAACAGATTTCCGACTTGGAAATCCGCATCGGGATGCGCCTTTGCACGCGCGGGCGCGAGGGCTTTCACCTGACGGAAGAAGGGCGCCTGGTGTATCAGGCGTCGATAGACTTATTTGCCTCGGTCGACAACTTTCGTGATCGCCTTAGTTCCGCGCAAAACGAACTTGTTGGTGATCTTGGTGTGGGGGTTATTGATAATACTATTTCGGATTATAATTCCCCGTTAGTTGCTGCGCTCAGGCAAATGAATGAACAGTCGCCCAAGGTCCGGTTTCAACTTCAGGCTTCGCAACTCGATGAAGTCGAAAGAGGTGTCGTCGAAGGACGGTTGGTGGCGGGGATCGTACCGATTTATCAAAAGCGCGAAGAGTTCGATTACTACGAACTCTATGAAGAACGTTCGCAGGTCTATTGCGCACTCGGCCACCCGCTGTTCTCCATGGCGGACGCGGACATGGGGGAACATGTGCTCAAGGAGTATGAGTGCGTCAACCATCGCTACGCGATTCATCGCGACAAACTGAAATTTGCACACTATGACCGCTTCTCCGCCTCGGCCACCCAGGTGGAAGCCGTGGCGTTGCTGATCAAGACGGGGCGTTTCCTCGGGTTCCTGCCCCAGCATTACGCCGCATCGATGGTGGCGCGGGGAGAGTTGCGCGCAGTGCGTCCGGACCTGATCAACATCGTCACGCCGTTCAGTCTGATACTGCGTCACAACACTGTGCGCAGTCCCTTGGTCAAGGCCTTTGCCCAGGCATTAGGGGTGGATCTGAAGGCGCCGGTTTGATGTTTATGGGGTAGTCATCCACGAGCCTTGGTGGCAACCGCAGTGATAGGGCAAGTTGCACCATCAAACCGTTGGCGCTGTTCTCGTTCAAACACCGCTGCCTGTTCCGGCGTGTTCCGTAAGGGCAACAAACGCGAACTTTTCAACTTTTGCGACCTGAGCACTTTTATCCAAACATCCCATAGAATGGGTGTCGGCAGCTTGTTCCTGGATCACGGCCCTAGGCCTGTGAGGCCGAGGACGGTGAAGATCCCAAAAAAGCGATTTCCGGCGGTAATGCTGCTCCGCTTTAGTGAGCAGCATTACCCTACAGGGGCCCTTTTTACGGCAACATGAATCGCCAGCTTTCAGTGATCTCCCGGCCAAGCCGCTTCAGTCTGGAGACCCTGGGCACTCCGGGGCGAAGTGTTTCCACCAGTCGGGACGGTCAGCCTGTTGCTGATAGGTCTGCACCTGATCGGCCGCACTGCCCAGCAGTTGCTCCACGCTCAGGCCGCGCCGGCTGACATAGTCGTCCAGTTCCTGCACGGCGCGTGAGAGGACCGGGTAACCGCCGGCGAATACCGCCGATGTCATTTCAGTGGCGCAGGCACCCGCCAGTAGAAAACGCGCGACATCCAGACCGTTACGGGCACCGTTGGTGGCGATCAGCGGGTAGCTGTCGCCCATGGCCTTGCGGGTCATCATCAGCCAGCGTGCGGTCAGTGGCAGCGCCCAACCACCACCGATTGCTGCACTGGTCCCAAGCATTGGCAGGCCGCTGTCCAGATCCGGTAGAAACCCCATGAAGCGGCCCATCATCACCACGCTGTCCGCGCCCCCCCGACGTGCCGCTTGAGCCAGGCCGACCACGTCCTCGCTCTGCCCGGTCAGCTTGATCCACAAGGGCAGGGTGGTGGCCTTGCGAATGCGCGATACAATCGCCTCGATTCGCGCCGCTCCCCGTTCCAGTACGATGGCGCCCTTGGCCGCTTCTTCGCCGTGAGGTGCGCCGATGTTCAGCTCCAGTACGCGAAGACCGGCCTGTTCGATCTGCCGGGCGTACTCGGCGCATTGCTCAAGGTCACTGAGGATCAGGCTTGGAATGACATAGGCGTCTTGCCGTCGGGCTTCGATGTCCAACGCCGCCAGTTCATCGAGCCATTCGCCGAACTCGCGCTGAACCAGGCCGGAGCGACCGAACAGGCTGGCATCGGCCGGTGGCGAGAAGTCCCACGGCAAACGGTTCCAGTTCGAGTCCAGTAGCACGTAGTCGGTCTTGTCCAGTTGCTGTTTGGCGGCCTGGGATTCGTTGGTGGATTTGGCCACTACCGCGCCAACGCCGGTGGCCAGGGCGGCACGAATGGCCTCGCGGGTCATGGTCTGTTCGCCGGCGCCGCAGATGACCGGGTTTTTCAGCGTCAGCCTTCCGATGGGTGTGGTGAGTCGCGTCATGGTCGTTCCCACTCACAGGTTCATCAGGCGGGAGGCGTTGCCGGAGGTCATTTTGCGAATGTCCTCGTCGCTGTAGCCCAGGTCCAGCAGTTGGCCGATCACGTTGCGAAAGCCTTCGGCAATGCTCGGGTTGCCCTGTTGGCCGAGGTCGGAGCCGAGGATGGTCAGGTCGACCGTGCCGGCTTCGATGACTTGTCGCAGGAATTGATCATCGTAGAATTTGAACTTCGAACCGGGCACCCACATGCACATCGAGTGCTCCATGAACACACCTTCCCTGGCCAGTTGACGCATGTCATCGAGGGTCGCGTCGACCACGTAGGTCGGATGGTTGACCAGCAAGCGCTTGACCCCGCGGTTGCGAGCTTCTTCGAACAGCGGCCAGATTTCCCGGATGTTCAGGTGACCGGCGGAAAGCACGATGTCTTCGGCGGCGATCAGGTCCAGAATCGCTTTGACTTCTTCTTTCAGATGGCCGTCGTCATCAAGTACGGTCAGCGGAATCGGCTGCAGCATGCGCTGGGTGGTCTGCGGGAATTTCTCGGTGAACTTGACGTCCTGATGATGGTGTGCGATGTGATTGGCCGAAGAAAAAGTCGGCATCCAGACCAGTTTCGCTCCCAGCTTCAAACCATGTTCGACCGCATGTACGTTCAGGCCGCCAACCGCGTTGTTCAACGGCACGCCGGAAAGCATGTGCACGTCAAGCTCGCTGAAATGCTTGTTCAGCAAGGTCGTGACCGGTGTGCAACTGTAGTAGTGATCCTTGAGCAGCACAGCCTTGAGCCCGGCTTCGCTGGCTTCACGCATGGCCTCGAGGTGATCGCAGTAGCGGGGCATCACGGACGGGCCGCTGTGGCAGTGCAGATCGATGGCGCCGCGCATCAGGCTGTCGATGTGGGCCTGGCGGTCCTCGATGGTGGGTTTGACGATGGCGTTCATGACATTACCTCTTGTTGTTTTGGATAGGGTTCAGCGAACCAGGCCGTGAAAGTGCCGGACCTGTTGCGTCCAGCCGGTACGCAGCACCGCCTGATCCGCACCCAGAATGAAAAAGCGCACGCCCATGGCATGGAAGCGCGCCAGGTCGTCGCTGTTGGAGACAAAAATGCCGGCCGTCTTGCCGGCCTGTTGTGCCGCGTCGATCACCCGGCTGACAGCGGACTCCACGCGCGGGTCATCCAGCGTGCTGACGCCCAGCGACACGCTCAAATCCGCACGGCCCACCAGCAGACAGTCGATCTGATCGACGTTGGCGATGGCCGCGAGGTTGTCCAGCGCTTCACGGTCTTCGATTTGCGCGATGATCCCGTGGCGACCATCTTCGGCGACCATGTGTTCTGCCAGATTCGCACGGCCATAGCCGCCTGCTCTTGGCGAGTTGGAGAAGCCGCGAGTGCCGCTGCGATAGCGGGTGGCCTGCAAGACCTGCCTGGCTTGGGCGGCATGGACGATATGCGGCAGCACCAGGCCATCGGCCCCCAGATCCAGCGCTTGCAGGAGGGTCGTGGCGCGATCGTCGGCCACGCGTACCAAGCCTGCGACATGGCTGGCGCGGCAGGCCAGTAACCCACGATCGAGACTGCCCTGGTCGAAGGGCGCATGTTCGGCATCCAGCACCACCGCGTCCAGGCCGCAGTCCCCGGCGATCTCGACCACGGCATGGCTCGGCGTCTTGATGAAGGTGCTGACCAGCGCTTCACCGCCGCGCAGCCTGGTCGCGAAATCCGTACGGCTCATGACGGCTGGTGCCCGGCACCCGCAAATTCGGCCGCCTGGTATTCGATCAAGTGGCGGTAGTCATCGCGAATCGGCGAGAACACATCCAGATTCATCACCACCTCATCGCCCACAGGTTCTGCGTAATGCACCACGTGGGGCGGGATGCGAATCATGCTGCCCGGGCCACCTTCCACGACGTCGTCGCCGAGATGAAAGCGCACCCGACCCTGCACGATGATGACGAGCTGCTCGAAGGTGTGGCTGTGGGGAAACACGTCCATCCCCGGCGTCAGCCAGTTCATGACACAGAGCGTGTCGTCCCCGCGGAACGCGACACGCTCCACGCCTTTGCGAACCGTCTCGCGTGGCAGGTCATTCCAGTTGTGAAGCAATGCGTTGGCTAGGCTCATCGGTGACTCCTTTGTTTCTTTTGTAAGAATTATATTTCTCTGTAAGACAAAGCTAACGCCCGGTCAAATAGACGGTCAAGTGACTTTTTTTGGCTTGACACCTGTTCTTCGGGAAATCTAGGATTACGTCATTCAGAGAAATAGTGTTTCTCTCAATGAAATAAACCGTGATTAATTCTGAGGGGCCCGTGATATGCGAGTTATTGAATCCCTGCTCATTGATGGCCAGTGGTCCACCGGTGCTCATGAGCGTCAGGCGGATGTGTTCAACCCCGCCACCGGTGAGGTCATCGCGAAGCTGAGCCTGGCTTCGACGGCCGACCTGGACCGAGCACTGGCCGCCGCGCAACGTGGGTTCCAGGCCTGGCGCAAGACGTCTGCCTATGACCGTTCGAAGATTCTGCGTCGAGCTGCCGATCTGGTGCGTCAGCGTTCGGACGAGATCGCGGCGTTGATCACGCTGGAGCAGGGCAAGCCGCTGGCAGAGGCCAAGCTTGAAGCGTTCGGCGCTGGCGATCACATCGACTGGTACGCCGAGGAAGGGCGTCGCGCCTATGGACGTGTGATTCCGCCCCGTGCCCGTGGTGTGCGGCAGACCGTCCTGCGCGAACCAGTGGGCCCGGTCGCGGCGTTCAGTCCTTGGAACTTCCCGGTGAGCCAATTGGTGCGCAAGATCGCCGGAGCACTCGCTGCGGGCTGCTCGATCATTGCCAAAGGGCCGGAAGAAACGCCGTCATCGTGCATCGAATTGTGTCGGGCGTTTCAGGATGCTGGTGTGCCGAATGGCGTTCTGAACCTGGTGTTCGGCGTGCCTGCCGAAGTCTCCGATTACCTGATCCGCTCCGAGGTCATTCGCAAGGTGTCGTTCACCGGCTCCGTGCCGGTTGGCCGTGCACTGGGCGCGCTGGCCGGGCAGTACCTCAAACGCTGCACCCTGGAGCTGGGCGGGCATGCGCCGTTCATCGTCTGTGACGATGTGGACGTCAAGGCCGTGGCGGCGCTGGGAGCCGGTCTGAAGTTTCGCAACGGCGGGCAAATCTGCGCGTCGCCGACGCGTTTCTACGTGCAGTCGTCGATCTACGAGCCGTTCGTTGACGCATTCTGCCAGGCCGGTGCAGCGATCAAGATGGGTGATGGTCATGACACTTCGACTCAACTGGGACCATTGGCCAACCCGCGTCGGGTAAGCGCGGTACAGGAATACGTCGATGACGCACTGGCTGTCGGTGCGCAGTTGATGTTGGGCGGCAAACCGGCACAAGGCGCCGGCTTTTTCTACCCGGCCACGGTGTTGACCGATGTTCCGGACAACGCCCGGGTGATGAACGAGGAACCGTTCGGGCCCATCGCTTCGATCGTTCGCTTCGACACCGTCGAAGAGGTGATCGAGAAAGCCAACGGCCTGTCGTTCGGGTTGGCCGCCTTTGCTTTCACCCGCTCTATCCAGCGCGCCACCTTGCTGGCCGACGAGCTGGAATCGGGCATGGTGTCCATCAACCACTTTGGCCTGGCAGCACCGGAAACACCGTTTGGTGGCGTTAAGGATAGCGGCTACGGCAGCGAAGGCGGAAGCGAAGGGCTGGACGCCTACTTCACCACTAAATTCGTCAGCCAGATCGGCTGAGAAGACGCCACACAACGAGAACAACAACAATGAAAACCTTCGATTACATCGTCGTCGGGGCCGGCTCGGCCGGCTGTGCGTTGAGCGCACGGCTGGCACAGGCGGGCAAGCAGGTGCTGCTGCTCGAAGCAGGTCCTGCCGACAATCATCCCTACATCCACATTCCCGGCACCTTCATTCGCATTCACGGTTCGCAGCGGACCTGGATGTACCGCACCGAGCCTGAGCCTTTCGTCAATCAGCGTCGTATCTACATCCCCCAGGGACGCACCCTGGGAGGCGGGAGCTCGGTCAACGCCATGATCTACATTCGTGGCCAGGTCGAGGACTACGACGAGTGGCAAGCCAGCGGCTGCCCTGGCTGGGGCTGGCAGGACGTCTTGCCGGTGTTCCGCCGCTGTGAGTCCAATGCTCGCCTGGGTGGCGAGCTGCATGGCCAGGACGGCCCGTTGAAGGTCAGCGACCCGGATCACCGGCATGCCTTGAGTCGCGCGTTCGTCCAGGCAGCGGTGCAGGCCGGCGTGCCCGAGACCGATGATTTCAACGGTTCGAAGCAGGAAGGTGCAGGTTTCTACCAGACCACGACCTCACAAGGACGTCGTGCCAGTTCCGCCGTCACGTACCTCAAGCCGATGCGACGCGATCCCCATCTCACCGTCATGACCGATACCCATGTGACAGGGCTGCTGTTCGATGGCAGCCGTGTCACGGGCGTGCAGGCGCTGGGTCGTGGCGGCGCGGCGACACAATTTACGGCACGGGCCGAGGTCATTGTCAGCGCCGGTGCGGTCGCTTCGCCCAAGTTGCTGATGCTGTCGGGTATCGGTCCGAAAAGCCATCTTCAAGCGATGGGCATCGCCACCCGGGTGCATTCTCCGGGGGTGGGCGAGAACTTCCAGGATCACCTCAGTGCCTCGGTCTACGCCCAGACCCGCGAGCCAGTCAGTTTGCTGGGCCATGATCGAGGCCTGCGTGCCGTGGGCCATGGGTTGAAGTACCTGGCCAATCGCTCGGGACTGCTGAGTTCCAACGTGGTCGAGAGCGGTGCGTTCGTCGATGCCACCGGCTGTGGCCGCCCCGACGTGCAGTTTCACGTGGTGCCGGCGTTGGTCGGCGACATCGATCGTTTGCCGCCCGGCGGCCACGGCATCTCCATCAACCCCTGTGCGTTGCGACCACGTTCCCGAGGCCAATTGCGCCTCAAGAGCGCAGACCCGATGCAGGAAGTGGCGCTGAAGGCCAATTACCTGAGCGATGAACACGATCTGCGCACCATGGTCGCTGGTGTCAGGTTTGCCCGTCGTATTCTGCGCGCGCCGGCGCTGGCCAGTGTGGTGGAAAACATGCTGCTGCTCCCCAACCACGACGACATTCCCGATCATGTGCTGGAGGACTATGTGCGCAGCGTGGCCAAGACGGTTTTCCATCCCGCAGGCACCTGCCGAATGGGTACCGACGCCGATGCCGTGGTCGGCCCGGACCTGAAAGTGCACGGTGTGCAGGGGCTGCGTGTGGCTGACGCTTCGATCATGCCGACGATCGTCAGTGGCAATACCAACGCGCCCAGTATCATGATCGGCGAACGTTGTGCCGATTTCATCCTGGGGAGCGCTGCCTGATTGCCTGAACGTCGGATGTCTTGAAAAAACCGGTTTTTCGGAACCGGTTTCTCTTCGCATACACAACAATTACAAGAGTACAGCGATGAACCTTATCTCTCGTAACACCTTTAACAATGAACAGGACAGCCTCCTCTGGAATCGCATCGCCTGGCGCCTGCTGCCGTTCCTTTTCGTGCTGTACATCATTGCCTTCCTCGATCGGGTGAACGTGGGGTTCGCCAAGCTGCAGATGGCGGCCGACGTCGGCCTCAGCGACATGGCCTACGGGTTTGGCGCCGGGGTGTTTTTCCTCGGCTATTGCCTGTGTGAAATCCCCAGCAACCTGATGCTGCAACGGGTCGGGGCGCGGTACTGGATCACCCGGATCATGATCACCTGGGGGCTCCTGTCGATGTCGATGATGTTCGTCCAGACACCGACGTCGTTCTACATCCTGCGTTTCCTGCTGGGCATGGCGGAGGCGGGGTTCTACCCCGGCGTCGTCCTGTACATGACGTACTGGTTCCCGTCCTACGCTCGCTCACAGGGCATGGCCTGGTTCAACCTGGGGATCGCCATGGCGGGCGTGTTGGGCAGTCCTTTGTCCGGCTGGATCATGCAGACCTTCGCTGGGGTCCATGGGCTCGCGGGCTGGCAATGGCTGTTCCTGCTCGAAGGCATGCCTGCCGTGCTGCTGGGGATTGTGGTGTTCTTCTACCTGGATGACCGCCCTGGCAACGTTCACTGGCTGACCCCGGCGCAGAATGCGCGTGTCGTGCAGCATCTGGCCGAGCAACGACAGGAGCATGAGGCGGCAGGGGCGGGGCACAACTTTCGTGCGGCATTCGTCAGCAAGGGGCTGTGGTGCCTGATCTATGTGAACTTCGCCTTGTTGTGCGGTACCTACGGCGTGTCGTTCTGGCTACCGCAGATCGTGCAGAGCTTGGGGGTCAAGAGCCTGTTTCACACTGGCTTGATCGCGGCGATTCCGTTCGCCGTGGCGTCGGTGGTCATGGTGCTGGTCAGCCGTCATTCGGATAGAACCCGTGAGCGCCGCTGGCACGGCACACTGTGCAACCTCGCCTCGGCACTGGGTCTGGCGATTGCTGCGTTCTTTCACGATCAGCCGGTACTGTCGTTGGCCGGTCTGAGCCTGGCGATGTCCGGCGGCCTGGCAGGCTTCTGTGTGCTGTGGGCCTTGCCTGGCGTGCTGCTGACCGGTACGGCCGCGGCTGCGGGCATTGCGCTGATTGCCACCGTGGGCAACCTGGGTGGTTATGCCAGTCCGTTCATGATGGGCTGGATCAAGCAAAGCAGCGGGCATCTGGAGTATGGCCTGTACGTGTTGGCAGTCATGACCTTGATCGGCGCCTGGGTGATGTCGAGGGTCAAGCCGACCAGCGCGCAAACCGTGGTGGCCATGCCGCAACCCTCTGCTATTTGATATCGCAGAACAACACAAGCGTTTCGGCAGGAGATACAATCGGGCTTTTCCAGTGATCGATCTGAGGTGACCTCTTGGAACAGGATGACGAAAAGCCCACCACCGGACCGGTATTGCTCGAGTCGGTCGAAATGGTGTTCCGTCTGCTCGATGAATTGACGGCTGCGCGCCGTCCCCTGGGTGTGACCGAACTGGCGCATCAGTTGCAAACCGCCAAGCCCAGGACCTACCGGCATCTGGCTTCGATGCGTCAGCTGGGGATCCTCGAGCAGGATCCCGTCACTGAGAAATATCTGCTGGGCGCTCGTCTGGTGGCGTACGGCGAGGCCGCGGGCGAGCAGTTCGACCTGCGCGCAATCGCAGACCCTTACCTGACCCGTATCCGCGATGCCACGGGGCAGTCGGCCTTGCTGGCTGTCGCCACCCATGACACCGCTCTGGTCGTGTCCTGCGTCGAGTCCAAGGCCAACGTGTGCATCTCGGTCAAGCCGGGCAACCGCGTATTGCCTTACTGCTCGGCGCAGGGCCGTACAGTGCTGGCGTTCGCCGATGCCGCCAGTCAGCAGCGGGTGATGCGTCGCAAGATGCCACGACTGACGGAGCGCACCCTGCATGAGCCTGAGTTGCTGGCACAGCGTCTGGAGTTGATTCGTCAGCGTCTGTACGACGACGCCGACAGCGAAGTGACCATGGGCATCAACGCCCTGTGCTGCCCGATCTTTCGCGAGAACGATGTGATCGTGGGCACCATCGGTATCGTCGGGCCAAGCGCGGCAATTCCGTCACCTCCGCCAGCGGCCATGTTGCGCGAACTGCAATCGGCTGCGGCAGAAATCAGCGAGCGCCTTCACGCGGGGACTTACCAGCGTCTGTGATGTTTCGCACCTGATCCTCACAACAAAACCCCAGCCTGCTTCAGGTCTGGGGTTTTTTATTGTTCAAGGCGATGGGGATCAGAAAATGTTGAGCGGGTACTCGGTAATCAGCCGGACTTCGTTGAAGTTCAGCCCGCGATCCGGGCTTCTGAAACTGGCCTGGCGCACCCGGAACGACAGGTCCTTGGCCGGGCCCGATTGCAGCACGTATTTCATCTCGATGTCGCGTTCCCACGCGTGACCGTTGTTGGTCAGCGCCGTGTGGAAATCGGTGCCTTTGAGGTAGCGGGTCATGAACGTCAGTCCCGGTGCGCCGAGTGCAGCGAAGTTGAAGTCGTAGCGCGCCTGCCACGAGCGTTCGTTCTCATAGTTGAAGTCCGAATACTGGACCGAGTTGGCCAGGAACACCGTGCTGTTACCGTCCACGCCGTAGGTATAATTGCCGGTGCCGGTGACGCGCTGGTGAGCGATCAGGAACGTGTGAGACCCGGCCGCCAGGGACGCCGACAGGCTCCAGATACGGTTGTCCAGGACACCGCCTCGTTGCTGACCCTGACTCTTGGTGTCGTAGCCGTTGAAGTCGAAGGTTGCGCTGTAGCCTGCGCCCAGCGGCAGGATTGAGGTGGCGCCCACGTAGGTCTTGCGCCAGTAGTCGTCGACGTCGGAGTGGTAGACCCGTGCGCTGAGGTTGGGGGTGAACTGGTAGCTGCCGCCGATCAGGTCAAGGTCGGTCAGGCGGCCGCTGTCGTGCTCGCTCTGATCGCGCCCGCGCAGGGCGGTGAAATGCCCTGCATTGAGGGTGAGGCCGGGCAGTTCCTTGCTGGTGACCAGCCAGCCTTGGGTGGTTTCCGGCAGCAGCCGGTTATCACTGGTCGCCAGTACTGGAAGGTTCACCAACTGCTCGCCGTATTTCAACACTGTTTTCGATAGCCTCGCCTTGAGTGCCATACCGCCCTTGGAGTACTCATCCTTGGCCCCGTCGCTGTCTTCTTCGAGCAGCAGCGTGCCGCCGCCCTTGCGCCCGTTGCCTGTGTCGAGCTTGATCCCCAGCAGGCCGATGGCATCCACACCGAACCCGACCGTTCCCGGTGTAAAACCGGACTCGAAGATGCCGATGAAACCCTGCGCCCATTCTTCTGAGTAATTCTGCGCAGTGCGGTCATCGAGGAAGTTGCGGTTCATGTAGAAGTTGCGCGCCTTGATCGAGAAGTGCGAATCCTCGACAAAGCCGCCGTTGTCGGCGAGCGCGTTCAGGGGGAGTGTGCAGGTGAGGGCAACAGTCAAAACATGTTTGTTGTTCATATGAGTCATGTTCCAGGCGTGCGCAAGCGTCCAGCCATTTCCTTTGGGCGGGAAACGGTCAGCGCTGTAATTGTTGTTATGGGGCGTGCAGCGTTCTGCCAGAAGGAATGGTTTATGTGGGCTAGGTGGTCATGGACGCTCCTGGTTTCAGGGGGACTTCGAAAATTGACCGGCTCAGTCGTGCGCTCTCACCCAAGAAGGCGGGCAGTTATCGAGCTGGATTTAGCGTATCACTGAAAGAAACATCATTTCTTTCAGTGGGCTGATGTTAGAGACCTGGGAAGAGTGCTGTCAAGCGCCGAACTGGCGCGGGGAGAGTTGCGCGGGGGGGCGCCCGGACCTGGTCAACATCGCCACGCCGTCCAGTCTGATACTGCGTCACAACACTGTGGGCAGCCCCTGGGTCAGGGCCTTTGCCCAGACGCTGGGAGTGGACCTGACGGCTTCGGTTTGATTGTTTGTGTGTTGGATAATGACGGGCCGTGGCGGCAACCGGAGTGATAGGTAAGTTGCGTGATCAAACCGTTGGCGCTGTTCTCGTTCAAACATCGCGACCTGTTCCGGCGTGTTCCGTTGGAAGGACATGCAGTTGAATTATCTTTAGGGCTCAATCACCCCGGCCCAGTAACGCCACACCTTAGGAATTGTTCACTACAGAGCGCACGCTTGTTGGCTACTGCGTTGGTGTCCGGCTAAAGGGTTCGTATCGAAGAGCGAATCGCCCGTGCACATTCGATCACTGCAGGCGCCAGCTTGCGCTCGGCTTCCTCCATGCTCCAGCGACTCGTGGGCACCACTACATGCACGGCTGCGACCGGCAGGCCCTGGCTGCCAATGATCGGCGCGGCAATGGACATGTCGCCAAGAAACAACTCTTCTTTGTTCGTGGCGTAGCCCCTGCGCCGTGTGGTCTCGATCTGCTCGATGATGTCGTCGATCTCGGTCAGGGTGTACTGGGTATGGCGTTTGCGCTCGCTGGCTTGCAGTGCGGCAAGGAGTTCGTCGTCGGGCTGGGCACTCAGGAAGGCCCGTCCGGAACCGGTGCAGTACATCGGGATCCGGCTGCCGATGGGCATGTGGATAGGGATGAATTTCGGCGCCACGAAGCGGGCCACGTATACCATGTCCAGCCCGTCGGGTTCGGTCAGGTTGGTCGTCTCCCCGGTAGCCTGCGCCAACTCGGCAAGGAACGGGTTGGCCACGTCTACCAGTGTATCGGCGGCCAGGTAGTTGTAGCCGATCTCCATGACCTTCGGGGTCAACTGGAAACGCTTGGTCTGCGGATGCTTGCGCACATAACCCAGCTCTTCGAGGGTATGAATCATGCGTTGCGCGGAGCTTTTGTTGATGTCTGCAGCTTGGGCGATATCCGCCAGGTTCATCGTGCGCCGGGCTGCGTTGAACGCTCGCAGCACCGCCAGGCCTTTTTCCAATGACTGATTGAACAGCGGGTGAGGGTTATCGCTCATGGAAATCCTTAAATTCTGCGCTTTGAATATCGATATTCGATACTTATAAATCTCTTTACGATTTTTGTAAATCGCTTTACAGTCATTTTGAGCCTCCTGCCATTCCTATGGGGCAACCCTTACCGGACTTAAGACAATAAAAGCGTCCAATGGGAGATACGCCATGCTTACTCGCTTTCGTGCACTCACGTTCGTTGTTGCCCTGGCTGCTGGCATCGCTTCAGCCAACGCCGTCGCCGAGCCCGTCTACAAGGTCGGCGCAACCGCAACGGGGATTCCCTTCACCTTTCTCGACGTCAAGAGCCAGAGTATCCAGGGCATGATGATCGACGCCGCGCAGGCAGTGGCCAAGGCTGGCGGCTTCGAGGTGGAGATCCAGCAGACCACCTTCGCTTCGCTGATCCCGTCACTGACGTCAAACAAGATCGATCTGATTTCTGCCGCCATGCTCCGGACGCCGGCGCGGGAAAAGGTGGTGCAGTATTCGGATCCGGTCTTCACCTATGGCGAGGGGCTGATCGTCAAGGCCGACGACCAGACCGCATACACCCGCATGGAGGATTTTGCCGGCGAAGTTGTCGGCGCCCAGGTCGGCACCGTGTTCATCGATGAGCTGAACAAGCGTGGCGTCTTCAAGGAAGTCCGTGGCTATGACTCGATCCCCGATCTGATGCGCGACCTGGCCCTCGGCCGTATCAAGGCGGGTTTCGCCGATCGCCCGATCGTCGCCTACCAATTGGCCCAGGGCACGCAGAACAAGGTGCACCTGGTGCAGAGCTATCAGCCGGTGGTAATGGGGGACGTTTGCCTGATCGTGCGCAAGGGCGACAACGCAACACTGGAGCAGGTCAACAAAGGCATCGCTGCGATCAAGGCTGATGGTTCCCTCGAACGGATCATCGAGAAGTGGAAGCTCAACTGAGGGTTTTGTCGACCGCCTGCGGTAGCGGGCGGGTCCACTCATTGTTCCGTGGGTAGCTTTTATGATTCTCCAGAATGCGTTGGACTTCCTCCCTATCTTGCTCAAGGGGGCGGTGGTCACTCTTCAAGTGACGGCCGGGTCGTTTGTACTCAGCTCGCTGATCGGCCTGCTCCTGGCCCTGATGATGGTCTCGAAAATACGTACGATCGCGTTGTTCGCCATCAGCGTGGTGAACATCATCCGGGGGCTGCCGATCATTGTGCAGCTGTTTTACATCTATTTCGTCCTGCCGGAATTCGGCATTCAACTGACGGCCATGCAAGC
Organism: Pseudomonas sp. NFACC24-1; assembly: GCF_900115235.1. NCBI lineage: Bacteria > Pseudomonadati > Pseudomonadota > Gammaproteobacteria > Pseudomonadales > Pseudomonadaceae > Pseudomonas > Pseudomonas sp. NFACC24-1. Next base: position 92,572 of record NZ_FOVS01000005.1, read on the forward strand.
CGGTGTCATTGGCCTGGGAATCGCTTATTCGGCCTATCAGGCGGAGAACTTCCGGGCCGGTATCCAGGCGATCCAGCAAGGGCAGATCGAGGCGGCGGAATCCTTGGGTATGCGCGGTGCGATGGTGATGCGACGAGTGGTGCTGCCCCAGGCATTTCGCATCGCCTTGCCGCCTTACGGCAACACCCTGGTCATGATGCTCAAGGACTCGTCGCTGGTCTCCACCATCACCGTGGCCGAGATGACTCGCGCGGGGCAACTGATCGCCTCTTCGACCTTCGAGAACATGACGGTCTACACCCTGGTGGCATTGCTCTACCTGGCGATGAGCCTGCCGCTGTCCTTTGCGCTGCGCCGTCTGGAAGCACGCTTCAGCAACCGGAGAACGTCATGATCGAGATCAAGGGCATTCACAAGCGTTACGGCAACGTGCCGGTCCTCGAAGGCATCGATTTGCAGGTCAAGAGCGGTGAAGTGGTGTGCCTGATTGGCCCTTCGGGGTCGGGCAAGTCCACGTTGTTGCGCTGTATCAATGGCCTGGAAAGTTATGACCAGGGCGAGGTCCTGGTCGGCGATGAACGTGTCGACCGCAATGCCAGGAACATCCACGACATTCGCACTCGGGTGGCGATGGTTTTTCAGCGCTTCAATCTGTTCCCGCACCGCACAGCCTTGGAAAATGTCATGGAAGGGCCGATCTACGTAAAGAAGGAGAACCCTCAGGCGGCGCGCAAGAATGCCGAGGCGCTGATGGAAAAGGTCGGCTTGGCCCATCGGATGAATGCCTACCCGGACGAACTGTCCGGGGGGCAGCAGCAACGTGTCGCCATTGCCCGGGCGTTGGCGATGAACCCCCAGGCGATCCTCTTCGACGAACCGACCTCGGCCCTCGATCCGGAGTTGGTCGGTGAAGTGTTGGCGGTGATGCGCAATCTGGCCAATGAGGGCATGACCATGATCGTGGTGACCCACGAAATGGCCTTCGCTAGAGACGTCGCCGACAAGGTCTGTTTTCTTCACAGCGGCAAGATCGTCGAGTCAGGACCCGCCGGGGAAGTACTGAGTACGCCGACGCATCCTCGCACACAGGACTTTCTCCGCCGACTGCTCAACCACAGCGGGGAGGTGCCGGCATGAATGCACCTTTCGCCCCGCAACTGCCGGCCTCGCTCTGGGCCGCGACGGCCACACCGGCGGTGCAAACGCCGGCCTTGGCCGAAGACAAGCAAGTGGATGTGGCTATCGTGGGGGCCGGCTATACCGGTTTGGTGACGGCTTTACGCTTGGCCGAAGCGGGTGTCAGCGTCTGTGTGCTGGACACCGGGGAGCCAGGCTGGGGGGCCTCGGGGCGCAACGGCGGGCAGGTGATTCCCGGGCTGAAGTTCGACCCGGATCAATTGCACGCCAAGTTCGGCCCGGCCCGGGCCGAAGCGATGATCGAGGCGGCCGGGTCAGCCGCTGACGAGGTGTTTGCGCTGATTCGTCAGTACGGGATCGAGTGTGATGCCACCCAGAAAGGCTGGATTCAACCGGCCTGTTCAACGACCGCGATGAAGACCATCGAGCAGCGCGCCGCGCAATGGCAACGCCGGGGCGTCAAGGTGGAGCTGTTGGACCGGGCCGCGGTCAGCCAGCGTATCGGTACCGAGCATTACCTGGGGGGGTGGGTCGATCCTCGGGCCGGCAGCTTGCATCCATTGAGTTACGCCCGTGGCCTGGCGAAGGCCGCAGTGGGGCAGGGCGCAATGATCCACGGCCACAGCCGCGTCACGGGGCTGCAGCGACAGCGATCAGGCTGGCTATTGTCCACAGCGCAAGGCTTCAAGGTCAGTGCGCAACGGGTGTTGTTGGCCACCGATGGCTACACCGACGACCTGTGGCCCGGGTTGCGCCAGACCGTCGTCGCCGCCAACAGCTTCATCATCGCGACCCGTCCGCTCCCGCCGGCGATCCGCAAGACCATCCTGCCCGGTGGCGAGGTCTGTTCGGACTCCCGCCGTTTGCTGCTCTACTTCAAGCTGGATGCCCAGGGGCGTTTGCTTCTGGGAGGGCGAGGGCCGTTCTCGGAGCCTTCCCGGCAGCGTGACTGGGCGCACCTGGAGCGTTCGCTGGGGGCGCTGTTTGCGCAAGTGGCGGATGTACCTGTCGAATACCGCTGGAGTGGTCGGGTCGCGCTGACGCAAAGCTTTCTTCCCCATGTGCACGATCCGGCACCGGGGCTGTCAGTCTTGCTCGGCTACAACGGCCGCGGTATCGCCCTGTCCACGGCGTTAGGCAAGCATCTGGCCGCGAAGCTCTCAGGGGCGACGCAGGACTTCCCATTCCCGGTGATGCCATTGCGGCGAATTCCGTTTCATGCGTTGCAGCGGCTTTATCTTGCGGCCGGAATCAGCTATTACCGAGTATTGGATGCCTTGTTTTGAGCGTTTATTGAGGAAGCTGCGGGCAACGCTTGGGCGTTGTCGGTGGAGTCGTATCGGCCCAAGACGGGCGACTCCCAGACCAATTTTCCATTCAACCTGAATGGCTCCGAAGTGGAAATGGCGTTAGCATCCCCTCCATTGGGCTTGAACAGCCTGTTTTTCAGATCAGGGTCGCATTGTGGAAAAGCTAAAACGCCTTCAAAGCGGAATCGAAGGACTCGACGCGCTGCTCCAGGGAGGGCTGGTCGCGGGTGCTTCATACATAATCCAAGGACGCCCAGGTTCAGGCAAGACTATCCTCGCGAACCAACTTGGATTCCATCATGCCCGCAGTGGTGGTCGTGTTTTAGTCGCCACGCTGCTGGCCGAATCACATGATCGACTTTTCCAGTTTCTTTCTACGCTGAGCTTTTTCGACTCAGCCAAAGTCGGCGCTGAAATCCAATTTGTCAGCGCATTCGACACATTGGAAAACGAAGGCCTGGATGAAGTGGTGAAACTGCTTCGACGGGAGATCAGTCGGCAAAAGGCTACCGTGATGGTTGTCGATGGTCTGCTCAATGCGCGCTCCAAGGCCGACTCGCCCATCGACACCAAGAAATTCATCTCAGAGCTGCAGGGACATGCCGCTTTCGCCGGTTGCACCGTGTTGTTCCTCACCAGTTCGCGGCTCGACGACGGTAGCCCCGAGCACACGATGGTGGACGGTGTCATCGAAATGGGTGAAGAGCTGTTCGGGACGCGTTCGGTTCGGCGCATTCAACTGCGCAAGACCCGCGGCAGCGGTGCGTTGACCGGTCTTCACGAATGTGAAATCAACGACGACGGTTTGGTTGTCTATCCGCGCCTGGAAAGCCTCTACAGCCGTCCTTCTGCGCCCGACAGTGCTGACATGACGCGTATAGCCAGCGGGATTGATTCACTGGATGACATATTGGGTGGAGGCTTGCACAGCTCCAGCGTGTCCCTGGTCATCGGTCCTTCCGGGATTGGTAAAACGACGCTGGGTCTCAAATTCCTCGCCAAGTCGACGGCGGATGCCCCTGGCTTGCATTTCGGATTCTATGAAAGCCCGCAGCGACTGCGCCTCAAAGGCCTCTCCCTGGGCATCGATATCGAAGACATGGAAAAAAGCGGTGCGTTGAGCATTGCCTGGCAGCCCACCACCGAAGGCTTGCTGGATGGACTCGGCGCACGACTGCTGAACATCGTCAAGGAAAAGGGTATCAAGCGCCTGTTCATCGATAGCCTGAGCGGCATGACACGGACTTCGACAAATCCCGCGCGGATTACCGATTTCTACAGCGCGCTGATGAACGAGCTGCGATCCCGGGGCGTTACGGTGTTCGCCTCCTGGGAGATGCGAGACCTATTCGGTTCCGAGGTCAGTTCACCGAACTCGGACCTGTCCAGCATCGTCGACAACCTGATGCTCATGCGCTTCCTTGAGGATCGCTCTGAACTAAGAAGGACGCTCTCCATTCTTAAGGTACGAGACAGCGCTTATGACCCCTCGCGATTCGAGGTGGTCATCCGGGATCAAGATGTTTTCCTTGAAAAGGCTTTGAAAAATGAACCTTCAGTCGCAGCTGAGTCATTGCCTGGTTCAATTTCATAAGTCTTTGAGCGGGTTGAATTAACATGACCACCATCCTGGTCGTCGACGACGAGTATTTGATCGCTGACATCCTCGGTTTTGCGCTAGAGGACGAGGGCTTCATGGTCGTAAAAGCCAGCAATGGTCAAAAAGGACTCGAAGTGCTGGAAAGAGAACGTCCAGCCTTGATCATCACTGACTTCATGATGCCGGTCATGGATGGTCTTGAATTCGCCACGGCCGTGCGAGCCCTACCGTCCGTCAAGGGTTTGCCGATCATCTTGATGAGCGGCGCCCAGGCTCACGTGGGGATGAAGAGATCGGATTTGTTTGATGCAGTGCTGCCCAAGCCATTCGACATCGACTCGATTGTCGCCGAGGTGAAGAGGCTCCTGGCTGCAGAGTGATACGGCATCTAGCGGCGCAGCTTGCCAGATGGAAAGGTGCGCGTGTGATCACGGTCGCTTTCCGTGATGCCACCGCTTACATCCGGTGATGTTCCAGCAAGAAATCCACGAACACCCGAACCCGTGCCGGCATTGCCGAGCCCCCTACGAACACCACGTGAATCGGTTCCCGGTCGCCTGGGTTCCAGGCTTCCAATAGCGGTATCAGGTCACCGCGCTGCAGATCTTCGCTCACGGTGAATTCGCCGATACGGGCAATGCCGGCACCCACTCGCGCGAGTTGTGCCAGCGCTTCACCACTGCTGCATTCGATGTTGCCGCTGACCTTCAGGGAAAACTCCCTGGCGTCGCGGATGAACGGCCAGTTGGGTTCGGCACGCCGGAAGTTGAAGCGTAGGCAATTGTGTCGTAGCAGGTCTTCCGGCTCCTGGGGGATGCCGTGGCGCTGCAGGTACTCGGGCGATGCCACCACGACCTGGCCGGTGTCGCCGATCCTGCGCGCGGTCAGCGGGCTGTCCGGCAGATGGCCGAAGCGTACCGCCACGTCGGCCTGGCCGCCGAGAATGTCGACGACTTCGTCGCCGAGGGTGAGGTCGACGACGATGTTCGGGTAGCGGGCGCTGAATGCCGCCACCAAAGGAACGATGGCCAGCCGCCCATGGCCAAGGGCGGCACTGACCCGCAAACGGCCCCTGGGTACGCCCTGGTCGGCGATCGCTTCTTCGACCTCATCCATGTCGGCCAGGATACGCCGGGCGCCGCGCAGGAAAGCCTCGCCCTCGGCGGTGAAGGTGATCGCTCGGGTGGTGCGCAACAGCAAGCGGGTACCCAGGCGTTGTTCGGCACGCGCGATGATCCGGCTGACCGCCGAGGGTGTCAGCCCCAATGCACGCGCGGCGGCTGACAGGCTGCCTTCCTGCGCCACGGTGGCGAACACGCTCATTTCACCTGACCTGCCGTTGAAGTCCATTTGTGCCTCTTACGCAAAGGTGATTGCCAACAATGCTATCTACCGCCTGAAAAGACGGGATCGTAGCATTCGCAGCATAGATGAGGAGCCTTCCATGCGTATCAATCCACCACTTGTTGCACTCGCCATCGGTGCCTTTGGCATCGGCGTTACCGAGTTCGCCCCCATGGGCATGTTGCCGGGCATCGCTGCGGATCTCGGTGTTTCCATTCCTGCCGCCGGACTGTTGGTCAGTGCCTACGCTCTGGGCGTACTGCTCGGCGCGCCGCTGATGACCCTGACCACCGGCAGGATCCCCCGGCGCTATCTGCTGATCGGGCTCATGGCGATTTTCACCCTGGGTAATCTGATGTCAGCCCTGGCGACCGATTACTACAGTCTCATGATCGCCAGGGTGGTGACTTCGCTGAACCACGGTGCGTTCTTCGGCGTTGGCTCCATCGTCGCCGCCAGCGTGGTCGCCCCGGACAAACGTGCCGGGGCGGTTGCGGCAATGTTCATGGGCCTGACCCTGGCGACCATCGGCGGTGTGCCGCTGGCCACCTGGTTTGGCGAACTGTTTGGCTGGCGCACGGCATTCTGGGGTATCACCGGCCTCGGCGGGCTGACCATGGCCGCGCTGTGGTTCGCCTTGCCCAACCTGCAAATGTCGCAAGGCGTCGGTGTGCTGGCTGAAATTCGAGTACTGGGCCGTGGCCCGGTGCTGGGGGCGTTGGCCCTGACCGTCGTCGGCTCGGGTGCAATGTTTACCGTCTTCACTTACATCGCGCCGATCCTCAGCAACGAGACCCACGGGTCCACCGCTTACATCACCGCCATGCTGGTGCTGTTCGGTGTGGGGTTGACGCTGGGCAACATGTGGGGTGGCAAGGCCGCCGACCGCTCGATAGACCGCACCCTGATCGTTTCGCTGAGCGTACTGATTCTCGTCTTGCTGGCGTTCACCGTCCTGATGCGTTGGCCTCTGCCGGCCGCCGTGGCCATCCTGATATGGGGCATCGCCAGCTTCGCCCTGGTGCCGCCACTACAGATGCGCGTCATGGAAGCCGCCAAGGACGCGCCCAATCTGGCCTCGGCGGTGAACATCGGTGCCTTCAACCTTGGCAACGCGATAGGGGCGGCGCTGGGCGGCGCAGTGATCAATGCCGGGCTGGGTTATCCGGCGATTTCCCTGGCCGGCGCGGCGATGGCGGGGCTGGGGCTGTTGATGGTGTTGGCGTTTGTCTGGCGCTCCAGAGCGGCTGCAGCGGCGGTTGCGTGACCATGATGCGGATATCTCTCGCCCCCGGCTCATTGCCGTAGCGTGGTATTGCGCAGGTAGCGTGCCGGTGAGGTGCCCAAGGTCTTGCGAAACATGGTGATGAACGAGCTGACTGACTCGTAGCCGAGCGCTTCAGCGGTTCTCTGCACCGACTGCCCCTCGGCCAGGCTTTGCAACGCGACGATGATCTGCCATTGCTTGCGCCATTGACCGAAGGTAAGCCCGGTCTCGCTTTTTATCAGGCGGGCCAGGGAGCGTTCGCTCATGGCCACATGCCGTGCCCAACTGGCCATGGTGGCGCGGTTGGACGGCTCTTGCGCCAGCGCCCGGGCAATTGTGCGAAGTTGGGTTGAGGCGGGCAAAGGCAGGTAAAGCTGTTCCGTGGGCGCCAGTTCGAGTTCTTCCAGCAGCACGTTGGCCAGCCGTGCAATGCGCGAATTGGCGGGGTAATCCTGGACCTGGCCGCTCAGGTGGAGGATGAGTTCCAGGATCAGTGGCGACAGCGCCAGCGTACAGCAGCGATCGGGAAGCGACGCGGCGCCGGGTTCCACGAATAAAAAACAGACCTGCCCGTTGGCCGTGACGCGGTTGCTATGGGCGACCCCTCCCGGAATCCAGACGCCGAACCCTGACGGGACCATCCACACGCCATCTTCCACCGTACACACAATACCCCCGCAATAAGCCACGACCAGTTGCCCCTTGCGATGCTTGTGTTCGGCGGACTCACTGTCGTTGCGCCGGGTCTCCAGCATCAGTGCCACGGCAGGTTGCGACAGGTTGTCGTACTCGAATTGATCGACGTGGAAACGGTGGATTTCGGCCATGGCGTGTCGTCGGCGTCTGTCTGAATTTGATTATATTTTGGCAGTGTACTCAATATCGGCAATGATGGTCGTCCCTTAGCATCATCACCAAGCCCCCTTCAGTACGCGGGCGAACCCTAGACCCCTCCGAATCCCGGTGCTTGCCATGCTCAGCGAAATCTCCATTGCCAACCTCTATGTCCCCCCCTTGTTGATCTACCTGGGGGCATCGGTCTTGGCCTACAAACTCATTGAGCGCCTTGCCCGACGTTGGCTGGACGAGGCGTGGCACCCGGCGCTGGCGCGTTTTTTTGTCTCGCTTATCGTCGTGTCGGCGATGGTCGTCAATTGCTGAGTGAGGCCGGCCATGTCTATCGTCAAAATCCTCAAACCTGCCGCCACCCTGGGACTTGGCGTGCTGGCCCTGGTGTTCTGCCTGCAACTTTGGCGGGCTTATGTCTTGGCGCCCTGGACGCGGGACGGACGGGTGAGCGCGCAGGTCGTCCGCATTGCGCCAGAGGTTAGCGGCCAAATCGATCAGTTGTCGGTCAGCGACAACCAATGGGTCGCCAGGGGCGATTTGCTGTATCACATCGATGCGCGTGCTTATCGATTGGCGCTGCAACAGCGTGCGGCGGAGTACGCTGAAGCGCGCAGTGTGTTCGAGCAGCGCAGTGCACAATTGAAGCGGCGATCCCAATTGGCCGACGCCATCGCCCGGGAAGAAATTGACAACGCGGCGCGTGACTTGGCTGTGGCCCAAGCGCGCCTGGACGCGGCACGCAGCCAGTTAGCCCAGGCGCAGCTCGACCTGGACCGCACGATGATTCGTTCGCCGGTGGACGGCTACGTCACTCAACTTCGGCTACAGCCCGGTGACTACGCGGAGGCTGGCCACACCAACCTATTCGTGGTCGATGGCCATAGTTTCTGGATCACGGGTTATTTTGAAGAGACCAAGCTGCCGGGTGTGCGCATCGGCGCGCCGGTGTCGATCAAGCTGATGGGGTTTGCCCAACTGCTGGAAGGGCATGTGGCAAGCATGGGCAGGGGCATCGCCGATGCGAATGAATTGCGCAACGACAGCGGTTTGCCTCAGGTGAGCCCGACCTTCAGCTGGATTCGGTTGGCACAGCGCGTACCCGTGCGCATCGAGTTGGTCAGGGTCCCGGACGGCGTGGAGTTGGCGGCGGGCATGACCGCCAGTGTCGAAGTGACGCAGCCGAACGCCGCGCCACGCTGGCGACTCACCCAATGGCTGCAGGCGTTCATGTGATGACTCGCCTGGCGACACGCTTGCTCGCGACCATCCCCTTGCCCTGGACGCCCGCCAGTTTCTTCTACGTGTTGCGTAGTGTCTTGGCGGCGGGGCTGGCGCTGTGGCTCGGCTTCCAACTGCATCTGGAGTCGCCGTTCTCGGGGGCATCCACCGTGTTGCTGCTGGTACAGCCCATCCAAGGAGCGGTGCTGGGAAAGGGCTTCTACCGGATGTTGGGAACCCTGGTAGGCCTGGTGGCGGCTTTCGTGCTGACAGGGCTGTTCGCTCAACAGATGCTGCTGTTCATACTCGCCATCGGTATGTGGCTGGGCCTGTGCGTCAGTGCAATGAGCGTCTTGCGCCATTACCAAGCTACCGCGGCAGTGGTGGCGGGTTATACGGTCTGCCTGGCGTTGGGGCCTGCCATCGTCGTACCTGAACAGGCCTTCGATCACATCCTCACTCGCGGCACGGCGGTGGCACTCGGGGTGCTGAGCTTGAGCCTGGTGGTAACGCTGTGCAGTTCCAGGACGATGGAGAAGAAGCTTCGCAACTCGCTGGTCGATGTCTGTGTCCGCAGTGCTCAGCTACTTGCCGCGAGGCTTGCAGGCGAGCAGTCCGCGGAGTTGGTGACGCAACGCCACCCGCTCGCCATGGACATCGGCAAGGTGGACGACCAATTGGGAATAGGGCGGGGCGAATCGTCGCGGATTCGCTCCCGGCAGTTGGCGATTCAGGCGGGCCTGGCGCATTTGCAATCCGCTGTACTCGATGTGCACAGCGACGATCCATACCCCGGGATCGACCCCACGTTGCTCGCGCGGATAAGCGCGGCATTGCGGCAACTGGGTGAGCGGATGAACGACACCCACTGCGACTTTCTCGCCGCTGCCGATACGGTGGGGCAACTGCGTAGCCTGGTGAATGATTTCGCTGACTCAAACCACCACTCGCGGTTGCTCAGCGAACGCTTGGACGAACAACTGACGGATCTGGGCGAGGCCTTGCTGAACTTCTCCAGCCTCGACCATGCTCGCCGCGAGCAGGTACGTGCCGTGGTGTATCCGCGCAATTACGCTGATGCGGCGCGAAACGGCATCAGGGCACTGCTCGCCACGTTGGCCGCGGGTGCGGTCTGGTATCTCAGCGGTTGGGATCAAGGGCCCGCGCTACTGGCGGTTCTGGGTCCTTGCTGCACACTGCTGGCGCCGGCCTCCGCGCCCGCCCAAGGTATCGCCAGCTTTATTCGGGGCACGCTCTACGCCATTTTGGCGGCAGCGCTGTGCAAATTCCTGTTGATGCCGCAGATCAACGGCTTCCCTTTGTTATTCCTGTTATTGGCTGCGTTCTGGTCCTTCGGGATCCATGCGACGAGCCAACCGCGCTACGCACTGCAAGGAATTGCCTACCTGATCGGGTTCAATACCTTGGTGAGCACCGGCGATACCGCCTTCTACAATTTCGTCGATTTCGCCAACCAAGCGCTGGCCTGGATCGTTGCAATGCTCGTCTGTCTATTAGCGTTCCAGGTCTTGCCGAAGGATCCCGCTAAACATGTTCGGGCATTGACACACTCGCTCCACAAGGACATACGCCGGCTACTTCGCCGTGGAAGCCATATCGATCACTCAAAATGGCAAGCGAAACAACTATCCCGGCTCGTCGCGTTGAAAAGTTTGCTTGGCGCTGATAACACGCAGGATTACCACGCGGGTTATTTGTCGCTGCAGCTGAGTAAACAATTGAGCCGGCTACAGCGTAACGCGAGTGGTATCGATCCTGAATCGCCCGTCGCCCAATGCGCACAAACCGGAGCCCGGCGGATCGCTCGATATGCTCATCATCCGGCGATCAGCGCCGCCCAGGCCCGGCGTACATCGAGGTCGATGAGGAGACTCGGAGCACATCATCTAGCGATCTGTTACCAGGACTTGGCTCGGCTGTTGGAGCAATACGCGAACGTTGCGCGTTCCTCTGGTTTGCCGCATCTGGCCCCGAATTGCCGCACCCGCAGACATTCGATTTCAAAGCGCAAGTCGGGAATGTTCTGATCGTTCGTCTCCAGCATGCTTTGGCAATGCCACTCGAACACGAAGCGCAATCAGCAGAGCGGCCAGCAACATCACTGCGCCTGCGATGATGAAGACGCCCATTACGCCGCCAAAGCCGAAGACCAACCCGCCGAGTGCAGCGCCCGCGGCGATTGACGACTGCACCGCAGCGACGACCATCCCACCTGCGGTTTCGGCTTGATCCGGAACCGCGCGTGCCACCCAGTTTGACCAGGCAACCGGCACCCCGCCGAAAGCCAGGCCCCAGAGGGCGACTGCGAGTGCCAGTCCCGGCGCCTGGAGAGGAAGCGAGATCATGGCAAACGCGGCCACGGCTACCAAGGCAGGCATGAGGATCAATGTCAGGCGCAAGCTACGCTCCAGCAGCCAACCCGCCACGAGCGTGCCAACGAAATTGGCGGCGCCGAAGCCCAATAGCATTAAAGCCAGGCCGTCGGTGTCGATGGGTACAACGCTTTCAAGTGCGGGACGTATGTAGGTGAACAGTGCGTATTGACCTGTGTGTGCCAGCACGCATCCGACCATGCCTATGGCAATGCCAGGACGGCGGAGCAATTCCAGCACGGAGGCGGCGCGTGCCATTTTCCCAGGCGCCATGCGGGGTAGGGTGAACCACTGGAAGATCAACGTCAGAACGCCGACCGCCGCGGCTGCGTAAAAGGCACTGCGCCAGCCGAGCAGGCCGCCCAGATAGCTGCCCAGCGGCACGGAAACCACTGTTCCCACGGCGATGCCGCTGAAGATGATGGACAACGCACGAGGTACGAACTTGGCCGGTACCAGCCGCATGGCCACGGCTGCCGCCATGCTCCAGAACCCGCCCAACGCGATGCCAAGCAGCACCCGCATCAACAGCAGGACCGCCAGGCTCGATGACAGGGCAACGAGTAGGTTGGAGGCGATCATCAGCGCGGAGAAACCGAGCAAGACGGTACGGCGGTCGAGCTGGCGGGTCAGGCCGGGTACCAGGAGCCCGGCAAACAACGCAACCACGGCGGTGACGGTCACGGCCTGTCCGGCCAGCGCTTCGGACACGTTCAAATCAGAGGCCATGGGGGTTAGCAAACTGGCAGGAAGGTATTCGGCCGTCAGCAGGCCGAAGACCCCCATGGTCAGGGAGAAAACCGCCGTCCATGCCGGGGTGGCCGGCTCTACTCCAGCAACGCTGCCAGGTGCAGCGTCAAGAACATCGCTACTCATCTCAAGAATCCTTGGAAAGTGATTGTGAGACACACTCTAGGGCTGAGCGTCAGGATGATCTATGATGCTAAGTCTTAGTCTTTTGATCGAAACACCTAACATGACGGAATCAGGACCATTCGCTCTGTCTTCTGAGCTGATTAGCGAACTGCTCACGGGGATGCGGCTGCGCGGTGTTCAGTACCGCCGTATTCAAACGGGCCCGAGCTTTGGCTTGGGTTTCGAACACAAATCGGGCCATGCCTACTTTCATTATCTGGCGGTGGGTACGGCTATCCTGCGTACGGGCGATGGCGCGATGCATCACCTCTCGACAGGTGACGCGGTGTTGGTGCCGCAAGGCCATGGGCACGAACTGCTATCCGCCCTGGATGTCACGGTCCAGAATATCGACCAACTTGATGCCGCTCCCTTGGGCGAGGCTGTCAGCGGTGTGAACACTTGTCCGAGCACACTTTCCACGCCCAGTACGATCCTGTTCTATGGCTGCATGGAGTTCGACCTGGGGGGCATGCGGGCGTTAGGCAAGCTGATGCCGAATGTCATGGTGGCGGACACCAGTGGTCAACGTTATCCAGGGCTGGGAGCGATACTCGATTCAATCAAGCGTGAGATCTGCGCCGGACGCATCGGGTATGCCGGGATCATGGCTCGGCTTGCGGAAGTCGCTGCCTCCTTGTTCGTACGGGGATGGGTCGAGCATGGCTCGGAAAGTGCGCAAGGGCTCATGGCTGCGCTGCGCGATCCGCGCCTGGCACGCTCTATCCTTGCGTTGCATCGCCAACCCGGGCGCGAGTGGACGGTGGCCGAGCTGGCGGCCGAATCCCACGTTTCGCGCTCCGTGTTCGCCCAACGGTTCCAAGCCACCATTGGCGTACCTCCATTGCGATACGCCACCGAACTGCGGATGCGGATCGCCAGCCAGTGGCTGACGCAGGACAACCTGTCGATCGATGCTGTCGCACAACGCTTGGGCTATACCTCACAAGCGGCATTCAGCCGTGCATTCAAGCGCATCAATGGCCAGCCGCCAGGGGCCAGTCGACAGGCACGTCGAAGCAGTGAGCCTGTGGAATGAATGGCGCCAGGTAGGGCCGGCCGAACTGCGGCGGCATTGACGATGAGCCCCCGCAGCTTGTTTGCAGCCGATCGAGCTTCGCTCTGACCTGGCCGATTGCACCTCGCAGGCTTTCTCCTGATTCGATGCAACGAATGTCGTGTGGTGGCCTCATATGAAAACGAGCGGCGCTTCGGTTGGAGAGGGGCGACTGCGGTTTTTCCATGACGGAGGTGATTGTGTCCATGACGGCAGCCGAGAAAAATCATGTCGACTGGCTGGTCGAACAATCGATGCTCAATGCTGCGAGGAAGCGCGCCAAGCTCTACTCGGGCCAGGGCCGAATGTGGCAGCAGCCCTATGCCCATACTCGGCCTCGCGACGCCTCGGCATTGGCTTCGGTGTGGTTCACCGCGTATCCGGCCTCCATCGTTACCGGCGAAAATGGCACTGTGCTCGAAGCGCTGGGGGATGAAACCTTATGGCATGCGCTGTCGAGAATCGGTATCCAGGGCATCCACAATGGCCCTTTGAAAAGGTCCGGTGGTCTTTCGGGCACTGACTACACACCTACGATTGACGGCAATTTTGACCGCATCAGTTTCGAACTCGACCCGCAATTGGGCACCGAGGCGCAGTTGCAAGCATTGACCCGAATGGCCGCCGCGCACAATGCGGTCGTCATCGAGGATGTCATCCCGTCCCATACCGGCAAAGGCGCGGATTTTCGTTTGGCCGAGATGGCGTATGAAGATTATCCGGGGCTCTACCACATGGTGGAAATCCGCGAGGACGATTGGCCGCTGCTGCCCGACATTGCCGAGGGGCGCGATGCGCAGAACCTCACCCCGCAGCAGGTCGACATTCTGCGGGACAAGCATTACATCGTCGGGCAGTTGCAACGGGTGATCTTCTTCGAACCAGGCGTCAAGGAAACCGACTGGAGTGCGACACCGGTGGTGATGGGCGTTGACGGCAAGCCGCGCCGTTGGGTCTATCTGCATTACTTCAAGGAAGGGCAACCTTCGCTGAACTGGCTGGACCCGACCTTTGCCGCTCAGCAGATGGTCATTGGGGACGCGCTGCATGCCATCGATGTCTCGGGGGCGAAAATCCTCCGTCTGGACGCCAACGGATTTCTTGGCGTGGAGCGCAAGCTCGAGGGTACCGCCTGGTCCGAAAGCCATCCGCTATCGATCACCGGGAACCAGTTGCTCGCTGGAGCGATTCGCAAGGCCGGCGGCTTCAGTTTCCAGGAACTGAACCTGACCGTAGACGATATCGCCGCCATGTCCCATGGAGGGGCGGATCTCTCTTACGACTTCATCACCCGACCCGCCTACCAGCATGCTTTGCTGATGGGCGATGCCGAATTCCTGCGCTTGATGCTGCGGCAGATGCACACCCTCGGCATCGATCCGGGCTCGCTGATTCATGCGCTGCAGAATCATGATGAGTTGACCCTGGAGTTGGTGCACTTCTGGACCCTGCACGCCCACGATACTTACCTCTATCAAGGCCAGACCTTTCCCGGCAGCATCCTGCGCGAGCACATCCGCGAGCAGATGTACGAGCGCCTCACTGGCGAGCATGCGCCTTACAATCTGAAATTCGTCACCAACGGCGTGTCCTGCACCACCGCGAGCATCATCACGGCGGCGTTGGGGATTCGCGATCTCGAAACCATTACGACGGCAGATATCCAGCAGATTCGCCAGGTTCATCTGCTGTTGGTGATGTACAACGCGATGCAACCCGGCGTCTTCGCATTGTCTGGCTGGGACCTGGTCGGCGCGTTGCCGTTGCCGGCCGAACAGGTCGAGCATTTGATGGGCGACGGCGACACGCGTTGGATTCATCGCGGTGCCTACGATCTGGTGGACCTCAACCCTGATGCGGCATTTTCGGCCGGCCAGATGCCGCGTCCGAAGACCCTGTATGGCAGCTTGCCAAGCCAGTTGAAAGATCCGGATTCGTTCGTCTCGCAGCTGCGCAAGATTCTCGCTGCGCGCCGTGCCTATGATATCGCCGCCAGTCGCCAGATACTGATTCCGGACGTCGAGCATCCGGGACTGTTGATCATGGTTCACGAACTGCCGGCAGGCAAAGGTACGCAAATCACCTCGCTGAACTTCGGTTCGACGCCGATCACTGAAACCCTGCACCTGCCCAATATCGCACCGGGGCCGGTGGTCGACATCATCAATGAGCGGGTCGAAGGTGATCTCACGCCTGAGGGCGAATTCACCATTACGCTGGATGCGTTCGAGGGGTTGGCGCTGCGGGTGGTGAGCAGTTCACCGATGATCTAGGGCTTGGGAAAGCGAGGTGGTTGATTGCTCAGCCACCCACCCATGGCATAAGTTCTGGTCAGGCTTTGTCTATGCTCTGCTCCGTCACCCATGGGAACGGAGCAGGCTTCACACCAGCATGGAGGCCCTGGATAACCTGCAGCCTTGAGGCATCCGCTACCCTGATCGGAGCTGAGCTTCGATCACTGCCTTGTCGATGACCGACCAGACCTCGCGGATCCTGCCGTCCTCGAACCCGTAGAAAACGTTTTCGGCGAAGGAGATGGGTGTCCCATTCACCGCCAGGCCCAGGAATTCCCCAACCGGCGTGCAATTGAAGGCCAGGCGAGCTGCCAACTTAGGTGGGTCGATCACCAGGAATTCAATGGCGAAGCGCAAGTCGGGGATAGCCCGATAATCCGCTTCCAACATGCTTCGATAGCCGTGCAACCCCAATGGTCTCGCGTTGTGAACCACATCCGGGTGCACAAAATGGCCTAGGTTTTCCCAGTCCTGTGCATTCAGGCAGGCGATGTAGTCGCTATAAAGATCGGCAAGGTGCGGGGGCATGGGGCTGATTCTCCTCTGCATGTCTGTTCCCGTCTTTGCGATCCTAGGCCCTATTGTCACGTCTCATCAAGGCAGTGGGCAGAACGGAAAGTCACTGGCGCAGGCATTGACAGCGGTCATCACGTCGCTGAGGAGCCGTCGGCACGGGAGGCCTTTTTTTCCGAGCGATGAGCGTTGCCACCAGGCTGGCGAAAAACTCAACTTCACGGACAACGGCAAAAAGCCCGCATGCGCGGGCCTCGTGTTGCCAATTACATTTATTGCGCAGCTTTCTCGATCAGGTTTGCCACCACCTTCGGGTTGGAAACCATCACCACATGGGAGGCACCTTTAACCACGACGGTCTGTTTGGAGTGCGCACGCTCGGCCATGAACGCCATGGCCTGAGGGGGAATGTTCTTATCCTTGTCGCCGTATACGAACCAGGACGGAATGGTTTTCCAGGCAGGATTCGTGGCGGCTTCGTTCAGCGCGGCGACGGTGATGGGGCGTTGGCCGGCCGCCATCAGGCGAGCCTCAGCCTCAGGCACATCGGCTGCGAACTGGTCGTGGAATTTATCCTGCTGGATATAGAGATCCTTGCCGCCATCGGCCAGTTCGACCGGGGCCGACAAGGCCGAGGCCAGGGTGCCCCCCGGGAATCGTCCAGACAGTTCTGCCGCGGTTTCGCCAGTTTCCGGGGTGAACGCCGCTACGTACACCAGGCCCTTCACGTTCTGATTGCCATACGCCGCCTCGCTGATCACCGCACCGCCATAGGAGTGGCCGACCAGAACCACCGGTGTCTTGATGCTCTTGACGATGCTTGCCACCGATTGTGCATCACTGCTGACGCCGCGCAGCGGGTTCGCCGCCGCAATGACCGGATAGCCGTCTTTTTTCAGAATTTTGACTACGCCGTTCCAGCTCGATGAGTCGGCGAAAGCGCCATGGACCAAGACCACTGTAGGTTTGACGTCAGCCGCGTTTGCAAAACCAGTGGCTGCGAAAGCGGTGGCGAGGGCCAGACCAGAAAGAATCTTTTTCATGAGTGACTACCTGTAAGAGAAGAAAAGGGCGGGTTACCCAGTGATTGTGATGCGCGGTAAATGCTTGCGCGCTAATCAACTGCGATAAAGTTATCGTCTAAAATGTTTGCGCGCAATATATTTTTATAGAATAAACTCAATGATCATGTAAGTGCTTGTATTTAAACGGATTAATTGTCGGTGGACGTTGGGTTCAGATCGAACCCCTCGAACTCCGAGGGAAAGGGAAGGTGTTTCACCCTCTGGAACACACCGTTGCGGTGACTTCATCGGGTATTTGGGTGCTGACGTTGCTCGCGGATGAGCTGGGGGGTGTCAGGGGCGCTTTGTCCAAGGTCATACAGGCGTTGCGAAGAGGGGGCGTCCCTTGGCTGCCTGATGTTCCGAGGATGCTTACGTTCTGCCTTCTCTATGACCGGCTACGAGGCTACGCGGTTTTTCCCCTCGCGCTTGGCCTTATACAGCGCGGCGTCCGCTGCTTGCAGCAATAAGGTTTGATCGGTCCCGTTACGCGTCGTCGAGGCCACGCCAAAGGATGCGGTAACGCTGAACGTCTGCAATCCATCCGTAGGGCTCAAGTTTTCCAGCGAATCCCGGATGGATTCGGCTCGCAGGAGAGCGTCTTCAATGGAGCAATCGGGCAATATGATGATCAGCTCTTCTCCACCAAAGCGGCAGGCGACATCGGTGGCTCTGATTGACTTCGTGATCAAGGATGCCGTGCTTCGCAACACCGCGTCACCCGCAGCATGACCATGGATGTCGTTCAGCTTCTTGAAGTTGTCCAGGTCGAGCATGATGACGCTCAGGTCCACTGCGTCTCGAGTGGCTTTGGAGAGTTCGCGCTTGAGTGTTTCCTCCATGAAGCGACGGTTGTACAGACCCGTCAGCGGGTCTTTGATCGACTGGACTTGCAGGACCTGGCGCATCCTGCCATTCGCCAACGCTAGCGCGGTTTGCTCCGCGGCAGCTTCCGCAAACTGGCGGTTGACTTCCTTATCGTCATTTCCGCCAGCATGCTGGATATGCAAGAGTCCCAATGTTTCTCCGTAGGCTATCAGCGGCAGGCACCAGTGAATGTCTCCATCGTCGAACTCTGATGTTTCTGAGTAGTGGGCGCAGCGCAGCTCATGACGATGTTCAACCACATGGGCATGGCCTCGACGTATGGCCCAACAGTCTTTGGGACCGATCAGGACATCTGATTGAGGCTCGACGTGGCCCCAGCTTGCGGCCGGTTGCAAAGCATCAGCCGAATTGCGGTACAGGTACAGCGCTCCACTACTGCCGTCCAGCAACTGTTGGCAGTAAGTGCTGACCAACTGGAGCGTTTCCTCTTGGCTCATCTCGGTCTGGAGTAGACGGGCCATTTCTGCGAGCAAACCTATTTCTGCATTGCGCCGCTCAAGGTTTTTCAGGCTTTTGCTCAGTTGGGTGCTTGAAGACAGTGCGCTAGCCGTCGATTCGGCTTGGCGTTTTATGGTCTGACGCATGGACACGTAGATGAAACGGCCCAGCACAAGCGTCAGCAGGAAGCTTGCGATGGAAACGGCGACGGCCCAACGCAGGTTGGCGTTAAGCTGGTTGTCCAGAACAGCCACTTCCTCGACTTCTGCTTGAATCAGCTCGCCTCCCAGGTCGCGGACCTGGTCCATGAGGTGCTTGCCGTTACCCGAAGCGATTTCGGCCACCGTCGCAGCAGCACCTTGGGTGCTGCGCAAATTGATCACCATGTCCAGGTGGTCCAGCTTCAGTGCGGACTTCTCTATGAAGTCCTCCACCTTGGCAATTTCAGCGGACGAATCGTTTCGATAGTTTTCACGAAGCAGCTTGATCGCGCTGGGAAGCTGCGACGTGGCGACGTAATACGGGCGAAGAAATGTCTCCATCCCCGTTAATGCATACCCGCGTTCGCCTGTCTCCGCATCCACGAGCAAACCTTGTACTGTGCGAATGCCGTCCAGCTGCTTTTCTACCACGTTGCGGTCGTTACGCGTTTCGTTCGTCCAGAACAGGGTAAACGGACCTACTGCGGCCGTGACGGACATAACCAGCGTGGCAGTAGCTGCTGCGAGGAGAAGTCTGGGTGTGCGATGGGGCATCGTCAGCTCCAATGGGATTCACATCTTTATCGGCGAATAAGGTTAACGGCGTAGGTGTATCACGCTAAAACCGTTAGGCGGTCAAAAGATTGCATATCCGCTGAGAGGTTGCGCGGTTCTACGCGGCCTCACGAAGCGCCCCCGGCGGGTGGCGGAATCTACGCATTTTAGCCGTAAAGGCCAGGTATGCATGTCGTACCGATCAACGTGAGCGTCCGGGGGCGGCCGACAGCGCTTCAGAAACTTCGGCCCGCGCCGATTCAAGTGGTGTCGGCTACAGTTCCTTGTACCCGCAGGGATGTATCAAGACCGCCACGGAATATTATGATGACGAAACACCCTCCGTTCCAATCGCTCGGCTGCGCCGAATGCCGCAACCATGAGGCATTGGGGTTTGATTTCACCATGGCCTTCCAGCCTATTTTCAACGTCCGGACACGCACTGCGTTTGCGTATGAGGCGTTGGTCAGGGGCATCAATGGCGAATCGGCTGGCTACATCCTGGGGCTCGTGAACGACAGCAACCGCTACCGATTCGACCAGGCTTGCCGGGTGAAGGCCATCGAAGAAGCCGCAAGGCTGGGGCTGCTGGACATTCCCGATTGTTTGCTGAGCATCAATTTCCTGCCCAACGCCGTGTACCGGCCAGAGACGTGTATCCGGGCCACCCTGGAAGCGGCGCGCCTGACCCATTTCCCGCCAGAAAGGCTCATGTTCGAAGTGACCGAAGGCGAGAAGGTGGTAGACCCTGATCACCTCAAATCGATTTTCGTCGAGTACGAGCGTCAGGGTTTCATTACCGCCGTCGACGATTTTGGCGCGGGCTATTCGGGCCTTAACCTGCTGGCCATGTTCCAGCCGCAGGTGCTGAAGATTGACATGGCACTGACCCGAGACATCGATCGAGACTCGGTCAAACAAGCGATCGTCGAAGGCATCATCCTGGTCGCCAGGCGCTTGGATATCCTGGTCATCGCCGAAGGTGTCGAGACTCGTGAAGAAAGCTCGACGCTGCTAGGCATGGGTATCGAACTGATGCAGGGATATTTGTATGCAAGGCCCGCGGTCGGTCATCTCCCGGCTGGATGCTTTGATGACGGTGTGCGGTAACGGCGGGCTCGAATCCATAGGTTCGCTACGGCAGGAGTGCTTCACGATCCCATTCAGTTATCCAAGAAATCCGTGAGTATGTCTGTGGATAACCGCGCTGATGCCAGGTAGGCAAAGGGTTTCAACGTGCGCTCAAAAAATGTACAGGCAGGTTGGCATCACCTCCCGCCGTAGGCCATTGAGTTCAGGGGGGCAGCGGAAGCAGGCGACAGGTAGCCCTCAATCGCTTGAGTCACGCCGTGGCCATGGGCGGCCAGTGGTGATCGTTGCGGCAATCAAATACGAGCGGGCCCCGCGAAGTGCGGAGACTGTCCGAATGATTCAATCAGCAGCTCTGTGAGCATTCGTATCTTCCGTGCCGGATGCTGGCCTGGCGGACGGACCACGTATACACCTGCCGGGGGTGGTGGATAGCGGGTCATGATCGGCACGAGCGCCCCTGAGTTCACATGTTCATAAGTCAGGCAATCCGGTAGGTACGCGATGCCGAGTCCCGCGGTTGCGGCCGCCACGAGCGCTATGCCGTTGTCCGCCTTGAAGCGGCCCTGCGGACGAACCGTGATGATCTTGTCACCCTCCATGAATTGCCACGCTTCGGTACCCTGCAGGAGAGCCTCATGGGCAATGAGCTCGTCCGGTGTCTCTGGTGCGCCGTGCGCTTTTATGTAGCCTGGGCTCGCGACGAGCTTCGTGTAGATCGGGCCGATTTTCCTCGCGATCAAATTGGAATCGGGGAGATACCCGACGCGTATCGCACAATCGAATCCCTCGGCAATGAGATCGACGAAGCGATCGCTGTAGCAGGTCTGGATATGAAGTTCGGGATGGCGGTGTGCCATTTGCGCGAGCATGGGCGCGAAATGGGTAGGGCCAAAAGACAGCGGCGCCGCGACGCGTAAGCGACCACGAAGGGCGCCTGTCGGCAGGATCGTTTCTCTGGCTGCCTCGATTTCGGCGCAGACCCTGGCCGCGTAATCTCGGAACGTGGCCCCGGCTTCAGTGAGGGCGGCCCCGCGGGTGGATCGTGCAAGCAACTGGATGCCAAGTTCCGCCTCAAGCCTGGCGAGCCTGCGGCTGACGATCGATTTGGATACCCCAAGCCGGAGCGCCGCAGGCGAAACGCCCCCGGCGTCAGCCACTTCCACGAATGTTTGCAGTTCTTCCATATCCAAGTCAGCGTTCCTCTTTGTGCGACACAGCTAGCCTCGTGTTGCGACTACTGCGGCGAAAATGGCAACAGCATAATCCTCGCTTCCGGGCAATGTCGCCAGTTGCGAATGCTGCCTGGAAACACCCCATCCACTGACAACATCAGTAGACACTTCGTCAGGGCCATGCCCGTCTATCCGAGTGCGCGCTGGCTCTCTGGCACCGTGTATGACAACTGAGAACAGGACCAGACAATGACAAGCGAGACTATCCGCAACCCCCATACCGACCACCTGTTGTCGCCTGAGAATTGCGCGCTGATCATCATCGATTATCAGCCGATCCAGGTCTCCTCGATTCGCTCGATGCCCCGTGACGAGCTCGTGTTCAACATCACGAGCGTTGCCAAGGCGGCCGTCAACTACAACCTTCCAATCATTCATTCGACGGTCAACGTCGCGACCGGTCGCAACAAACCGCCGATCCAAGCGTTGCAGGACGTGCTCGGCCATCTGCCGACTTATGACCGCACCTCGATCAATAGCTGGGAGGACACTGAGTTCAAGCAGGCAGTCAAGGGCCTCGGCCGCCGCAAGCTCATCATGACCGCGCTCTGGACCGAAGCCTGCCTGACGTTCCCAGTACTGGACGCGATCCAGGAAGGCTATGAAGTGTATGTGCCGGTCGATGCGGTCGGTGGCACGTCAGTTGCCGCGCACGAGGCAGCCCTTCGACGAATCGAGCAGGCGGGTGCGAAACTCATCAGCCGTGTGCAGATGTACTGCGAGCTCCAGCGCGACTGGGCACGGGAGTCGTCTGTCCCGGGCTTTATGGGGGTCTTCGAAAACTTCGACGGTTTTAACGCCGAGAAGGCGCTCTAGAAGGCGCCCCGGCGCAACGCTAGAGGCTGCAAACAGGATGGGGGTGGCGCTTGCGAAAGCCGCCACCTTCATTCTTGACGCGGCCGTGAGCCAACCTGACTATCGGATTCGATGTGGTGTCTTTTGATCTGGGGATCGTAGCTCAGATGTTTCTGGTGTACATGTCCTCGGCCAACGGGCTACAGAACGTTTGACCGAACGCCAGGTGGCTAACTAGAGTGGCTAACCGTACGGCTGCCGACTGCCCTGGACATCCAAATGAACGACCTATCCCTGCTGCTTGCCTTCATCGCTGCCGCGTCAGTGCTCACGGTGACTCCCGGCGTGGACACCGCCATGGTGCTTCGCGCTACAGCGACCGGCGGTCGACGTTCGGCGGCGATGGCTGCTATCGGTATCGTGCTCGGGTGTCTGGTGTGGGGAGCCGCGGTGTCACTGGGCCTCGGTGCCCTGTTGCAAGCTTCTGAGTGGGCTTACCTGGCGCTGAAAATTGTCGGTGCCGCGTATCTCGTCTGGCTGGGTGTAAAACTGCTGATGCGACCCAGGACGACGCTGCAAGGGCAGGGGAACGAGAACATGGCGGCCCCTGCCCGTGGCGCCTTTATTCGCGGTTTATTGACGAACCTGCTGAACCCCAAGATAGGTGTCTTCTACATCACGTTTCTCCCCCAGTTTGTCCCGAGTGGCGCGAGCGTGGCCAGTTACTCCTTCTTCCTTGCGGTGTTACACGTGCTGTTGACGCTGGCCTGGTTCGGCATTCTGGTAGCGGCTACGGTGCCGCTGAGCAATTTCCTGAAGCGCCCGGCGGCCCTGAAGGCGCTTGACCGACTCACGGGCGGTGTTTTTGTCGCGTTTGGGCTCAAGTTGGCTGTTTCCAATCCGGCTTGAGCCGAATGCTGCACTGCCAGTGGATGACTCGTGCGTCCAATAATGCCTGTCGGTGGACTGCCCAATGACCAGCCTGGATAGTGAGACACGCATCTGGCCCTGCCTCAGTCTGGAACTCGCCATGGCATGCTCGGATACGACGGTTCCACAACGGCGACTCGGATGAGCTTGCGCTCAATGTGAAGGCATGCGGCGGGGAAATCTGGCGTTCCAGATATTACTGGGTGGGCACGCAGAAAGCGCGTGTCCGTGGATACCAGGGCGAACTGGCTCGCGAAGAGCGATCACCGTGCCACGGATGAAGTGCAAATGCCGTAAGGCACTTGCCAATGCCCTGACGTTAACGTAAAGATGGCGACAAGGCGCTGGATTTAGAAGGGCGCAGGGCGGACCGATCCGGAGCGCTTGATGATAAAAACAACTCATCCCAAACTTCATCGCGAAGCCCGGCTGGCCCGGGAAAAACTGCACCTCGAAGGCACTGTCCCCGATGGCGTATTGCGCGCGGAAATCGATGCGTCGTGGCGGCGTAGTCTCAGCCATGGCGTGCATTTCAATGCCAAGCAAGAGCTAGCGCTGGAGTCGAATGCGAGCCTTGAAGTGTTGCTGGAGAGCAATCGGTTGTTGATTGATGCGGCAATGCCGGCCATCGATTATCTGGCCGAACGCCAGGGCAAGGAAGGGCTCATCATCCTCGCCAATTCCGACGCCACCATCCTTGCAGCCGAAGGGCGCGCCGATCGTTTCAAAGGGAGCGATCTGCAAGACATCACGCTGGGCGCTTGCTGGAGCGAAGCGGCGCGCGGCACCAACGCGCTGGGTACCGCGCTGGTGGAAGCCCGGCCGACGATGATTGATTGCGGCGAACATTACCTCGACCGACTGACCGATTTTTCCTGCACATCGGTGCCGATTTATTGCCCGCAGGGCGACATCCTGGGTGTCCTTGACCTGACCCGCGAAGGCCCGCTCGGCCGCGTTCACGACAGCACCGCGTTGCTGACCATGGCCGTCAGCCAGATCGAAAGTCGCGTGTTCAACGCCTGTTACCCGGACCAGATCGTCCTCGCCTTCCATAGCCGTCGGCAATACCTCGAATCCCCTTGGCAGGGCTTGCTCGCGGTGAGTCTCGGCGGGCAGATTCTCGCGGTCAGCGCCCAGGCGTGTCAGTTGCTCCAAGCCGAGCGTTCGGCGCTGGTCGGACGACGCTGTGAAGAGTTTCTGGGGAGCGATGGCCTGCAACTGTTATCGCGTCTGCATCAGGGCTGCATCGGCAGTCTGCAAACCGCCAAAGGCGAATTTTTCTACAAGAGCCTGCGCGCGCCGCAACGCTCGATCAACGTCAGCACCCCACCGCGCACCCCAGCTAAAAGTGCTAAACCGCAACCCGATCTCGAATCCCTGGCTGGCAACAATGCCCGTTACGCCCGGGCGCTACGCATGGCCCGCCAAGGTCTGGCCAATGATTTACCGGTGTTGCTGCTGGGTGAAACGGGCACCGGTAAGGAAGTCATTGCCCGAGCGCTGCATATGGCTGGAACGCGCTGCGACAAACCTTTCGTCGCGGTGAACTGCGCGGCAATCCCCGAAGGTCTGATCGAGTCGGAGCTGTTTGGCTATCGCGAAGGCGCCTTTACCGGTTCGCGCCGGGGCGGCATGGTCGGGCGTCTGCAACAGGCCCACGGCGGCACGTTGTTTCTCGATGAAATCGGCGACATGCCACTGGCCTTGCAGGCTCGCTTACTCAGGGTATTGCAGGACCGCAAAGTCGCGCCGCTGGGCGCTGGAGAAGAGCAAGACATCGACATCGCACTGATCTGCGCCACGCACCGCGACCTTAAGCGTCTGGTGGAAGACAAACACTTTCGCGAGGATCTGTTCTACCGGGTCAACGGCATCAGCGTGATGCTCCCGGCCTTGCGCGAGCGCGACGACTTCAATGGCCTGGTGGATCGTTTGCTGGCCAAACTCGATGCGCCGACGGTAGTCCTGCATGACGATTTGATCCGCTTGCTAAGCGGCTATCACTGGCCGGGCAACATCCGCCAACTGGAAATGGTTTTGCGCACCGCGTTGGCCATGCGTGAGCCGGGGGATACCGTGCTCACCCTTGACCATTTGCCCGACAGTATGCTCGACGAATTGACCGCCGGCGAACGCCCTCAGAGTGGCAGTATTCGTGAGCATGAACTGGAGCTGATTCGTCAGTCTCTGGACACGCATCAAGGTAACGTCTCGGCCGCCGCCGACGCCCTGGGCATCAGCCGTGCGACCCTGTATCGCAAGCTTAAACTGTTGCGCTCGTGATGCTGCGTGTGATCGTTCGGCTGATCGACAGCCAGAGCCCCGCAGCCCTGCAAGCGGCGTTGCACTGGCTCTACAGCTTCGTGCGCCCGCACCGGTTGGCGATTGCCGGGCTGCTTGGGCTGTCGGTCTGCGCCTCGTCGCTGGTATTGGTGCAACCTTGGCTAACCAAGCTGCTGATCGATGACGGCCTGTTGGCGCGCAACTTTGCGATGCTGGTGCTGATCGCCGGGCTGATGATTGTCGCCGGATTGTTGGGCACGGCGCTGACAGGCATCAATCGATATCTACACACACGATTGTCCGGACGGATTCTGTTTGCCCTGCGCGATGACCTTTATCGGCATTTACAGACGCTCTCGCCGGGTTTCTACGGTCAGCGGCGAATCGGCGATTTGATGTCGCGTCTCGATGGCGATGTCGCGGAAATCCAGCGCTTTGCCGTGGATTCGCTGTTCTCTGCGGTGTCGAGCGTGATCGGCCTGGTGGTCGCCGTGGCGATGTTGGTGACCCTGTCGTGGAAACTCTCGCTGTTGGCCTTGGTGCTGATCCCACTAGACGTACTCTGGCTACGCTGGATGCGGCGCAAGGTCGAGCGCGATGTGCGGCAGTTGCGCGAGCGTTCGGCGGACATGTCCTCGTTCATGGTCGAGACCTTGCCGGTGATGAAGTTCATCCAGTCCGCCGGCCAGCAACAGCGCGAAGCGCGGCGGCTGGATACGTTGGGCCAAGGGTATATGAGCCAGCTCTTGCGCCTGCAAGTCACCGAGTTTTTCACTCAAGCGGTGCCCGGCACGCTGACGTCGTTGTCGCGGGCCTGTGCGTTTTTGATTGGCGGTTACTGGGTGGTGCAGGGGACGTGGCAACTGGGCGCGCTGATCGCGTTTTCGACTTACCTGGGCATGGCGGTCGGCCCGGTTCAGAGCCTGCTCGGGCTCTATGTCGCGATTCAGCGGATGACCGTGAGCCTGGGGCGGGTCATGGAACTGCGCGGCGAAGAGCCGACCGTACTTACCCCAGTGACGCCGCAGCCGATGCCGGATTCTGGCGCACTGCGTTTCGACAACGTGCACTTTAGCCATCCCGGTCGGCCGACCACATTGCGTGGCGTTGACGCGCAAATTCCTTACGGTTTGAAAGTCGCCCTGAGCGGCGGATCCGGTGTCGGTAAATCGACCCTGATCGACCTGCTGCAACGGCATCACGATCCGCAGTCCGGTCGGGTCTTGCTGGGGGAGGTCGATCTGCGGGAACTGGACCTGTTCCAGCTGCGTCGGCGGATTGCCGTGGTCAGCCAGGACATCGTGCTGTTTCGCGGCAGCCTCGCCGACAACCTGGCCTATGCCGTACCGGACGCCAGTCGCCAGGCCATTGCCGACGTGGCGCGGTTGGCGCAGCTCGATAGTCTGATCGAGTCTCTGCCCGAAGGCCTCGACAGCCCTTTGGGTGAGCGCGGCCAGCAGTTGTCCGGCGGGCAGAAACAGCGCATCGCCATCGCCAGGGCGCTGTTGCAGGATCCTCTGATTCTGGTGCTGGACGAAGCAACCTCGGCGGTCGACGAAGCTACCGAGCGCGAGGTGATCGAGGCCATCGATCGGTTGTTCGCCGGGCGTACGCGGATTCTGATCAGCCATCGTCCCTCGACCCTGGCCGATGCCGATCTGCACTTTGAACTGCTGGATGGCATGCTCACGTCAAACACGGTGCAGCATGAAGCCTGAATTGCGCATTGGGGTGGTGGACAGTGGTCATGCAGTGGCGCAACGGGTGCAGGTGGTTTCCGGTCGACGATTCACGCTGCTGGAGGATGGACTGGCTGAAAGTGATTTACGCGATGATCTGCTGGGCCATGGCAGCATGGTGATCGAAGCCATCGGCCGGCGGGCGCCGGCGGCGGTTTTTTGCGTCGCCCAGGTGTTCGACCAGCGTGGCGTCACCAGCGCATTGCAGATCGCTACCGCCATCGATTGGCTGGTGGCACTGGACGTGCGGTTGATCAATCTGAGCCTCGGTTTGCGGCAGGATCGTAACCTGTTGCGTGAAGCCTGCGAAGCAGCGGTAGCGCGAGGCATTCTGCTGTGTGCATCCAGCCCGGCCCAGGGCGAAGGGGTATTTCCGGCGAATTATCCGCAGGTGTTGCGGGTCACCGGCGATGCTCGTTGCACCGAGCAGCAATGGTCCTGGCTCAACAGCGCCCAGGCCGATTTCGCCGCATGTGTTCACGGTACCTGCCCGGGGCCGTCGGGTGCGAGCCTCGGCTGTGCGGCATTGAGCGGGCACATTGCGAGTTTCCTCATTGAAAATCCAGAGGCGAGCAACGAGCAAATTGTCGAGTGGCTGCAAAAGAATGCCCGTTATCACGGCCCTGAACGGCGTGTCGGCGTATGAAGCCGATTGTGATTCTTGGTGCGGGGCCTGCGGGGGCTGCGGTGGCCCTGGGGCTGCGGCGGCTTGGGTACCCCGTAACGCTGGTCAGTGAGTGGCGACGCTTCGCGGCGCTGGAAGGGGTTTCCAGGCGGGTGCTGGACGCTTTGCGCGGTACGGGGCTGCATCAAGCGTTGGCGGATGCGGCGCAGCCCTCCCAGCGGCAGGTGTCCTGGAACGGTCAGCAACATGCGCAGAACATCGAATTTTTGCTGGACCGTCCGAGCTTCGATCGAGGTTTGCGCGAGGATTTGCGGCTGGCCGGCGTCGAGTTGATCGAAGGCCGGGTGCTGACGGTGCAGTCGCAGGCTTCGGGGCATCGAATCGAACTGCAAGGACGCGAAGCACTGGTCGCGGAGTTTCTGGTGGAGGCCCGCGGACGTCAGGCACCAGCCCGTGGTAAAGGCCTGCGTGGGCCGGAGACGGTCAGTTTGCTCAATCGCTGGCAAGGTCCACCGGGTACCACCGCCAGCGCAGTGGAAAGTCTTGAGGACGGTTGGGCCTGGATGGCGCGCCGGGCCGACGGCCAGTGCTATTGGCAATGGACGGTGGACGTGGCCAGTGCTGAGTTGCCGGGTAAGGCGCTGTTGCTCCATTACTGCCGTCAGCGACGCCAGGGTTCGGCGTTGGCCCGGGAGTTTTTTGGAGGTGAACCGGAAACCGGGCTGCACCTGCATGCCCGCAGCAGCACGGCGATTTTGTGTCCGCAGGTCTGTGGCGACCACTGGATTCGGGTGGGCGACGCGGCCATGGCGGTGGATCCGCTGTCGGGTAATGGCATCTTTCAGTCATTGTCTTCGGCCTTGCAGGCGCCAACGGTGATCAACACGCTGTTGCGCAAACCTGAGCGAGCGTTGCTGGCACAGCGTTTTCATCAGCAGCGGGTAGAGCAGTTGTTTTTGCGTTTTGCGCGCTTTGGCCGGGACTTTTATGCCGATGAGCAGCGTTGGCCGAGCGAACCGTTCTGGCAGGCGCGGCGGCAGTGGCCGGATGCTGAGAACGCCCACGCCGAGGCGGATTTTTCCGCTCTGAAGATTGAGCGTGCGCCGGTGCTCAGTGATGGGTTTGTGGATGAGGCCGAGGTAGTGATCACGGCGGACCAGCCGATGGGGATCTGGCATGTGCAAGGGATTGAGCTGGCACCGTTGGTGCGACGGTTGCGCAGCGAGCCGGCTGAGCGGGTGTTGGCGGGCTTGACGGTGGAGCAAGGAAGGATGGTTCGGAGTTGGTTGTTGGGGCAGGGGTTCAAACCCTGACATTTGGGGTTGTCTGGGATGGCCTATCGGGAGCAGTCCCACAGTGGTTTTGCGTCGAACACCCATCCACTGTGGGAGCGAGCCTGCTTGCGATAGCGCCCGATAGGCGCCGTTGTTACAACTTGATCAACACCGACTTCAACTCGGTGTAATGTTCGATCGCCGCATACCCCATCTCACGCCCGACCCCCGACATCTTGTAGCCGCCAAACGGCAACGCCGGGTCCAGGGCGCTGTGGCAGTTGACCCACACCGAACCCGACTTGATTCGCGGAATCATCCGGTGCACCGCCGCCAAATCATTCGACCAGATGCTCGCCCCAAGGCCATAAGGGCTGTCATTGGCCATGCGCAACGCATCGGCCTCGTCATCGAACGGAATCGCCACCAGCACCGGGCCGAAAATTTCCTCTTGGACCAATGAATGCCGCTGATCGACATCGACAATCACCGTGGGTTTGACGAAGTACCCCGGCCCGAATTGTTCACCGCCGCAGGCGATGGTCGCGCCGCTTTCCCGACCTTTTTCGATGTAACCATAAACCCGCTCCTGTTGACGGGCGGAGATCAGCGGGCCCATTTCGACACTTGGGTCCAGGCCATTGCCTAGCTTCATCGCATTGGCGATGTCGGCGATGCCCGCCACGACATTGTCGAAATGCTTGCGCTGCACATACAGCCGGGAGCCGGCGCAGCAGACCTGACCTTGGTTGAAGAAGATCGCACTGGCGGCACCCGCAGCAGCGGTCTTCAGGTCGGCATCAGCCATGACGATGGTCGGCGATTTGCCGCCCAGTTCCAGGGTGACCCGAGTCATGGATTCCATGGCGATTTTGCCGATTTGCTTACCCACGGCGGTGGAGCCGGTAAACGTCAGCTTGTCCACCAACGGGTTATGAGTCAGGGCGGAGCCCGCTGTGATACCGGTGCCGGTGACCACATTGAACACGCCTTCGGGGTAACCGGCTTCCAGCACCAGCTCAGCCAGTTTCAGCGCGGTCAGCGGCGTTTCGTCGGCAGGTTTAAGCACTACGGTGCAACCGGTGGCCAGGGCCGGGCCAAGTTTCCAGCAAGCCAGCAGCAGCGGGAAATTCCAAGCGACGATGGCCCCGACCACACCCACCGCTTCGCGGCGAATGAAACTGTGGAATTGATCGTTGGGCATCAGCGGCAGCGACACGTCAACGCTGGAGCCTTCGATCTTGGTTGCCCAACCGGCCATGTAGCGCAGGAAGTCGATGGACAGTTGCACGTCCATCACTTGAGCCACCGCCGCGCTCTTACCGTTATTCAGGCATTCGAGTTGCGCCAGCAGTTCGGCGTCGCGCTGCATCAGATCGGCAAGTTTCCACAGCAAGTTCTGCCGTTCCCGGGGGCGGGTGCGGGACCAGGTCGAATCGTCGAAGGCCTGACGGGCGGCGAGTACTGCACGGTCGACATCCTCGGGAGTGGCCCGTGGCACCACGCACAGTACTTCGCCGGTGGCCGGATTGTGCAGGGGCATGGTCTGGCCGTCCGCAGCCTCGACCCAGTTGCCGCCGATGAGCATGCGAGGGGCGCGCTGGATGAAGGCCGAGGTGGCGGGAAGCAGATAAGGCAGGGGCATGTTGAGACCTCTTGTTGTGCGTGAGAACGGAGCTTTCTCCAAGGTTGGCAATGGCTGTGCCAAGTATTAGGAACGGGCGGATAGCCCTTTGTTGGCGGAGTTTTTAGTGATGAAAGGAAACGTTGGCGCCCTGGGTTTTGTCGCAAATCGCGACAACGCATGAGACGACGAGCAATTCCCGTGTGTACCGAAACATCGTTGCTGGCTATGAAATGTTCCAGCCGGGGGCATCTATGCTTGTCTCAGACTGCAACAGCTGTCGCGATGTTAGACGCAGGCCATCTCGTTTTGATGCGTGCAAAAGCCAAAATATACGTATAACTATCTGATTTTTAAGGTTTTAGTTAAGGTGGCACGTTCCGTGTATTGCTCATCACAGACGTTTCTCTTGCCTCCGTCAGCGGGTCGCCGCCGACGGCAGAAACCATAAAAAACGATTAGCCACAACAATAAGAAAGTACCGTGCGAGGTTCGACGTTGATGAAGAGAAAACTCCGATCAGGCCTGGGTGTCAGTCTGCTGGCTATGGCGGCCTGCGTGGCGCTGCATTCGCCCTATAGCCTGGCAGCTCGCGACGCCCAGACCATCCTCAAGGAAACTTGTCAGGGCTGTCACACCCCCGAAGCCGATAACGCCCTGAGCCGTATCAGCCACCAGCGCAAAACGCCGGAAGGCTGGCTGATGAGCATTGCTCGTATGCAGGTCATGCACGGTGTGCAGATCAGCGATGACGACCGCCGAACCCTGGTCAAATACCTGGCCGACACCCAGGGCCTGGCGCCAAGCGAGACCGACGGCGTGCGCTATGCGCTGGAGCGACGGCTCAATACCGTCGAGAAATTCGATGATCAGACCAGCCAGATGTGCGGTCGTTGCCATTCCGGTGCGCGGGTTGCCCTGCAACGTCGACCTGCTCAGGAGTGGGAGCGCCTGGTGAACTTCCACCTCGGGCAATGGCCGTCTCTCGAGTACCAAGCCCTGTCCCGCGACCGCGATTGGTTCGATTTGGCCCGCAAAGAGATGGTGCCGCTGCTGGCCAAGCGTTATCCGCTGGACAACCCGGCCTGGAAAAAATGGCTGAGCAGCGCGCCGAAAGCCGAGGCGCTTGTCGGCGACTGGAGCTTCAGCGGCCACCTGCCGGGTAAAGGCGAGCTGTCTGGCGTAATGGTCGTGACTGCCGACGGTAGCGATACATTCAAGGTCAACGTCAAAGGTCAATACGCCGATGGCAGTCCGTTCGATGGCGACGGTAGTGCGATTCTCTACAGCGGTTACGAATGGCGCGGCAACGTGACCATCGATGGCTTGACCATGCGCCAGGTATTCGCCGCTCAGGACAACGCCATGCAGGGCCGGATGTTCGAGGCCGAGCACGACGAGCGGGGTCTGGACTTCATAGCCGCCAAGCAGGGTTCCAATCGTTTGCTGGCGGTGCAGCCGGGTTACCTGAAGGCGGGCAGCGAAACCGACGTCACCCTGGTCGGCACCGGTCTCACTGGCAAACCGAGCTTTGGCAAAGGCGTGGAAGTGGTCCAAGTGCTGGAGCAAACGCCTGTGCGCATGCGGGTCAAACTCAAGGCGGCAGTCAATGCGCAACCGGGCCTGCGCAACGTCACGGTCGGCACATTGAAAGGCCCGACACTGTCGGTCTACAGCAAGATCACTGAAGTCAAAGTCGTACCCGAATTCTCGGTGGCGCGGATCGGCGATGGTGGTGGCTCGACGCCGAAAGTCCAGGGCCGTTTCGATGCTGAAGCCTGGAGCAAGGGTGCTGACGGCAAGCCATATCGCATCGGTGTGTTCCCGGCGCAATGGAAGGTCGAGGCCTTCGATGACCGCGCTAAAGAGGATGAAGACGTTAAGTTTGCCGGGACCATGCAGGCCGAGACTGGGGTGTTTACCCCAGGCGATGCAGGGCCGAACCCGCAACGCAAAATGTCCACCAACAATGCTGGCAACCTCAAGGTGATCGCGGTCGTCGACGATGCAGGGAAATCCCTGACCGGCGAAGGCCACATGATCGTTACTGTGCAACGCTGGAACAATCCACCCATTCCCTGATGTTGAAAACGTGAGCTGGCTGAATTTTTACGGTTTCAGACACTTTTCGGAATGAACGCAGGCCCTGAATCGGGATTTGCACAGGAGGTTTGCAATGGGCGCTATTTTGAATCTGGTCGAACGGAATCTGCACGAAGTGCATGTCGATGCCGATCGCATGCTGTTCCACATCCCCAGCAGTTCGCTGTTCGCCAGCGATGAGCTGACGGGCACCATCATCGATACCTTGCGTGGTCCGGGCTGTTCGTCGGACGACCTGATCGAGCGTTTGGCCGCACGCTTCAACGGCGAAGAAATCACCGAAACCCTGCGTGAGCTGATCTCTCTGGAGCTGGTCAGCGACGGGTCACCACTGACCCCGGATATCGGTACCAAACGAGTCGAGCGCACCGCAATCAATACCGTGGTGCTCAACGTGAACACCGGTTGCAATCTGAGCTGCACCTATTGCTACAAGGAGGACCTCGACAAGCCCTCGGCCGGCAAGAAGATGGACGTCGAAACAGCGGTCGCTTCGGTAGAGATGCTGCTGCGCGAATCCCCGGATGAAGAGCGTTTCACCGTGGTGTTCTTCGGGGGGGAACCGCTGAGCAATCGCAAGCTGATCGAGTACATGGTCGACTACTGTGAAAAGCGTTTTGCCGAGGCGGGAAAATTCGTCGAATTTGTCATGACCACCAATGCCACGCTGCTCACCGAAGACACCGTGGACTACCTCAACGCCCATCGCTTCGGGCTCTCGGTCAGTATTGACGGGCCGAAGACCGTGCACGACCGAAACCGCATCACCGTGGGCGGGCAGGGCACGTATGACGTGGTACGGCGCAAGGCCGAGATGCTGTTGTCGCGCTACAACAGCCGCCCGGTTGGCGCGCGGGTGACCCTGACCACGGGCGTCACCGACGTCGAGACGATCTGGGATCATCTGTTCAACGAACTGGGGTTTGCCGAAGTCGGTTTTGCTCCGGTGACTTCCGGTGATATCAGCAGCTTCAACCTGTCCAGCGACGAGCTGATCGAAGTCTTCGCCAACATGAAACAGCTCGGTCGGCGTTATCTGGAAGCGGCGTTGAAACACCGCAATATCGGTTTCTCCAACCTGCACCAGTTGATCACCGACATCCATGAAGGCCACAAGAAGGCCCTGCCATGTGGGGCGGGCCTGAAGATGCTGGCAGTGGATCACAAGGGTGAGCTGAATCTGTGCCACCGCTTTACCGGTTCGAGCCTGCCGACGTTCGGCAATGTTCACAGCGGGGTGAAACAGGTCGAGCTGAACGACTTCCTGTCCCAGCGCCTGGACCGCACCAACACCGGTTGTGAAGACTGCCAGATCCGCAACCTCTGTTCCGGTGGCTGCTACCACGAGAGTTACGCCCGTTACGGCGACCCAACCCATCCGACCTACCACTACTGCGAACTGATGCGTGACTGGGTCGACTTCGGCATCGAGGTGTACACCCGGATCATGGCTCACAACCCTGCGTTTATCAGCAGCTACATCACTCCGCGCAAGGCTCACTGATATGAAACATCTCAAGGCAATCAACAACAAAGCCCAGAAACTCGATCAGGCCGCGGCCGAAAACCGTATCGAAGAAGTGGTGGCGATGAGTTCCGTCGCCGGCTGCGCCTCGACCACCGACCCAGGTTGGGAAATCGACGCGTTTGGCGGCGTGTCGTCGCTGTGCCAACCGATGGAAGCCGACCTGTATGGATGCTCCGACCCATGCTGGTGGCCGGCCCAGGTGCCGGACATGATGAGCACCTACCCGGACTGGAACAAGGATGCCCAGGCGTCCAACGAAAACTGGCGCAACCTCGGCACTGTCTTTCCAAAGGACAAGTGATCGGACATGAAGAAGGATTCCAGCATGCAATGCATCAAAGCCTGCGGCTTGGCCGCGTTCGGCGTCCTGAACGCTATATCGTTCAATGTTCTGGCCGATGAAAACACCGCGCTCGAAACCGGTCACGAGTACATGGTAACCACCAATTACCCGAACAACCTGCACGTGATCGACCTAGCCACCGACAGCCTGTTCAAAACCTGCAAAATGCCCGACGCCTTCGGTCCGGGCACCGTGCAGCTATCGCCGGATCGCAAAACCGCTTACGTGCTGAACAACCATTACGCGGATGTCTACGGCGTTGAGCTGGACAGCTGCAGGCAGGTCTTCCATGCCAGCATTACGCAGAAGCCGGGGGAAAAAGCGAAATCGATGTTCGCCTTTACCCTCAGCCATGATGGCAAAGAACTGTTCACCATCGCCAACCCGACGTTGATGCTCAACGATCGTTACGAAGTGCAGCAACCCCGGCTCGATGTATACGCTACCGATGCCGGCATGGATGCCAAACCCGTTCGCAGTTTTCCGTCGCCGCGTCAGCTGACCATCATGCAGAGCGGTGACGATGGCACGTTGTATGTGGCGGGGGCGGATGTCTACAAGGTCAACGTGAACACCGGCAAGTTCGACGTGCTGATCCCCAGTCGCCATTGGAAGCGTGTGAATTACAGCGCGCCGGACGTGCTCTATGTGTGGAACCAACAGACTTATCGTCGTGATTTTTCGCTGCTCTACACCGCCGCGAAATTCAAGGACAACAAGCAGGATCCCGCCACCGCCGAGTACCTCTATGGGCTGTTCAGCATTGACCTGAAAACCGGCAAGACCGAAACCACCGACTTCGGCCCGCTGACGGAAATCTACTTCAGCGGCATGCGCTCGCCCAAAGACCCGAACCTGATGTTCGGCGTGCTCAACCGTCTGGCCAAATACGACATCAAACAAAAGAAAATGCTCCAGGCGGCGACGCTTGATCACTCTTACTACTGCATTTCCTTCAACAAGGCCGGTAGCAAGATCTACCTGGCGGGTACCTTCAACGATGTGGCGGTGTTCGATGCCGACAGTTTGAAGCAGATCGGCAGCATCAAACTGCCCGGCGGCGACATGGCGATTACCACGGCGCAGATATTCATACGTTAAAGAAAGCGGGGAAGGGCAATAGCATTTATCGAGGGTACCGTTGCGGTGCAAACCCTCGGCGCATGCCTGGTTCGTACAGAGGGATTCAATATGAGTTATCCGAGCTACACCTGCGGGTCGCAGACAAAGCCCTTGTTGGCGATGACCATTGGCGCTGCATTCGACCGAGCGGTTGAGCGGTTCTCCGATCGCGAAGCCCTGGTCGTGCGGCATCAGGGCTTACGTTACACCTGGACGCAGTTGGCCGAGCAGGTGGATCGTTGCGCAAGAGGGTTGCTGGCGCTGGGCCTCAAGACAGGCGAGCGGGTTGGAATCTGGTCGCCGAACTGCGCGCAATGGTGCATCACCCAGTTCGCGGCCGCGAAAGTGGGGGCGGTGCTGGTGAACATCAATCCCGCCTACCGTCTGACCGAGCTTGAGTACACGCTCAAGCAATCGGGGTGTCGCTGGCTGATTTGTGCCGATTCGTTCAAGACTTCCAACTATCACGCAATGCTTCATGACCTGCTACCCGAACTCGAACGCTGCGCCGTGACCGCACTTGATAGCCGGCGGTTGCCTGAATTGCGTGGTGTGATCAGCCTCGGCGACAAGCCGGTTGAAGGTATGTTGTTATGGGAGGGGCTGCTGGACTTGGCGGAACGAGTGGCTCCGGAACAACTGCGGCAATGCGGCGAGCAATTGCAGTTCGACGACCCTGTCAATATCCAGTACACCTCGGGTACCACTGGATTTCCCAAAGGTGCCACCCTCAGCCACTACAACATCCTGAATAACGGTTTTATGGTCGGTGAAAGCCTGAAACTCAGCGAGCACGATAGGTTAGTGATACCTGTGCCGCTGTATCACTGCTTCGGCATGGTCATGGGCAATCTGGGTTGTGTCACCCATGGGACCACAATGATCTACCCCAGTGCAGCCTTCGATCCGCTAGAGACCCTGCGGGTCGCCGCACAGGAGAAAGCGACCGGCATGTATGGCGTACCGACCATGTTCATTGCAATGCTCGACCATCCGGAACGTCAGTCATTGGACTTGAGCAATCTGCGAACGGGCATCATGGCTGGCTCCACCTGCCCGATTGAAGTCATGAAGCGGGTGATCGAGGATCTGCACCTCAAGGAGATGCAGATCGCCTACGGCATGACCGAAACCAGTCCGGTCTCCACCCAGACCGGGCCGGACGACGATATCGAGCACCGAGTCACCAGTGTCGGCCGCACCCAGCCGCATTTGGAAAGCAAGGTCGTCGATGAGCAGAACCGTATCGTTCCGCGCGGTCAGATCGGCGAACTCTGTACACGAGGCTACAGCGTGATGCTGGGCTACTGGAACAACCCGCAGGCGACCACCGATGCCATCGACGATGCACGCTGGATGCACACCGGCGATTTGGCAATCATGGATGACGAGGGATATCTGAAGATCATCGGGCGCAACAAGGACATGATCATTCGAGGCGGCGAGAACGTCTATCCGCGCGAAATCGAGGAATTCTTCTTCACTCATCCTTCGGTGGCAGACGTGCAGGTGATCGGCGTACCGGACAACGTTTACGGGGAAGAGATCGTAGCTTGGGTCAGGTTGCATGAGGGACACCAGGCAAGCGCCGATGAGTTGCGCGATTACTGTAAAGGTCGGATCGCCCACTTCAAAACGCCACGTCATTTCAAGCTAGTTGACGAATTTCCCATGACCGTCAGCGGTAAGGTGCAGAAATTCCGCATGCGTGAAATTAGCGTAGAGGAACTGGGAGCACCGAGAAGCGACTTTTTATAGCCATTGGCTCTTCGCCGCAGGCAGCTTTGATCGCCAGGATTCGGTTAAAGGGATAGCGACGTCGCCGCCTCAAACATTTGCAGGCACGCAAACGCTATTCGTGCAGCGACCAGGCCCGGATGGAAACTTCCCGCCCCGGTTGTTTCTCCGCGGCAATACTCAAATAGCGTTTCAAGATTTCGCCCGCGCTGCGACCCTGGGCCGCGTAAGCGAGCATGCGCTCCGTGTAGTCTTCTTCCCAAGCGGCCAGCAAGGTACGGACAAAGTCTTCGCGATTGCGGAAATGGTGATAGAACGATCCGCGGGTCACATTCAATCGGCGCGATAGACTCTCGGCGGAAACGCCAACATGCCCTATTTGGTCGAGGGCCTCAAAACCAGCCGCGATCCAATGGTGACGAGTTAGTTTTTTCACCCGTTATTTCGCTCCAGAGTGAGTGCCATACAGACTGTGTATGGTGCGCAACCGGTTGATACGCTGCGAACACCCGCAAAGATGGCCGTTGCGTTTAGCACGCCAGCACTTTCCATGGAACTCGCCTTGAAGAAAATCTTTCTGGTTGCTTTCGACCCATTCACGGATATCGACCTGTTCCTGATGTGGGACATTCTAGGCCGCAACACTGAAGACTGGCACGTCCGGATATTGGCTTCCAGTGCTGTCGTGCATTCGGCGCACGGTCTGCCTGTTTCGGTGCACGGTCAGCTTTCCGAGGCCAATAGTGCCGATGCGGTATTGTTCGTCAGTGGCAGGGAAGGGGTACCCGCTGCACTTGCCGATCCAGATTTCCTGCCGTCGTTTGAACTTGACGCCAGGCGCCAGCGAATCGGCTCCCTATGCGCCGGCGCTTTCATTCTCGAACGGCTTGGGCTGCTCAGCGGCAAGGCAACTACACACCCGGATGCACGATCGAGCTTGCAAGCACTGGGACTTGAACCCGTGGACCAGCCTCTTGTATGCCAGGGGAGCGTTGCAACCGCTGGCGGATGCCTTTCGGCGCTCTATCTGGTGGGATGGCTGGTTGAGTCCTGGTTCGATGTCGATAAGCGCCGTGCGACGTTGTGTCCTGTTCTGCCCGCTGGGCAGCAAGCGCTCTATGATGCCTTGATCGAGCTCAGTATCCGGCAAGGAAAGGTGGGCACCTCAACCACATCCAGTCGTTAGCACTCAGGAGGAATCCCCGATGCCCCGAGAATTTGAGCTCATTATGTCCGTGCCAGTCCCCTCGGGGTCCGGCATCACCCACCTTTACAAGTCGATGGACCTGGCGGACGCTTTTGCGATTCGGCTCCCTGCGGGCACATCCAGCGATCCGGATTTGCTGGCTCGCTTCATCCTCTCTCACCAGCCGTCCTGGATCGGCTGGCTGATGAAAGTCCGAGACACTGTGGTTGCCTATTTTGGTCTCAAGACAGCCAAGCATCTGGCATCACTGGCTCATCGGATTGGACCCTTCAAGGTCTACAGCACCAACCAGACTGAAATCGTCTTGGGTGAGGACGACAAGCACCTCGACTTCCGGCTATCGATCCTATGTGCTGGAGAGGCCGAGCCAGAAGGCAGTCGCCAACTGGTTTTTGCAACTGTGGTCCAATGCCACAACCGGCTCGGCCGGGCCTACATCTTCGTTATTGCCCCATTTCATCGCTTGGTTGTCAGGGCCAGCCTCCTGCGTGCAGCGCGCATCGGTTGGCCCCTGGCTACCTGCCCCTGAGGCGGATCAACTCCCTATTCTTTGGGAATCTATCCGAAATCAAGCTTGATGCCGCGCTCGCCCATCCAGGGGACGTAGCCGGTGTGATCCTGTGGGGCCCTCGGTTGGCTTAATCCTCCACGGCCGCGAGCGAAGCGGGCACGTTGCGACTATGCTCATTGCCACTGCAGGCAATGTATGGGTTTCAATGATCGGCCGCCAAGGGAAGGAGTCTGTATGTGTCTGGTTCTACATGTCCGGTTTTATTGTTGAAATGACCGAATGAGCAATCTGGTAACAGATGTCCATCGACGCATTTTGATTCCTGGGCGACCCATCGTCAGTTTGTGAACGGGCATTTCACAGGGACGACGATCTCCAATCTGCAGGCCGACTTCTCCAAACCAGATCAAGCAGTCGACCAGACTGTCGACAGGTGCAAGTGGATGACTTTTGGTAAATCCCAAGGACGATGGAGAACAATATGAATACCAAACCGATCCACAAAATCCTGTGGCGCTTCGCTGGCTGCGTGACCGGGCTGGTGATGGTTGTCGCCAATCCAGCCCATGCTGCCGATGGCGGCGTCGCCCGCGGCCCTACCGCAAGCCATAGCATTGCCTTCAGCAATTCCTACGCGGGCAGCGATTTTCGCAAGGTGATGGTGCGCAACTGGCAGGAGATTGCAGTCCAGGCGCAGAAGGATGGCCTCATCCGCGAGGCTCCGGTGGTCAGCGCGAACAACTCGGCGTCGGAACAAGCGGCCCATATCCAGGACATGGTCGTCAACGGCGTGAACGCCATCGTCATCCTGGCCGCGTCCGACACGGCCCTTAACGGGGTGATCCGCGACGCCTGCAACGCCGGCATCGTGGTGGTGGTCATGGCCAGCCTCGTCACCGAAAGCTGCGTCTATACCGTGGATTACAACTGGTCCGCCATGGGCCGCGTGGAAATGGATTACATCGCCGAGCGCCTCAAGGGGAACGGAACGCTGCTGGAGATCCGCGGCATTGCCGGCGATGCCACCGATAAAAACATCAGCGACGGCATTCGCAAGGCCGCCAGTGATTATCCGGGCCTGAAATTCGCCAAGACCGTCTACGGTAACTGGACCGCTTCCGTGGCACGCAAGGAGGTGGCGCTGGCGCTGCCGTCGCTGCCCAGCATCGATGCCGTCGCGACTCAAGGGGGCGACGGTTATGGCGCGGCCATGGCGTTCAAGGCGGCAGGGCGCCCTTTGCCGATCATCGTGATGGGAAATCGCCAGGACGAACTTGCCCTGTGGAAACAGGAGCGCGATGCCAATGGCTACGAGACCGTCTCGGTCTCCGCCTCCCCAAGCGTCTCCCAGGTGGGGTTCTGGGTGGCCCAGCAGATTCTGGCGGGCAAGCAGGTGCCGAAGTTCGTCGAAGTGCCGTTGGTGCGTATCGATGGGAAAGACCTGGACGCCTGGCTCGCCACCATGCCGGTGGGCGGCGCCGCGAATCCTTCCTATGACCAGGCTTCCGTGGTGGCGATGATCGACGCGGCCATCAACAATACGGCGGCGCCGACGCCGTTGCCGGAGGTGACGAAGCCGTAGTGGCGGACCGGGGGCGAGGCGCCATGTCGACATTCAAACCCGCCACTGACAGGCCCATTGCCGTCAGGATTGGCCTGGCGGTCGCCGCGCTGGTGTTCCTGATGCTGGCGGTGTCGCTGGTGAACCTCTACGGCCTGCGCGGCATGGTACGTGCGGTGGATTCCGCCAGCCATTCCGCGGAAATTCTGGCCTCGGTCAACGGGGCTACCGGACGGGTGGAAAACTTCATTGCCACCCGTGACCAGGAAAGCCTGTCCCAGGCCGAAAGCATGGTGGCGACGGCTATCGCCGGCCTCTCCG
Organism: Pseudomonas sp. NFACC24-1; assembly: GCF_900115235.1. Lineage (NCBI taxonomy): Bacteria > Pseudomonadati > Pseudomonadota > Gammaproteobacteria > Pseudomonadales > Pseudomonadaceae > Pseudomonas > Pseudomonas sp. NFACC24-1. The sequence goes on from NZ_FOVS01000005.1 coordinate 133,644, forward strand.
CCATTGCGGTGGCGGAGGCGCAATCGCTCAAGGGCAGTCTGGAAAGGCTCGCGACGGCGATCGCAGCCTTGCGGACCGCGAGCCTGACCATGGATGGCGAAACGGAGAACATGACAGCCCACTACGGCCGGATGCGAGAGGCGACGATCCTCGTCGAACAGGGCATCGCCGATGGGTTGAAGGGGCTTGAGTCCCGCACCGCTGAGCACCAGGCGCGGGTGAGCGACATCGAAAGCGCCCATCGCATCCTGGATATCCTGCGCAACGGCGAACGGATCGTCACCGCCAACGTGGCCAGGATGCTGGTGACCGGTGACGGGACGGCTGGCACTGCGGCACGGAACGCCAGCGCGGCACTGCGGCCCGTGGTCGAACAGTTGCGCGAGTTGATGGGGACACCGCAGGAGAGAGAGGCCCTTGACCAGTTGGCCGCGGCGCTCGACGCTGCCAGCGTGGCGGTCGAGCATCTTGGCGAGGCGCCCAAGCTCCGGGGAGGCGAGGCTTTGCGGTATCTCGCCGCCGTCGGGGATACGGTCGAGCGCCTCGAGGCCATGTTGGGTGAAGTGGAAGGGCACGTTGTCCATGACGCCAGCGACATTCAGGCAGCAACCGGTTTGCTGCAAAATGCCGCCGCGTTGTCCAAGCGTTTCGCCGAGCGTGTTGCCACCCTGGAGGCGCAGACCTTGTCGTTTCGCCTGTCACCGTCGGCCGAGGTCGCCGGCTCTGTCGGCCACATCCTGGACGAACTCTCCCGACTCTCTCGGGTTCTACCGGCGTCCGTGGGGCTGCGGGCCAAGGCTATGCCCCTGACGGTCAGCGATCAGATCGCCGGCTACCGGGCGGCATTCGCCAGGTTCCGTCAAGCGAGCGACGCCTTGAGCGACGCGCGCGACCAGGTTCGCAACGAGGCCCGGAGCGCCGGCCTGTTGGTGGCGCGCTTCGCTGGTCAAGCGCGCTCCGACGCCCTGGTCCACAATGATCGCGGCATGCTTGCGACGATCGTCGCAGGGACCGTCGCCATCCTGCTGGCCGGCGCCATCGCCTGGAGCACATCGCGATTTGTCGCGCAGCCCATCGTGGCCCTGGCCTCGGTCATGCGCCGGCTGGCGGCTGGCGACCTGAACGCCGAGATCGCCAGTGCCGGACGCGGCGACGAGATTGGAATCATGACCCGCGCCGTACGGGTGTTCCAGGAGAATGCCCTGCGCATCCGGGTGTTGGAGGCCGAGGCCGAGGCCGAGCGACAGCAAGTCCAGGCGTCTTTGGAGAGAATGGTCGCCGAACGGACCGACGCGCTGCACCACCAGACCGAGGTGCTGGAGGCGCAGGCCATCGAACTGATTCAGGCGCGCAACCAGGCCGAGACGGCTAACCAGGCAAAGAGCGATTTCGTGGCCACCGTCAGTCACGAACTGCGCACCCCCTTGACCCTCATTCTCGCCCCCTTGGAACAACTCTCGGCGGCGACCACCCCGCCAGTGGACTGGCATGTGCAAATCGACCGCGCCCAACGCAACGCGTTGCGCTTGATGAACCGGGTGAACGACATCCTCGATTTCTCCAAGGCCGAAGCGGGCAAGTTCGAGTTGTGCCCAACGCCCATTGATTTGAACAAGGTGGTGGGTGTGCTGGCCGAGGATGCCGCCATGGTGGCCGAGGGCAAAGGCTGCACCTTGACCTGCAGCATCGATCCTGCGCTCGGCACGGTGTTCCTGGACCCCCAGCACTTCGAGAAGATCCTTCTCAACCTGGTGAGCAATGCCATCAAGTTCACACCGGCCGGCGGCACTGTGCACTTGGCCGTCACGCCGCTCGATGGCGAGCGATTTGAACTCGCGGTGCAGGACTCGGGGATTGGCATTGCGCCCGACAAACTGCCGCTGCTGTTCCAGCGTTTTTCCCAGATCGACAATTCCGCCACGCGTCACTACAGCGGCACAGGCATCGGTCTCGCCCTGGTCAAGGATCTGGTCGAATTGATGGGGGGTGAAGTCGGTGTCAGCAGCGAGCCCGGACGGGGTTCGTGCTTTTTTGTTCGACTTCCGTTAGGGACCGAGCCAAACACCGTGTCCACCGAAGCCAGCACGATGCACGAGCGATCGTCATCGAGCACGACAAGCACAACCGAGCAGCGCCACCTGCGTTTCGATGACGGTCGCCTTGGCAGTCGCAACGACCGGGCTTCGATCCAAGGCGCAGGCGACGAGCCGCCCCTGGAACATGCCTCGCGATCCAGAGTGCTGGTGGTCGACGACAGCCCGGAGATGCTGGGCTATCTCAGCGAGCTTTTGCGAGACGATTACGTCGTCACCACCGCAACCGATGGAGAGCAGGCCTGGGCGCTGCTGCAGCTTCGACCCATCGATGTCGTGGTTTCGGATGTGATGATGCCGCAGCTCGACGGTTTTGGCCTGACAGCCAGGATCAAAGCCAGCGCCGGTTTTGCTCATTTACCCGTGATCCTGGTGACCGCCCGTGGCGGTAGCGAGGCCTGCGTTTCCGGGCTGGAGAGTGGCGCCGATGACTATATCGCCAAACCCTTTTCGCCGCTGGAGCTCAAGGCTCGCGTACGCGCGGCACTGCGCATGAGCCAGGTGCAAACCGAACTGCACGCAAAGTCCCGTCAGGCGGGCATGGCCGAAATCGCTACGACGGTGCTGCACAACGTCGGCAACGTCCTCAACAGCGTGAACGTATCGGCAGAACTGGTCAGCAACCAGATGCGCACCTCCAAGGCCCAGGGGCTGGGCAAGGTGGCGCAACTGATGAACGAACACGTCCATGACCTGAGCGATTTTCTCACCAAGGACCACAAGGGAAAGATGCTGCCCGATTACCTGCTCAAGCTGGCGGAGGTGGTGGCGGCAGAGCAACAGAGCATCATCGAAGAACTCGGGCAACTCACCAAGGGCATTGACCACATCAAAACCATTGTCGCTGCCCAGCAGTCCTATGCCGTTGCCGTCAGTATTGTCGAGACCGTGCCGGTCGCAGAGTTGATCGACGATGCCTTGCGCATGAGCGCTGGATTACTGGTGCGCCAGGAGGTGACGATGGTCAAGGACATTGCCGACTTGCCCCTGCTGCCGTTGGACCGGCACCGGGTTCTGCTGATTCTGGTGAACCTGATCGGCAATGCCAAGCAGGCGTTGGACGGCGTAATCGATCGCAGCCCATGCGTCACGTTCAGCGCGTCCCTCGTTGACGGGGTGGTATTGCGCATCACGGTGGCCGACAACGGCAACGGGATTGCGCCTGAGCACATGAAGCGCATTTTTTCCCATGGTTTCACCACGCGCAAAGACGGTCACGGTTTTGGCCTGCACAGCTGCGCGCTGGCCGCGCAGGAGATGGGTGGCAGCTTGACCGTGCACAGCGACGGGGTTGGACAAGGCGCAACCTTTACCCTCGATATTCCTCTTGATGCTTCGCTGAGTAAGCGATGAATACCTACCCGGCCTGACTGCAGCCTCAAAGGGGAATGTGGGTGGTCGACAAGACCTGGCGCAACCCCATGAACGAGCGAATCTGGCGAACCCCGGGCAGGTAGAGCAGTTGCTCCGCGTGGAGCCGGTTGAAGCTGTTGCTGTCCTTGGTTCGTATCAACATGAAGTAGTCGAATTCCCCCGTCACCACATGGCATTCCATGCAGCCGGACACTTTTTGTGCCGCCGCCTCGAATGCGGCGAAGGATTCCGGTGTGGAACGGTCCAGCACCACGCCGATCAAGACCACCATCCCCGCATCCAGCGCTTCATTGTCCAGCAGTGCGACGATGTGCTTGATCAGGCCGGCCTGCTTGAGCCGTTCGACCCGTCGCAGGCAGGCTGGCGCGCTCAGTTTGACCTTCTCTGCCAGCGCCACGTTGGAGATGGAGGCATCTCGCTGCAGGGCCTTGAGAATGGCGCGGTCGGTTCGATCCAGCGGCTGCGGCGTTGGGGCTGTTTCGGTTGGCTTCTTGCGAGTATTTATTGCACTCATGATGGTTTATGCGCAGTAAAAGTATGTTTGATGGTTTTTGCCGAAAATTATGTTTCTTTAATTGCTAATAATTTGCAATACATATTTTTCGATTTCTTCTTAGTATTGAACTCATCGAAGCCCCTGTGGATGAGCCTGGAATGCAGCCCTTTGCTTCTCGGCCTGGCGCTTGGATATTCAATAATCGAGGAGCAGAGTCATGAACCTGAATCGTTTTAAACGTTATCCGTTGACCTTCGGTCCATCTCCCATTACGCCCTTGAAGCGTCTCAGTGAACACCTGGGGGGCAAGGTCGAGCTGTACGCCAAGCGTGAGGATTGCAACAGCGGCCTGGCCTTCGGCGGGAACAAGACCCGCAAGCTCGAGTACCTGATTCCCGAAGCGATCGAGCAAGGCTGCGATACGCTGGTGTCTATCGGTGGCATTCAGTCGAACCAGACCCGGCAGGTCGCTGCAGTCGCTGCCCACTTGGGCATGAAGTGCGTGCTGGTGCAGGAAAACTGGGTGAATTATTCCGACGCGGTGTATGACCGGGTGGGCAACATCGAGATGTCGCGCATCATGGGGGCTGACGTGCGATTGGACGCAGCAGGTTTCGATATTGGTATCCGGCCAAGTTGGGAGAAGGCCATGAGCGATGTCGTGGAGCAGGGTGGCAAGCCGTTCCCGATCCCGGCGGGTTGTTCCGAGCATCCCTACGGCGGTCTCGGGTTCGTCGGCTTTGCCGAGGAAGTGCGGGAGCAGGAAAAACAACTGGGGTTCAAGTTCGACTACATCGTGGTCTGTTCCGTGACCGGCAGTACCCAGGCCGGCATGGTCGTCGGTTTCGCCGCGGACGGCCGTTCGAAGAAGGTGATCGGCATTGATGCCTCGGCCAAGCCAGAGAAAACCAAGGCACAGATCCTGCGTATCGCCCGGCATACCGCAGAGTTGGTGGAGTTGGGCCGCGAAATTACCGAAGAGGATGTGGTGCTCGATACGCGGTTTGCCTATCCGGAGTACGGTTTGCCTAACGACGGCACGCTGGAAGCGATTCGCCTGTGCGGCAGCCTGGAAGGTGTGCTGACCGATCCGGTGTACGAAGGAAAATCCATGCACGGGATGATTGAAATGGTCCGCCGTGGCGAGTTCCCCGAAGGCTCGAAAGTGCTTTACGCGCACTTGGGCGGGGCGCCGGCGCTGAATGCCTACAGCTTCCTGTTTCGCAACGGCTGACTCACGCCAGTGACCTGTAGGCGAGGGCTTGCTCACGAGGCGGTGGGGCAGTCGGCATGCATGTTGAATGTCATCGCCTCATCGCCTCATCGTCGGATCGCCGCTCGGAGCGAGCCGCTGCAACCCAAACGCCGGGAGTACCGCCATGCATGGGATATCGCAATCCGCAGTCTGGATCAAGGAACCTTCGGCGGATGCCGGGGTGGTCATCGTGACCAGCGCCGCATTGCCCAAGTACATGATCGACAAGCTGCACGTGACGATAGATGACTGGGACCAGGTGGCTTATCTGGCCGTCACGCAATCCGAGGCGTTGCTGGTCGACTGGTTGCGGGTCGGGTCCAGCCCGCAGCCGTCTGCCGGGGGCGGCGCGTGTTATGCCAGCCAACTGCTGCGCTGCGTCCCCCACGACAGCTTTCTGCTGGAGGTCGGCACGGTGCCTGGCCTGACCTGGCTGGGATCCGTCTGCGGCCACCCGCTGCGCGTCGTCGAACTGGGAACAATAGCTTCATCCACTGCGGCGATGGATCGACAGGTGGAAGACGTGTTATCGGCGACCCGGAGTCTGGCCAAAAGCGTGCTGCAGGCGCGCGGCGTCATTTAACCCAGTCCTCGTCAATTCGCCTGTTGAAACCAGAAAGGCAACGCTTATGAGCCGAACCGCCGAGGGGCGTGTCCACGCAATGAGGTGGATGCGCGAGCCTTCCAGTTGTACGCGTATCGTGGTCATCGTGAGCGGACTCGATAGCGACCATATCGATTTGATCCATCAGGGGTTCAGCTGTTTTGACAATGTGGCGCTGATCCATGTCGATACGGTGAATACCGCGACTGGCAAGCTGGTTGGCGTAAAAATGGCCAAGAATGACTACTGTTTTGTGGTGCTCGGTGAACTGGATGAGCGCTTCTTGCAGGACCTTTCCATTGGTCAGCCCTGCCTCTACCCGGTCGCACCAGACGAGGCGGCAGAACGCTCCGTCATTGCGGCAGTAGAGCAGGTAAAACGCCTCGCCCGAGTGAGTCACTCGCGCCACCTTGAAGTGATACCCAACACCTGCAGGAGTTGCCTATGAACCTGTCCAATCCCCATGCCCAATGGCCGGTCCAGGTTGTTGAGGATGAAGAAATGGCCGAGTGGCGCGAGGCCTTGCTGTCGGTCGCAGCCCACGGTGGCACGGACCGGGCCAAACAGATCCTCGACATGCTGCTGGCCGTGGCAAGCACTTCGGGCATCGGCTGGCGGCCCAGGCATGGCACCCCTTACATCAATACCATCAGCGTTGAGCAGCAACCGGTGTTTCCCGGGGATCTGGCCATGGAGGAGCGTCTGGCATCGATCATGCGCTGGAATGCCCTGGCGATGGTTGCCCGGGCCAATCATGCCTATGGCGAATTGGGCGGACACATTGCCAGTTATGCCAGTGCGGCGGATTTGTTTGAAGTGGGCTTCAATCACTTCTTCAAGGCGCGCACCCCAACCGGCGGCGGTGATCTGGTGTTCTACCAACCCCACTCGGCGCCAGGCGTCTATGCCCGGGCGTTCCTCGAGGGACGCCTGGAAGAAAAGGATCTGCAGCACTATCGACAAGAGATCGGCGCGCGCGCCAATGGCGCCCGGGGGTTGTCGAGTTATCCGCATCCCTGGTTGATGCCGGACTTCTGGCAGTTCCCGACGGGCTCCATGGGGATCGGTCCGATCAGCTCGATCTACCAGGCGCGTTTCATGCGGTACCTGGAGCACCGCGGCCTGCAAAAAACCTCGGGGCGAACCGTCTGGGGCGTGTTTGGCGACGGTGAAATGGATGAGCCGGAAAGCATGTCGGCGCTGACCCTGGCGGCGCGCGAAGGGCTGGATAACCTGGTCTGGGTGGTCAACTGCAACCTCCAGCGCCTGGACGGCCCGGTGCGCGGCAACGGTCGCATCATCGACGAGCTCGAGGCATTGTTCGGCGGTGCGGGCTGGAACGTGATCAAACTGGTCTGGGGTTCCGACTGGGACAGATTGTTTGCCCAGGATAAAGACGGCGCGTTGGTCCGGGCCTTGTCGGCCACGGTCGATGGCCAGTTCCAGACGTTCGCGGCCAAGGATGGGCGCTTCAACCGTGAGCATTTCTTCGGCCAGGACGAAGCCCTGGCGCATTTGGCCCAAGGCCTGACCGACGAGCAGATCGACCGCCTCAAGCGCGGTGGTCATGACCTGGTGAAAATCTTTGCCGCGTATCAAAGCGCAATGCTCGAGGGCAAGAGACCTACGGTCATCCTGGCCCAGACCAAGAAGGGCTTCGGCATGGGCGACGCCGGGCAAGGCAAGATGACCGTGCACCAGCAGAAGAAACTCGACAGTGAGGCGTTGATCGCGTTCCGCAACCGTTTCAACCTGCCGTTGACCGATGAGCAGGCTGTCTCCCTGAGCTTCTTCAAGCCGAGCGACGACAGCGCGGAAATGCGCTACCTGCATGCACGCCGCCGGGCGCTGGGCGGCTACATGCCGGCGCGACCTTCGGCCAGCGAATCATTGGCCGTACCCGACGTAAGCAGCTACGCCGGGTTCGCCATCGCCGCCCAAGGCAAGGAAATGTCCACCACCATGGCCTTCGTGCGGATGCTCAGTGGCTTGCTCCGGGACAAGCAACTGGGGCCGCGCATCGTGCCGATCGTGGCGGATGAAGCACGTACGTTCGGCATGGCCAGCCTGTTCAAGCAGATTGGCATCTACTCCAGCGTGGGGCAGCGTTACGAGCCGGAGGACATCGGTTCGATCCTCAGTTATCGAGAAGCCCTGGATGGGCAGATTCTCGAAGAGGGCATCAGCGAGGCGGGGGCGATCAGTTCCTGGGTGGCAGCGGCGACCAGCTACTCGGTGCATGGCTTGCCGATGCTACCGTTCTACATCTATTACTCGATGTTCGGCTTCCAGCGCATTGGCGACCTGATCTGGGCGGCGGCGGATCAACGGGCTCGTGGTTTTCTGCTCGGTGCCACCGCAGGCCGCACCACATTGGGTGGCGAAGGTTTGCAGCACCAGGACGGCAACAGTCATCTGATGGCGGCGATGGTCCCCAATTGTCGGGCTTACGATCCGGCATTCGCCGGCGAGTTCGCGGTGATCCTGGATCACGGCATGCGCCAGATGCTGGAGCGTCAGGTGGACGAGTTTTATTACGTCACCTTGATGAACGAGAACTACCCGCAGCCCACCCTTCCTGAAGGTGTCGAACAGGCCATTATCCAGGGCATGTATCTGTTTGCCCGGCATGAAGTCGAGGATGCGCGTGGACGTGTCCAGTTGTTGGGTTCCGGCGCCATCCTGGGCGAAGTGATTGCCGCCGCCCAGTTGCTGGCCAGCGATTGGGGAATCGACAGTCAGGTCTGGAGCGTTACCAGTTTCACCGAGTTGGCACGTGATGCGCGTGAAGTGGAGCGCTGGAATCGACTGCATCCCGGGCAACCTGCCAAATGCAGTCATGTTCAGGAATGTCTCCACGACTCGACACCCATCATTGCCTGTACCGACTACGTACGGGCCTTGCCCCAGTTGATCGCCAGCTATCTCGATGGCCATTACACCGTGCTCGGCACCGACGGATTTGGCCGCAGCGATACCCGCAGCCAACTGCGCAGGTTCTTCGAAGTGGACCGCCACCAGATCGTCGTGAGTGCGCTGACCTCGCTGGTGCATGAGGGATGTCTGGACGCCAGTGTCTGTGCCGAGGCCATTGAACGCTACGCCATTGACGTTGACGCCGTGGCCCCTTGGGACGCTTGAGGCCGCTTCATCCTGCTCGCGAAGGCGGTGGTTCCGTCACAGGGATGTCGGGCTTGCTGGCCCCATCGCGAGCAGCTCAGCCCCCACAGGGATTGGCGGTGAATAGCTCAGCCTTTCCATACCTCCAAATTCACCAGGTTCACCGGCCGCTCACCCGCCAATGCCGCCAGCAGGTTGTCCACGGCACAGCGCGCCATCGCTTCCCGGGTTTCGTGGGTGGCCGAGCCCATGTGCGGTGTCGCTACCACGTTGTCCATCTGCAACAGCGGCGAATCGGTATTCAAGGGTTCGCGCTCGAAGACGTCCAGTCCCGCGCCACGGATCTGGCCGTTGCGCAGGGCGTCGATCAGCGCCGCTTCATCCACCACTTTTCCCCGGGAGATATTGATGAAGAGGGTCTCGGGACGCATTCGGGCAAACGCCTGAGCATCGATCAGCCCTTGGGTTTCAGCCGTCAAAGGCAAGGTCAGGCAAACGAAGTCCGCCTGCTGCAACAATGTTTCGAGGCTGCAATAGCGTGCGTTGAAACGCTGCTCGACCGCGGGCTTGGGTGAGTGGCTGTGGTAGAGCACCGGCATGCCGAAGCCGAAGTGCCCGCGCTGGGCCAAGGCTTCGCCGATGCGTCCCATGCCGATGATGCCCAGGGTCTTGCCATGGACGTCGGTGCCGAAATGCCGGGGGCCGATGCTCTGTTGCCAGCCGCCTTCGCGGACCAGGTTGGCCAGTTCCACCACGCGCCGGGCGGTTGCCAGGATCAGGGCGAAACCGGTGTCCGCGGTGGTTTCGGTGAGCACGTCCGGGGTATTGGTCAGCAGGATCCGGCGTTCGGTCAGGTAGTCGATGTCGTAGTTATCGACGCCCACCGAGACACTGGCGATGGCTTGCAGGTTCGGCGCCAGGTCCAGCAGCGCCGCATCCAGCTTGAGGCTGGCGCCCAGCAGGCCGTGGGCCGTGGGCAGGGCGTCGCGCAGTTGTGCCAGGCCCTGGGTATCGAGGCGTTCGATGAGTGTGACTTGGGCATGGGCTTGCAGGCGAGCCATCAATTGAGGTGACAGCGCTTTGTACAACACCACGTGTTTTTTCATGGGAGGGGTCTCGATTCAGGAGCGGGCGGGCGCCGGGTTTGGCGTCGCGGAGTGGGAGACGGTCCGGTCGCTGGCGCCGGGCTTGAGGGCGAGGGTCAGCACGACCGACAGCAGCAAGGCGCCGCTCATCAGCAGGAAGGACATGCCAGGGGAGCCGGTGGTGCCGTTGAGGTAGCCCACCAGGTACGAGCCGCCAAACGAACCCAGCGCGCCCATGCTGTTGATCAAGGCCATGGCGCCGCCGGCGACATTGGCCGGGAGGATTTCCGGAACGATGGCGAAGAACGGACCGTATGGCGCGTACATGCAAGCGCCGGCGACCACCAGCAAGCCATAGGACCACCAGAAGTGCTCGGCCCCCAGCAGGTAGGAGGCGTAGAACGCGATGGAGGCGATCAGCAGCGGCGGCCAGACAAAACGCTTGCGCTTCTGCACCTTGTCCGACGCCCAGGACACCACCAGCATGCCGATCACCGCCGCCAGGTACGGCAAGGATGACAGCCAACCGGCCTCGACCATGTTCATCTGCAGGCCGGCCTTGAGGATCGACGGCAACCACAGCACAAACCCGTAGACGCCGATGCTCCAGCAGAAAAACTGCAACGCCAGGATGATCACCTTGGGAGAGCGGAAGGCTTCGGCGTAGTTTTTCACCGCCTTGATGCCGACCTGTTCGGCCGCCAAGGCACTTTCCAGATCATGTTTTTCCTGGTCGCTGAGCCACTTGGCCTGGGCCGGGCGATCATCGGCCAGGCGCCACCAGACAAAGGCCCAGAGCACCGCCGGCAGGCCCTCGATGATGAACATCCAGCGCCAGTCGAATTGCTGCACCAGGTAACCCGAGACCACGGACATCCACAGCATGGTCACCGGGTTGCCGAGGATCAGGAAGGTATTGGCGCGCGAGCGTTCGGCCCGGGTGAACCAGTGGCACAGGTACACCAGCATCGCCGGCATCACCGCGGCCTCGACCACTCCGAGCATGAAGCGGATCACGATCAGCCAGTAGGCGTTGGCGACCACACCCGTCAGGGTCGCCAGCGAACCCCAGAGGATCAGGCTGACGAAGATCAGCTTCTTCACGCTGTGCTTTTGCGCGTAGATCGCCCCCGGGACCTGGAAGAAAAAGTAGCCGAGGAAAAACAGGGCGCCCAGCAGCGACGAGAGCCCCGGGGTGATCATCAGGTCCTCGGCCATGCCCGAGGCGGCGGCAAATCCATAGTTGGCCCGGTCGAGGTAGGCCAGGCTGTAGGTGATGAAGACGATGGGCATGATGTACCACCAGCGGCGGGTGGCGAGGTTGAGCGTTTGCATGTCGTTGACTCCTGAGCTTGTTGTTTTTGTTGCAGCAGGTGTGTTTTGTGGTGGCTCTATCGCGAGCAAGCTCGCTCCCACATGGGATCGAGTTAACCCCTGTGGGAGCGAGCTTGCTCGCGATTGGCGGTTTCAAATTCAGCCAATAACTCAATGCGAGTCGGCAATCCCTCCATGTCTCCGCGGCTCTGCACCGCGCGGCTGCCAATCCAGTTGGCGCGTTGCACGGCCTCGGTGATGGCCCGGCCTTCGAGCAATGCGCTGATCAGGCCCACGGCGAAGCCATCACCGGCGCCCACGGTGTCCACCACTTGGCCCACCGGCACGCCAGGGATGACGCCCTGGTCCAACGCCGTGCGGTAATAAGCGCCTTCCGCGCCGAGCTTGATCACGACGATTTCGGCACCTTGGTCCAGGTAGAACGCGGCGATGTCGGCCGGGTCGTCGAAACCGGTCAGCAGCCGGCCTTCGCCGAGCCCCGGCAAGACCCAGTGGGCGAGGGCGGCGAGGCGATTGATTTCAGTGATCATCGTCGACTCGCTGCTCCATAGGCTTGGCCTCAGGTTGGGGTCGAACGACAGGCTGCGGCCGGCCGCGCGCATACGGCTCATCAATTCAAAGGACATCTCGCGGGCCGTGCCCGACAGCGCCGGGACGATGCCGGTGGCGTGCACATGACGGGCGTCAAGCAGCGCTGGCGCGATGGAGCCGATCGACAGATGACTGGCCGCCGAGCTGCGCCGGAAATACTCGACTTGCGGGTCGCTGCCATCGACGGTAAGGGACTTGAACTGGAAGCCGGTGGGGTGCTCCGGGTCGACCGCCACGTGGCGACAATCCAGGCCCTCGTTTTCCAAGGTCTGCGTCACGAACCGCCCCAGGGAATCGGCGCCGACCCGACTCAGCCACGCCACCTTGAAGCCCAGCCGCGACAGACCGATGGCCACGTTGCTGTCGGCCCCCGCAATGCGCTTGTGGAACTGGTCGACGCAGGCCAGGTCACCGCGCTGATCCGCCACCAGCATTGCCATGGTTTCGCCGAACGACAACACATCGAACTCAGACATGGGCAGGCTCCTGGCGCGATTGCCCGAGGCGGGACAAGGTGGCGACATGGTGGGCGGTCAATTGCAGCAGGTCATCGTCCTGCAGTGGGTATTCGGCGGCGCGCATCACGCCGGCGGGCATGTGTTTGAGCAGTTGTTCCCACATGTGCAGGTCGGTCACGGCCGGAGGCACGGCGACGAGTTTGCCGTCGGCGCGCCGGGCCACGGCCTTGCAGTGCACATACGCCACATAGCGTCCGAGCTGGCGGGCGGCCACGGCGGCCGATTGGTCCTGCCATTGCCAGTTGCCAATGTCGAAGGTCATGGCGATGGGCAGCGCCTGGTGCTCCACTGCGGTGAAGAATCGTTGCAGCGGCTCGATTCGCCCGCCTTGCAAGGTCTGGTCGTTTTCCACCAGCAACTGCACCGGGCTGGCGGCGAGCACCTGGGCCAGTGCCGACAGGTCATTGGAGTCGGTGAAATGCCCGAGGGAGACTTTCAGCCAGGTCGAACCGAACGCCTCGCCGCGTTGCAGGGCCAGCGCCAGGGCGGGGTTGGGCCTGGACTGGCCGGCGAGCCACAGTTCCAGGGGGGACGAGAATATACTCTGCAGCCCCTGGGCCCGGGCAGCGGCGGCCAGTTCAGCGGGCTGTTCGGTGGTGAGCAATTCTTCGCGCCATTCGATGCGCGAGGCACCGGCGGCGGCCAACAGATCGATGAAACGGCCTTGGCCATGCTGCCGCACCAGGTCGGCGCCGTAGCTGGAAAGACTGATGGAGACGGGTGGGTTGTGCATTGTTGTTATACCTCTGAAACCGGTTTCAGTTTTGTTCAAAAAAAGGGTTCAAATAAAAGGGTTCAAAAAAAAGCGTTCAAAAAAAGGGGGGGCTTTAGGGCCTCATCGCGAGCAAGCTCGCTCCCACAGGGATCTTCAGTGCGCCACAGATCCCGTGTGGGAGCGAGCTTGCTCGCGATAGGGCCCTCACCATCACCGACCATTCCCAAGCGTCGACCCACGCTCAATCAACCGCGCCGCAAAATCCAGGGTCCGCACCGGCCCGTTGTCACCGCGCAAGCGCTTGAGCAGGCATTCGAACGCGCTGGCGCCGATCTGCGCTGTCGGTTGGGCCAGGGCCGTGATGCCGCTGCCCACCAAGGGGTACCAATCCAGGTCATCGAGGGCGATCAGGCCCACGTCGTCGAACAAGTGACAACCCAGCTCGCGCAACACCGTCGTGGCGGCCAGGGCGGCAATGCCATTGGCGCAGAACAACGCCTTGGGGCCATGGCCAGGCTGGGCAAGAAAAGTCTTGATACGCGTGGTCAACTGATCAGAGGTTTCCACCACGGTGCCGGCCAGGGCAGGCCGCCGTTGGATACCAGCCTTGAAACTCTCGACCCGCTCGATTCGCGAACTGGTGCCGTCGAACGGTTCGGTCACCAGCAACAGATCGCGGTAGCCCCGTTGTTCGAGGTGATCGAGGGCCATTTCGATGGCCGCCGGGTTGTCCAGCCCGACCAGGTCGCTGTCGAGGCGATCGACCTTGCGATCCACCAGCACCAGGGGCATTTCGCTGCGCAGTTCGAACAGTTCGTCACGGTGGTGACCCAAGGTGTTCACGATCAACCCTTCGATGTTGTAGGCGCGCAGCAACGCCAGGTGCTGGCGTTCCTGCTCGTCGTCGCGGTCGGTGTTGCACACCACCAGGCTATAGCCATGGCGACGACAGGCGGTTTCCACGCCATGCATCACGGCAATCGAATATGGGTTGCGGATATCGGCCACCAGCATGCCGATCAGCCGTGTGCGCCCGCGCTTGAGGCCGCGGGCCATCTGGTTCGGCCGGTAGCCCAGCTCGCTGATGGCCTGCTCGATGCGCCGAGCGATGGCTTCGGAGAGCAGGGCCCGGTCTTCGCCAATGAAACGCGAGACACTGGCCTTGGAGACCCCGGCGCGTTCGGCGACGTCGAGCATGGTCACGCGGTTGCGCTGGGCGGCGGAGAAAGAAGTCACGGATTGAAACCTGCTTATTGGATTTATTGGTGGCTCTGAAACCGGTTTCAGGAAACACCAGAACCCAATCGGTCGTCAAGGGCTGCGTGTGGCAGGCACGACCGGTGGTGCTTCGCTTGCGTCGGACAGTGGCGACGATCCAGGCATGTTTTCATCAGCGCCGGGCCACCCAGGGGATTTGCAGCGCGCAAGGCCGTGTGCTTAGCTGCCTGTCTCCCCAGCCCTTTGACTGCCGAAACCACCATGAATTTTACCCAGCCTCGTTTGAGATTGCTGTCGATACTGAGTGTGACCTTGTTGGTGGTGGGCTGTGCGTCCTATTACCTGTTTCGCCACAGCGGCGCGCCGGTAGATGAAGGTTTCGCCGCCGAGCAACTGAACGAAGGGGGCATGGAAGACACCGGTACGCTGGCAGCGCCCGAGGTGGAAAAACGCCTCAATTACTTGATTCAGGACACCGGTGAAACCCTCAGGTCCCTGGAGCTGATCAGCGACGCGCAATTGAGCCTGACCCTTTCGACGAGCGAGCCCGACGACGAGCAGCCATTGCAATACGAGCCGCTGTTTGTCCCGTTCACCAGCGCGCAACTGAAAGCTGAGCTGGCGTCGATTCAAGGCTTGCGTTTTACCCAGCGGCTGTTTGCCGAGGGTTCCGAGGTGCGGCTCGATACCAGCCGCCTCGATCCACTCTGGAAGCGCGCCGCCACGCCGGAGGAGCCGGCGGCCGAGCAGTACCTGCCGCAGCGCCTGCGTTTTCGCGATGGCAGCGAAACAACCTTCGCCGAGCTCAAGGTGTCGCCCCAGGTCGAGTCCGACGACACGATCTCGTCCCATGACGCCTTCGCCCTGTCGGTGAACAAATCCCTGGCGAGTCTCGGCCTGACGGTCGCTTACCGCAGCTACCCGGCGTTCAAGAAAGTGGTACTGGACAAGGATCACCCGAAAGTGACCCTGGACGGCGGTCAGTCCTTCCAGCTCACTGCCCTGGGTGATGACAGCGCGTCCGTGCGGTTGAGTACACCGAAATTGTCGACCTTCGTGGTGCAGGGGCTGGATGACGCGGGCAGGGCGCTCTACAGCAACGGTAACAACTCCCGGGCGTTCCCCTCCGATGGCGATATCGCGGCGTTGCATGAGTATTACAACGCGCTGTTGCAGACCAAGGACGATCTCAAGCAGCTCAAGACCGGCCAGGCGGTGCAACAGCAATTGCAGCGCTTGACCGAGGCGCTGGCCGCTCAGGTGGGTCCGTTGAAAAACACCGAGGTCGACTATCGATTCGAGGCCACCCCGCAACGTATCGTCATCCATGTGCTCGATCCGATGGAAGACAACACCGTTGAATTCGCCCAGGTCGACAACGTCCTTGCAGCACAAGCGCGTTACATTGCCCTGGACCGGAACGCCGAGCGCTACGGCTTCATCGATCAGGCTGGCCAGTGGTTGATCAAGCCCCGTTGGGTGCAGGTGCAAGATAGCCAGATGGCCGATACCTACACGTTGTTTTCCCCGGAGAAGTCCAGCGACCCGGAGTCGGAGTGGCAGGCGTTGCGCAGCCAGCTCGCCTACTTCCCCGCCGGTAGCAACAAACTCGTAGACCTGCCGTTCGAATACATCACCGAGGCGTTGAGCAATGGCCTGCTGTTGGTCGAGCGCGAAACCAACGGCCCTTACGGGCTCTATGATGCCAAGCGTCATCGTTTCGTGTTGCCGATGAAATTCGTCAACCCTACCGTGACCGACAACGTGTTCATCGCCCGTCTCGGCAAGCGAACCGATGTCATGGAAGGCCTGTACGGCGCCTATACCCTGGACGGCAAAGAGATCTTGCCGACGCAGTTCTCGGGCATCGAGTACCGCGAGGGGTTGCTCTACGCCAGCTCCGCTGATCGGAGTCGTCAAGACGTGTTCGACCTGCAAGGTAAACGGATCAACCTTCAGGGGGACAACGTGATAGGTCGGTTTGTCGGGCAACAACCGCTATTGGTGCAAGACACTAAAAGCCGGAAATTCGCTTTTATCGATCGCCAGGGCGCGCGGCTACCCATCAAGTTGCCGTATGACGAAGTGACGCCGTTTTCCAACGGCATGGCGGTGGTCGGACGCGATGGCAGCTACGGTGCCATCGACCTGGCGGGCAGGTTGCAGGTCCCGCTGGATTACAACCAGATCAGCGTGTTCCAGACACACTACGCCGCGGCCATCCGGGCCGATGGTGGTTCCGGCCTGGTCTTGATCAGTCGGGACAACAAGGTGATCAAGGAACTGGGGTCCTACACCAGCCTGGACGTGCCGGATAACGGCAATGAGGCTCGTTATTACGTGAGGGACCCGAATAACAGTGACGAGTACCTGGTTTATGACGCCGATGGCAATCTCGTGAAGAAAGACGGATAAAGGCGGATGCACTGATTCCTCGCCACGGGAGCGTGTTCGTGTCCGGATCTCAGAGCTGGCTTATATAGGTCCCCGTCCCCTTGAGGATGTTCTGCAGCGTCAATTCCACTTCCGCCAGGTCCGCCGTATCGGTGTCGTGGGTGATCTCCAGCACATCGTCGCCGTTGAGCGCATCGGCATCCGTCGGGGCAATTTCAATCAGCAAGCGGGTCGGGCTGAGGGTGACCTTGACGCCGTCCAGTGTCGAAGGCTCTCCATCAAGGGCGATTTCCAGTTCGTCTTCGTCGGGGTAGCGCGTCATCAGGAACATTTCGCCCTGGGCGCTGTGGCAGCAGAGCATGGCCATGTTGTCTTCTTCTTCATCACACGGGTTGGCGATCAGAAGGGCGGTGGTCATTTGCATGGTGATGGCTCCAGGATCGAGTGCACCTGCGGGGGTGCAAAAAGTGGATTCTGCCAGCCCGAAGGATTTTCTGCTGGTTTACCGCCTCGGGGTGCCGTTTGGCCCCCAGCCTGCTAGGGTTGTTCGGTGCGTACCGGCTGTTTAGCTAGTCGATGACCGAATATGTCGCAGCGCTGCAAGCAGGCAGGTTGTCGCACTCGTTAAGCTGCGCAACGGATGTGCACCTGCCAAGGCCACCCCAGGGTGGTTTTTGCAGGTGTCCATGACATGAAATTACATGGAAAAGGATGTGACCTGCGGGTCCTGTCCAGCTTCACCCACCTGTCATCCTGTTTCCTCTGCCCGAGAATCAGGAACGGGGTGGCCGACAGCCCCGCAGGGGTTGCACGCGACGCTTCAATCAATAACAAGCCCAAGCGGAGTACCACAGATGGCGTTCTTCACCGCAGCCAGCAAAGCCGACTTCCAGCACCAACTGCAAGCGGCACTGGCGCAGCACATCAGTGAACAGGCACTGCCACAAGTGGCGCTGTTCGCTGAACAATTCTTCGGCATCATTTCCCTCGATGAACTTACCCAGCGCCGGTTGTCCGACCTCGCCGGCTGCACCCTGTCTGCCTGGCGCCTGCTTGAGCGCTTCGATCACACGCAACCGCAGGTGCGCGTGTACAACCCCGATTACGAACGCCACGGCTGGCAGTCGACCCACACGGCCGTGGAAGTGTTGCACCACGACCTGCCGTTCCTGGTGGACTCGGTCCGCACCGAGCTGAACCGTCGCGGCTACAGCATCCATACCCTGCAAACCACTGTGCTGAGCGTGCGTCGCGGCAGCAAGGGCGAGTTGCTGGAAATCCTGCCAAAAGGCACCCAGGGCGACGACATCCTGCAAGAGTCGTTGATGTACCTGGAAATCGACCGTTGCGCCAACGCCGCCGAACTCAACGTCCTGAGCAAGGAACTTGAGCAAGTGCTGGGCGAAGTGCGCGTGGCTGTGGCCGATTTCGAACCGATGAAAGCCAAGGTCCAGGAAATCCTCGACAGCCTGGACAGCAGCGCCTACGCCATCGACGCTGATGAAAAGAGCGAGATCAAGAGCTTCCTGGAATGGCTGGTGGGTAACCACTTCACCTTCCTGGGCTACGAAGAGTTCGTGGTGCGCGATGAGGCCGACGGCGGTCACATCGAGTACGACCCCGATTCGTTCCTCGGCCTGACCAAATTGCTGCGCGCCGGCCTGACCGCCGAAGACCTGCGCATCGAAGACTACGCCGTCGCCTACCTGCGCGAGCCGACGCTGTTGTCGTTCGCCAAGGCCGCGCACCCGAGCCGCGTACACCGTCCGGCCTACCCGGACTATGTGTCGATCCGCGAAATCGACGCCAGCGGCAAGGTCATCAAGGAATGCCGTTTCATGGGCCTGTACACCTCTTCGGTGTATGGCGAGAGCGTGCGGGTTATTCCGTACATCCGTCGCAAGGTCGCGGAAATCGAGCGTCGCTCGGGCTTCCAGGCCAAGGCGCACCTGGGCAAGGAACTGGCCCAGGTGGTCGAAGTGCTGCCCCGTGACGACCTGTTCCAGACCCCGGTGGACGAGTTGTTCAGCACTGTCATGTCCATCGTGCAGATCCAGGAACGCAACAAGATCCGCGTGTTCCTGCGCAAAGACCCGTATGGTCGTTTCTGCTATTGCCTGGCCTACGTGCCACGTGACATCTATTCCACCGAAGTGCGCCAGAAGATCCAGCAAGTGCTGATGGATCGCCTGAAGGCCTCGGACTGCGAGTTCTGGACCTTCTTCTCCGAATCCGTACTGGCCCGTGTGCAGTTGATCCTGCGGGTGGATCCGAAGAATCGCCTGGACATCGACCCGCTGCTGCTGGAAAAAGAAGTCGTGCAGGCTTGCCGCAGTTGGAAGGACGACTACGCCAGCCTGGTCATCGAAAGCTTCGGCGAAGCCCAGGGCACCAACGTGCTGTCGGATTTCCCGAAAGGTTTCCCGGCCGGCTATCGCGAGCGCTTTGCCGCGCACTCGGCCGTGGTCGACATGCAGCACCTGCTGAACCTGAACGAAAAGAACCCGCTGGTCATGAGCTTCTACCAGCCGCTGGGCCAGGTCTCCGGCCAGCGCGAGCTGCACTGCAAGCTGTATCACGCCGACACGCCGCTGGCGCTGTCCGACGTGCTGCCGATCCTGGAAAACCTTGGCCTGCGCGTGCTGGGGGAATTCCCGTACCGCCTGCGCCACACCAACGGCCGCGAGTTCTGGATTCATGATTTCGCGTTCACCGCCGCCGAAGGCCTGGACCTGGACATCCAGCAACTCAACGACACCTTGCAGGATGCCTTCGTCCACATCGTGCGTGGCGATGCCGAGAACGATGCGTTCAACCGCCTGGTGCTGACCGCCGGCCTGCCATGGCGCGACGTGGCGCTGCTGCGTGCCTACGCCCGTTACCTGAAGCAGATCCGCCTGGGCTTCGACCTGGGTTACATCGCCAGCACCCTGAACAACCACACCGACATCGCTCGCGAACTGACCCGGTTGTTCAAGACCCGCTTCTACCTGGCGCGCAAGCTCAGCGGCGACGACCTGGAAGACAAGCAACTGCGCCTGGAGCAGGCGATCCTCTCGGCCCTGGACGACGTCCAGGTGCTCAACGAAGACCGCATCCTGCGTCGCTACCTGGACCTGATCAAGGCCACCCTGCGGACCAACTTCTACCAGACCGACGCCAACGGCCAGAACAAGTCCTACTTCAGCTTCAAGTTCAACCCGCACCTGATCCCGGAACTGCCCAAGCCCGTACCGAAGTTCGAGATCTTCGTCTACTCGCCACGGGTCGAAGGCGTGCACCTGCGCTTCGGCAACGTTGCCCGCGGTGGCCTGCGCTGGTCCGACCGTGAAGAAGACTACCGCACCGAAGTGCTGGGCCTGGTAAAAGCCCAGCAAGTGAAGAACTCGGTGATCGTGCCCGTGGGCGCCAAGGGCGGTTTCCTGCCACGTCGCTTGCCGCTGGGCGGCAGCCGGGACGAGATCGCGGCCGAAGGCATCGCCTGCTACCGCATCTTCATCTCGGGCCTGTTGGACATCACCGACAACCTGAAGGACGGCGCGCTGGTACCGCCGGCCAACGTCGTGCGTCATGACGACGATGACCCGTACCTGGTGGTCGCGGCGGACAAGGGCACGGCGACCTTCTCCGACATCGCCAACGGCATCGCCATCGACTACGGCTTCTGGCTGGGCGATGCGTTCGCCTCCGGCGGTTCGGCCGGCTACGACCACAAGAAAATGGGCATCACCGCCAAGGGCGCGTGGGTCGGCGTGCAGCGCCACTTCCGCGAGCGCGGCATCAATGTCCAGGAAGACAGCATCACCGTGGTGGGCGTCGGCGACATGGCCGGCGACGTGTTCGGCAACGGCTTGTTGATGTCCGACAAGCTGCAGCTGGTCGCGGCCTTCAACCACCTGCACATTTTCATTGATCCGAACCCTGAGCCTGCCAGCAGCTTCGCCGAGCGCCAGCGCCTGTTCGATCTGCCGCGTTCGGCCTGGACCGACTACGACACCAGCATCATGTCCGAAGGCGGCGGTATCTTCTCGCGCAGCGCGAAGAGCATCGCCATCTCGCCGCAGATGAAAGAACGCTTCGACATCACGGCCGACAAGCTGACCCCGACCGAGTTGCTCAACGCCTTGCTCAAGGCGCCGGTGGACCTGTTGTGGAACGGCGGTATCGGTACCTACGTCAAGGCCAGCACCGAAAGCCACGCCGATGTCGGCGACAAGGCCAACGATGCGCTGCGCGTGAACGGAAACGAACTGCGCTGCAAGGTCGTGGGCGAGGGCGGTAACCTGGGCATGACCCAATTGGGTCGCGTCGAGTTCGGTCTCAATGGTGGCGGTTCCAACACCGACTTCATCGACAACGCGGGCGGCGTGGACTGCTCCGACCATGAAGTGAACATCAAGATCCTGCTCAACGAAGTGGTGCAGGCCGGCGACATGACCGACAAGCAGCGCAACCAGTTGCTGGCGAGCATGACCGACGAAGTCGGTGGCCTGGTGTTGGGCAACAACTACAAGCAGACCCAGGCCCTGTCCCTGGCGGCACGCCGCGCCTTCGTGCGGATCGCCGAATACAAGCGCCTGATGAACGATCTGGAAGCCCGGGGCAAGCTTGACCGCGCCATCGAGTTCCTGCCGACTGAAGAGCAACTGGCCGAACGTGTCGCGGCGGGCCATGGCCTGACCCGTGCCGAACTGTCGGTACTGATCTCCTACAGCAAGATCGACCTCAAGGAAGCGCTGCTCAACTCCCTGGTACCGGACGACGATTACCTGACCCGTGACATGGAAACCGCGTTCCCGCCGACGCTGGTGAGCAAGTTCTCCGAGGCCATGCGTCGCCATCGCCTGAAGCGCGAGATCGTCAGCACCCAGATCGCCAACGACCTGGTCAACCACATGGGTATCACCTTCGTTCAACGGCTCAAGGAGTCGACGGGCATGAGCCCGGCGAACGTGGCCGGTGCCTATGTGATCGTGCGCGATATCTTCCACCTCCCGCACTGGTTCCGGCAGATCGAAGCCCTGGATCACCAGGTCTCGGCCGACGTGCAACTGGAGCTGATGGACGAGCTGATGCGCCTGGGCCGTCGCGCCACGCGCTGGTTCCTGCGCAGCCGCCGCAACGAGCAGAACGCGGCTCGTGACGTGGCGCACTTCGGTCCGCACCTGGCGGCGTTGGGCCTCAAGCTCGACGAACTGCTGGAAGGCCCGACCCGTGAAGGCTGGCAGACCCGTTACCAGGCCTATGTGGCCGCTGGCGTGCCGGAGCTGCTGGCGCGCATGGTTGCCGGCACCACGCACCTGTACACCTTGCTGCCGATCATCGAGGCGTCCGACGTCACCGGCCAGAACGCCGCCGATGTGGCCAAGGCTTACTTCGCCGTGGGCAGTGCCCTGGACATCACCTGGTACCTGCAACAGATCAGCGCACTGCCGGTGGAAAACAACTGGCAGGCACTGGCCCGTGAAGCGTTCCGCGACGACATCGACTGGCAGCAACGGGCGATCACCATCTCGGTCCTGCAGCAGGGTGACGGTACCCAGGATGTGGAAACCCGCCTGGCGCTGTGGCTGGAGCAGCATCACAGCATGGTCGAGCGCTGGCGTGCGATGCTGGTGGAAATCCGTGCCGCCAGCGGTACCGACTACGCCATGTACGCGGTGGCCAACCGCGAACTGCTGGACCTGGCGTTGAGTGGTCAGGCGGTCGTGACGGCCAACTGATCCGGCGTTGAATGAAAAAGCCCCGCATTAAGAGATGCGGGGCTTTTTTTGCTTTCAAGATTCACTGTGGACCCTGTGGGAGCGGGCTTGCTCGCGAATGCGTCGGGTCAGCTTGCACAAGTGTTGGATGTGCCGCCGTCTTCGCGAGCAAGCCCGCTCCCACAGGGGATTGCGTTGATCCGTTAGTTTCTCAGCGGTATCAATACCGCTTCATCCTCTCCCATCACCATGAACACCAGCAATTTCGCCGGTTGGCTCGTGCTGGCGTTTTTCGACACCAGGTGCTCGGAACCCGCCGCTTCATACCAGAATTCCCCGGCCTTGTAGGTCTTCGCCGGCTCGCCCTTGACCTGGGAGGTGATGGCGCCTTCCAGCACATAGGCCATGGCCGTGCCTTCGTGTTTGTGGGCAATGGACGCTTGGCCGGGGGCATAGTTGACGGTCAGCATCATGGCTTTTTTGCCTGGAACGTTTTTCAGCAGTTGTTCCTGCAATACCGTGACTTTTTCCGAAGGTGTGGCTTCGTGGGCGTAGGTATGGGTAATGGGCAGCAGGCTGAGGGCGGCGATCAGATAGAGCGTTTTCATGGGGCATGGACCTTTTTCCGAGTGATTTCGCGCTGGAGCGGCGATGGGTTCACCCTAAGCCCCAGGGTGGGGCAAGCAAACGTCCAATCTTTCGGAAGGTGGGTAGACCAATGGGTGAGTACGAATTTACAGCGGGCTGGCCAGTGCAATTAGCTGGCGTGCACCGTTGTGGCGAGGGGATTTAGCGAAACGTCGCACCGCCCCGTTGGGCTGCGAAGCAGCCCTAAAATTTGCCACACAGGTGTGTCAGGCAAACTGCATCCAGCTTTTTGGGTCTGCTTCGCAGCCCAGCGGGAATAAAGCGGCGCCTTTCAGACAACCGGAAAGCTATTGAAATCCACGCTTCGAGCCAGGCGGTTGTCGATCAGGCTGATGAATCCTTGCACTTCCGGGCAGTTGAAGTGGGCTTGCATGGCCGCTTCCGAGTGCCAGCGGGCGCTGACATTCCAGCGGTCGCCATCGTCCGGGCAACGGTCGACCATGTAGGCGTCGCAGCCTGGCAGGGCGCGCAGGGTCTCGACGATTTGCTGCAATTGCCGGCCCAGTTCTTCCGAGCGACCGGCGGCGGCTTGCACCTGTACGGTATTGATCACTTGGCGAGACATTGTTTCAGGCTCCTGAATCAAGTCGGACGGGGGTGTTCATTCGTAATGACACCCGTGCAGGATAGGCCTGGCGGCGCGAGGCTCAAACAGCCAATGGGCGGATAAATGCCCAGTCCAATCCTCAGGCCACCTGCTGCAAAATGTCGCGCAAACGGTCGAGGGCGATGTCGATGTCCAGGGTTTCGATAGCACCGAAACCGAAAAACAGGCCCGGCCGTACGGGCACATCATTGAAAAAACCGTCGAGGCTGTAGAGCCCGACCTCAGCTTTTTTCGCCAGCTCGATCACCAGCGCCAGGTCCACCGGGACCTTGCACAGCACGGCCATATGAAAGCCGGCGGTGGTGGGTACGGCCTCGAACCAGGGCGACAGGTCCCCGGCCATGCGCGCCAGGATCCGCTCGCGGCGCCCGGCGTACAGGGTGTGGCAGCGGCGGATGTGCTTGAGCAGGCAACCCTCGGCGATGAACTTTGCCAGGGCCCACTGGGGCAGGGTGGAGGTGTGTTGGTCGGTGAGACGCTTGGCCAGGATCACCGCTTCGAGGATCGCCGGCGGCAGGATCGCGTAGCCGAGCCGCAGCTCCGGCAGCAGGGTCTTGGAGAAGGTGCCGACGTACGCGACGATCCCACGCTCGTCCAGGCTCTGCAACGAATCGGCGGGCCGGCCTTCGTAGCGGAATTCGCTGTCGTAGTCGTCTTCGATGATGATCGCCCCCAACTCATAGGCCCGCGCCAGCAAGGCCTCGCGGCGGGCCTGGCTCATGGGCATGCCCAGGGGAAACTGGTGGGAGGGCGTCACATAAATCAGCCGCGTGCCGTCGGGGATCAGGTCTACCCGCATGCCTTGCTCGTCCACCGGCACCCCGGCCACCGTGGCGCCCTGGGAGCCGAACAGCAAGCGTGCCGGCGGATAACCCGGATCTTCCATGGCCACCAGGCTGCCGGGACGGGTCAACACCCGCGAGATCAGGTCCAGGGCCTGTTGCGCGCCGTTGCACACCACGACGTCTTCGTCCTGGCAGTTGACCCCGCGGGAAAACGCGATGTGCCGGGCAATGGCATTACGCAGCGACGGCAGGCCTTCGGGCTGGCTGTAGAAACCCTTGGCGCTGGCGATCTGGCGCAGCGCGTGGGCGGTGCAGCGCCGCCAGTCGTCCAGCGGAAACTGTCCCTTGCCGGTGGCGCCGCCGATGAAGTCATAGCGCAACGCACCTTCGAGGGTGGGGTGGCGCATCAGGTCCGGCATGGTGCGCCAGGCCTCGACGACGTCGGCGCCGGCCAGCTCGCGGTGGCTTTGCTTGCGCACGACTTTGGCCGGCCGCGCATTGACGTAGGTGCCTTTGCCGATGATGCCAGTGAGGAAGTTCTCGTAGGTCAGTTGGGCGTAGGTGTCGGAGACGGTCTTGCGCGAGACACCCAGTTGCTCGGCCAGCAGGCGACTGGGCGGCAGTTGGGTGCCGGCGGCCAGGCGGCCACTCTCGATGGCGCTGCGCAATTGTTGATACAACTGGCCCGACAGGTCCTTGCGGCCGTTGATGACAACATGAAGTTCCATACCCGCAAGCTCCTGGGCGATTGTTCGGTGGCCAGCGTCAAAGGCGCAAGATTACCCGCATTGTGCGACTGCATAGAAGTTGCGTGGGGAAAATCCCGTCCATTGGACTTGTCCCCGGTTTTTTCGCCGAATTGGACCTGTGATTACCCGGCACCAGGGCCTACCGTGAAGGTCTCGAACACCACGGAGCCCGCCATGAGCCCGCGTCTGGATTACTACACCGCATCCCCCGGGGCGATGCGAGCCATGATCGGCCTGGAAGCCCTGACCAGTCGCCTGAGTATCGAACCGGCGCTGCTGCACCTGATCAAGATCCGCGCCTCGCAACTCAATGGCTGTGCCTTCTGCACCGACATGCATTCGGTGGAGGCGCGACGCCAGGGCGAGACCGAGCGGCGGCTCTACGCGGTGGCGGTATGGCGCGACAGCGGTTTCTTCACGACTCGCGAACGCGCCGCCCTGGCTTGGACCGAGGCGGTGACGCTGTTGGCTGAAAGCCTGGTGCCCGATGACGTCTATGCCCAGGCCCGGGCCAGCTTCAGCGAGGAGGAACTGGTGGACCTGACCCTGGCGATCAGTACCATCAATAGCTGGAATCGGCTGGCGGTGAGTTTTCGCCAGAGTCCCAGCGCTTGATTGCCAATCCTGAAGGAGACTGTGGCGAGCTGCTTTTGTGGCGAGGGGATTTATCCCCGTTGGGCTGCGTAGCAGCCCCAAAAACAAAGACTCAATCTATCTGACATCCCGAGCTGTCAGGCTTTAGGGCCGCTCGCGCCCCAACGGGGATAAATCCCCTCGCCACAAAAGCGGCGTCGTTACTTGAGCAGCGGCGAGGTCCCCGAGGTAGCCGGCGGCCGTTGGGGCTTGACCGAAGTGCCGAATGTATTGCCCATGCGCACCCCCGTGGCGGCCGGGGTGGCCAGGCCGATGCTGTTCGGTGCGCGTTCGTTGACCGGCACGTTCATGGCATCCTGGGCCTGTTGCGCCGTTTTCGCGGCCTGGGGGTCGTTGCCCATCTGCCGACTCAGGCAGTTGTAGTCGGGGGTCTTGTAACCCCCCACGGTCACCTCGATACAGGCCGGGGCTTCTTCACCCTGGGCCCAGGGCAGGGCCATGAACAGCCCGAGGCCAGCCATCATGTTCATCCACTGTTTCATCTCCGACCTCCTGGCCCGCCGCTACGGACGGTGCGTTGTCAGAGCATCAGTCTAGTGCGGCCTGGAGGATTTGTATCAGTTGTCATACGACATTCATAAACACCCCTCAGGATGACGATTTTCAACGGATACGTCAGTCGTGCAGCAGGGCAGAGCCAGGGGCGGACGCGGACGTGGATTGGCCAGGGCGCCCTTGGGGTGGCTGATGGTGTTGCTGTGTCTGCTGGCCGGGCCGATCCAGGCGGTGGGCTTGGTGGACCTGGACATCGCGCCCCAGGAACTGACCACGGCGCTGGAGCAGTTCAGTCGCGCGACGGGCATGGCGGTGCTGGTGGACCACCAGCTATCGAGCCGACGCCAGACGCTGGGCGTGCAGGGGCGGTTCACCCCCTCCGAAGGGTTGCGGGTGTTGCTCGGCGGCACCGGGCTGGCGGCGCATTATGCCCGGGCGGATGCGTTCACGTTGCAGCCGGTGCGGGTCCGCGAGGTGCCGCTGCCTGCCGGTGTCACCCCGGGCTTGAGTGACAGCAACTATGCGGCAGCCATCCAGACGGTCATCCAGCGCAATTTATGTCGTTCACCGTTGACCCGTCCGGGCAGTTTTCGGGCGGTGCTGCAAGTCTGGATCGGCCGGGACGGCGTGGTCCAGCACAGCCGCCTGGTCAGTTCCACGGGCGACCTGATGCGGGACAAGGCCCTGGTCAACAGTTTGCAGAACCTCAGGATCGACCGTCCGGCGCCCAGTTCGTTGCGCCAGCCGGTGACCCTGCTTTTGTTACCCGACTCATCAGGAAAAAGCATGGAATGCATGACAGGGGAAGGGGTGTCCGGGCGATGAAAGACGTCGGTCGCAGCCCGTTGGTGAAGTTGTTCCTCACCTCCTATGAGGATTTCAGGGTGCGCCTGCGCAGGCGCCTGGGCTCCGAGGAGCTGGCCAACGACGTGCTGCATGAAACCTACTTGCGTGTCGATCGCATGGTCGACACGCCGGACATCGCCCAGCCCAATGCCTATCTGTACCGCATGGCCCTGAACATCGCCGCCGACCGTCGGCAGGCCGATGCGCGCTTGCTCACGGGGGATGAAATCGAGGAACTGCTGCAGGTCTCGGATGAGGCGCAGGACCCGGCGCGGGTGGTCGGTGGGCAGAAGGAGTTGCAGACCTTGCTCAAGGCCTTGTACGAACTGCCGGCGCGCCGTCGCAGGATTTTCATCGCCGCCCGCCTGGAAGAAGCGCCGCACCTGGAAATCTCCCAGCGCTTCGGTATTTCCACGCGCATGGTGGAGAAGGAAATCAAGGCGGCGCTGGGGCATTGCGCCCTGCGCCTGGAAAGAAAAGTCATTCAGCGGTTCGGTCCCGGCGCGGGAAAACCGTCTTGAGAGTAGAGACCCGACCCTTTCATGAGTGTGTGTGCGCTTGAACATCTTCAGCATCGCTTCCCCTGATGCCACGCCCCAGGCCCGATTGGCCAGCGAGGCCCGAGATTGGCTGATCCTGCTGACCTCGGGACGCGCCACCGTGGCCGATGCCCGGGCCTTGCGCCTGTGGTGCGGGCAAAGTCCCGAACATGCGCAGGCCTTTGAACAGGCCAAGGCGTTGTGGCATGGGCTGCAACCCGCCGCCGCAGCGTTGCAGGCGCCTCGGCATTTCGGCCGTCGGGCGTTGTTGGGTGGCGCCCTCGCGGCATCGGCGGCCTTCCTGTTGATCCGCGCCACGGTGCCCGGCGGTGTTTCCGGGCTGGGGGCCGACTACATCACCGAGGTTGGCGAACAGCGCCGAGTGGAATGGGTCGAGGGTGTTAGCCTGGAGCTCAACACCCAGACCCGTCTCAGCCGTCGCGCGCTGGCCGATGGCGGACAGGGGTTGGAATTGCTCAGTGGCGAAATTGAAGTGCAGGGGCGCAGTGCCCAGTTGGTCAGCGTCCAGGCCGGCACCGGTTGGATCAGCGCCGCCCGGGCACGCTTCAACATCCGCTACACCGGCCAGAGCGTCTGCGCGACCTGTCTGGAGGGCGTGGTGCAGGTCGAGGTGCAAGGCCAGCGGTTTCGCCTGGAACCGGGCATGCAACTGACTTACGACCCTCACCAGGTGGGCGCGCCCAAGCGTGCCGATGTGTCGGCCGCCATTGCCTGGCGTGAGCAGGTGCTGGTGTTCAACGATGCGACCCTGGCCAGCGTCATCGATGAAATCAACCGCTACCGTCCCGGCATGTTGCTGCTGCTCAATCGCGAACTGGGCCAGCGCAAGGTCCAGGCACGGTTTCGCCTCGACCAGTTGGCGGGCGTGGCGCTGTTGATCCGCGATGCCTACGGCGCCAAATGTACCGAATTGCCGGGTGGAGTGGTGGTGCTGAGCTGAGGCCGGCGATGCCTGGCGGGCCTCATTGCGAGCAAGCTCGCTCCCACAAGGGGCCCTGTGTTGTGCCCAAAACTTGAGGTCACCCGTTAACCCTGTGGGAGCGAGCTTGCTCGCGATGGGGCCGGTACATTCGACATCATCCTTAACAGACCCACCGCTATCGCGAGCTAATCCAGCGGCCCCAGCACCTGTCGATAGCTTTCGGCCCCCTGAGGCGTCTGGCGAGTCAGGCTGACTTCGATGCCTGTCGGGTTTTCCTGGCGGTTGCCGCTGAGTTTGCGCCAGCCTTTTTCCGTGTCCCAGTACCGCAGGCCGGCGTCGCTGACGTCACTGAGCACGGCCACGCCCGGGCCGGGTGCGGGCAGGGGGTAGCGGTTGCGGGCCTGGCCTTGGGCGCGGTAAAGCGTGTCACCCTTGAGCCACCAGCGCACCCGTTGCAGCTCGCCTTCCTGGGCCGCCGCCACGCGGATCACATCCAGGCGAAAGCCCCGACCTTCGGTGCTGCGCACGGTAAGGGCGGGCGGTGCGGTCGAGGGCTGGTCGTCGACGCCGGGTTTGACCGGTTCACTCAGCTCGATGCTGGCGCGCAGGGTCACGTCGCGCTCCAGTTGGTTCAACACCCGCAGCAGCGCTTCGGTCTGCTCGGTACTGGCCTGCAAATGGCTGTCGGCACGGGTCACGCTGTCCAGCCCGCGCCAGGCGATCAGGCTGACCACCGCCATCAGCAGGATCGCCACCATCACTTCCAGCAAGGTGAAGCCTTTCTCCCGGGCGCTCATTGGAGTTGCACCCGCCCGGCGGCACTGCGTTGCACAGTGAGACTGTTCTGGCCGTCCGACAAGCGGATCTGCAAGGGTTCGCCGATCCATTCGGCATTCAACACGACCCGCTGCCTGGGTTCCACGCGCACTTCCATCGATGGACTTTGCCAGCGACGTCGGCGCAGTTGCGGGTCGTCCTCGAAGCGATCGACCCCGGTGCCTCGGTCCGCGCGGCGACTGAAGCCAAAGCCCTTGGCATCCCAGCGCCAGGTAATCGGCCGCCCGTCGCTGCGTGCTTCGGTCTGGGCCAGTTGCAACAGCTGCACCAGCCGTTCGCCATCCTGGCGCAGCAACTTCAACGGATCCGGCTTGATGCTCAAGCTCACGGCGGCACTGGCGATGCCGATGATCACCAGCACCACCATCAATTCGATCAGGGTAAAACCGCGTTGCTTGCCGAGGTTCATGTGCGCTCCTTTGCGTGAGCGTCATCCTGCACGGTGAAGATGATAGGGATGTGAAATAAAACGGAGAGAATTGACGCGTACGCTGCAAGTTGGAATCAAAAAAAGGAGATTCAGGCCATGGCGTTCATCGAACGTGTGTCCCCGGCGCAAATCGTCCAGGTCGTGGGCTTGTTGGCGGCGTTGGCCGGGGTGGCGACCTGGTCTTCGCTGCTGCTCACGTCGGCCGAGTCGCGCACGCCGGACGTCGCTCCGCAGCGCATGGCCGAGCGTTCCGATAACCCGGCGTTGCAATGGTTCTCCAACCAGCCGGCACCGGTGAACATCAAGGTCAGCGGCGTGCTGGCAGGTACCCACGCCGCCGTGGCGATCCTCAGCCTCAACGACGGGCCGCCGCGCAGTTTCCTGGTGGGTGAACGCGTGGCCCAGGGCGTACGGCTGGTGGCGATCGAGGCGCAGGCGGTGGTCATCGAACGTGGCAACGAACAGACCCGACTGGCCCTGGCCCGGTTGCCGGATTCGGTGGTTTTGCCCTCGCTAACCCGCTGAAGCCCTTGTGGCGAGGGGATTTATCCCCGCTGGGCTGCGCAGCAGCCCCAAATGGCAGAATGCATTAGGCCTGGCATTTGATGAGGATGATTATTAGGGCTGCTTCGCAGCCCAGCGGGGATAAATCCCCTCGCCACAGAGGATGTGTTAATCCATACCATTCAAGGTTTGTCCCGGCTGACCAACGTCTCCAGCCGAGCCAACGGCGGTGCTTCGCGACTGCGGTCCGACACGCTCAGTTGAACCTGCAGCAACCGGCCGTTTTCCGCCGGGCGCAGGGTCTGTTCGCAGCGCAGCAGCAAGCGCCCCTGGTCGCACTCGAACACTTTGGAACCCTGGGCAAAACGGCCTTCCAGGCGCAACTGCGCCAGTTGGCTGCGAGCGGCCAGCAGGGCGATGGATTTGTCCCGCAGCAGGCCGTTGCTCTGGGTCATCACCGCCGCCACGCGCACGGCGGCCGACATGGCCACGGCGATGATCGCCAGGGCCACCAGCACTTCGATCAGGGTGAAGCCGGCTTGCGGAGCAGGGCGTGGCATGGAGCGGGCTCGGGTGCGAGGGCAGCCTCAAGGGTAGCCGGCGTTCGTGACCGATTGACGACGCAAGCTCCTGAGCAATTTCAATATCACTGACATATTTTCTTGCAACACTGCGCCTCGAATCGAATCCAGCGAAGGACCGTCGAGATGCAGATCGCCCGTTACAACGCCCGTTCCCAAGGCCCTCGCGGGCAGCGGGGTTTCACTCTGATCGAAATCATGGTCGTGGTGGTGATCCTCGGCATCCTGGCGGCGATGGTGGTGCCCAAGGTCCTCGACCGTCCCGACCAGGCGCGGGCAACGGCGGCGAAACAGGACATTGGTGGCCTGATGCAAGCCTTGAAGCTGTATCGTCTGGATCACGGCAGTTACCCGAGCATGAACCAGGGTCTCAAGGTGCTGGTGGAGAAACCGGCCGATGCGAAGAACGGCACCTGGCGCTCCTACCTCGAGCGCCTGCCCAACGACCCCTGGGGCCGCCCCTACAACTACCTCAACCCCGGTGCCAACGGCGAAGTCGATATCTTTTCCCTGGGGGCCGACGGCCAGCCTGATGGCGACGGCGTGAATGCCGACATTGGCTCCTGGCAGCTGTAAGGGCCGTGATGCGAACGGATTCGCCCCTCGCGGCGAAGCAGCGCGGCATGGCGGTGATCAGTGCCTTGCTGATCGCCGCCGTGGTGGCGGTCATCGCCGGCGGCATGCTGACCCGCCAGACCTTGTTCACTCGCAGCCTGGAGGCCGAGCAGTTGCGCGTCCAGGGCACGGCGCGATTGCAGGGCGGTCTGCAACTGAGTCGCCAGTTGCTCCGGGATGCCCGGCAGCGCGATCCACTGACGCGCTTCGGCCAACCCTGGGCCAAACCCATCGTGATACCGGGTTCAGGCCAGATCGACACACCCTTCGAAGGCCAGTTGGAAGATGAGCAAGGCAAGTTCAACCTGCGCAACCTCGTCGCCAATGAGCGGGTGGACGAGGAACAAGTGCGCGCCTTCGAACGCCTGTGCCTGCAGTTGGGCGTGGCCGCGACGGTCCGCACGCGTATCGTCGACAGGGTGGTCGAGGCCTATCCGCGCCTGTTGAATCCGCAGCGGGTGGACCAGGCGCCAAAGGCCAATACCTTCAACAGCGGGCGCGAAACGTCGCCCCAGGCCGACAACACGCCGCTGGCCCCGACGCGGCCGATGCTGCGCACCTTGCAAGACTTGCGCAGCGTCAAAGGCGTCACCACGCGGTTACTGGACACACTGGCGCCTTACGTGACGATCCTGCCCGCCAACACCTGGCTCAATGGCAACACCGCCAGTGCCCCGGTGCTGGCCGCCTACGTGCCTGGGCTGTCGCTGCAACGGGCCGAGGCACTGGTCAGGGAGCGCGACGGCGGCCACTGGTTTATCAACCGCGGGGATTTCGTCAATCGCCTGCGCATGCCGGAGTTGGAGACCGCCAGCGTCAAGGTTGGCATCACCAGCGACTGGTTCCGCCTGCGGGGCCAGGCGCGCAGTGGTCAGCGGCGGGTCGAACTGGAAGCTTTGCTGCAACGCACCGAGGACCGCTTGCCCCAGGTGATCTGGTCAAGGGTGGGGGTATGACGCGCTTGCGTATCGCCCTGGCGCCGCTGGGCAGCCTGGACCTCGACAGCCCGCTGGCGTTTGCCTGGCTGGATCGCCAGGGCCAGGTCCGCGAGCAAGGCCGCAGCAGCCTTCGGGCGTTGGGCCAGCGTGGTAAAAACCTTTCGGTGGAGTGTTTCCTTCATCCCCGCGACAGCGTGTTGACCCGCCTGGAGTTGCCACTGTTGCCGGCGGCCAAGATCACCGCAGCGGTGACGTGCGCGGCCCAAGCCCTGATGCTCGGCGCCAGCGAACACATGCAGGTGGCCCATGGCCCGCGTGACATTGACGGGCAGGTGCAGATCGCCTGGCTGGACCGTGAATCCCTCGCCAATCTCGGGCGGCTAGTGCACCAGGCCGGCATGAAACTGCGCGGCCTCTACCCGGCGGCCTACGCCTTGCCGGTGCTGTCGGGGCCGGTGGCTTGCATCGAGGACGACCATCTGCTGGTGCGCCATGGCCTGCAGCACGCCGTGGTGCAACCGTTGCAGGAGGAGGCGCTGGACGAGTGGCTACTGGAAACGGGGGGTGGGCTGCACTGGATCGGCGCCGCGCCGCCACAATCTTCCCTCGACACCTTGGCGGAAGGCCAACGCTGGACTGGCCCCGCTCCGGGCTGGGGCTTGCATGCCGGTCTTGCACGCAACGCCGTCGAGCGCGGTGGCTGGGGCCGGGCGGTAGCGATCTGCGCGACAGCGCTGGCGGTGTGGGTGGCCGGGTTGAACCTCTATGCCGCCCGCGAAGCGGCCCAGGGCCAACGGCTAAAGGCGCAGATGAGCCAACGGGTGAAACAGGCGTTTCCCGAGTTGCCGGTGATCCTCAACCCGTTGCAACAGGCACGCCAGCAAATCGCTGCGCGCCAGAGCGGTGCGGCGACCGACCCGGCCCAACGTTTTGCCAGCCTGGTGCAACAGGCGGGCAGCGCCATGCCGTTCATGAGCGGCAATGTCCAGGCGTTGGTGTTCGAGAACGGTGAGTTGCGCCTGACTGTCGTGGCCGAGGCGCAGAAAACCGCCGCCGAAGAGGATTGGAAAATCCCCCTGGCCCAGGCCGGCATCGACGTCGCCGCCGTCGACCAGGGCTGGCGCCTGCGGGTGGCCCCGGCCGGCCAGGGTACGCAGGACGCCTCCGACGAAACCCCGGACGCCGACGATGAATAAGCTCTCCCTGTCACTGGCGCGGGTCCGTTGGCAAATCTTTCGCACGCGTTTGCGCACGTTCTGGCAGGGGCTTGCCGTGCGCGAACAAGCCGCCGTGGCCCTGGCCGTGCTGGTGTTGGGCGGCTGTCTGGTCTGGCTCGCGCTGATCCAGCCACCGCTCAAGACCATCGCCTACTGGCAAGCCGAAACCCCGAAGCTGCGATCCCAGACCGAGGCCCTCGAAGTGCTGTTGCGTGGCGTCGCCGGGCCCGCGCAAGGTCTGTCCCTTGAAGCCGCCTTGCGCCAGAGCCTGGACGCCAGCGGCTTGAGCCAGCACTACCAATTGCAAGCGCCCGGGACCGAGCGCCCCGGCGCCTGGCAGCTCACGTTCGAGCAGGCCCCGGCGGAGGCGGTCATCAGCTGGCTGCTGGGCAATCCACGGCAATTCTCCCTGGAGGTGATCGAGGCCCGTTTGCAGCGCACCGCCCTTGCCAATCCCGATAACCACGACAACCTCGACAACAGCGCCGGCACACTGTCCGGAACCGTTCGCATGGATCAGGCGCAAAGCGCTAAGGAAGCTTCATGAAAGGGGCCCGATACCCACGTCATTGGCGCAAGGCCGCGCCGCTGTTGCTGCTGGCGTTGAGTGCGTGCAACAGCACGCCGCCCGCGTCGCAGCCACCGTTGCTGGTGGACAGCGAGCTGGGTATTCCATTGGGGAGTACCCAGCGCAGCGGCGATGCATTGCTCGATCGCCAGCGGGCCCAGGACCTGCGTGAACGCAAGCCCGCGGTGCGGCATCAGGTCGATCTCACCGCCCGTGCCCGAGAGCCCCGCAGCAATGTGCCGGCGCGCACGCCCCTGGGGGATCAACCGGTGACGCTGAATTTCGTCGAGGCGGATATCCAGGCGGTGGTGCGGGCCTTGTCCCGTTCCACCGGCCAACAGTTCCTGGTGGACCCGCGGGTCAAGGGCAACCTGACGCTGGTTTCCGAAGGCCAGGTCCCGGCCCATCAGGCCTACGACATGCTGCTGGCTGCGCTGCGCATGCAAGGTTTCAGCGTGGTAGACGTGGGCGGCGTGGCCCAGGTGGTGCCGGAGGCCGATGCCAAGCTGTTGGGTGGGCCGATCTACAGCGCCGACAAACCGGCCGGCAACGGCATGCTGACGCGCACCTTCCGCCTGCAATACGAAAACGCGGTGAACCTGATCCCGGTGCTGCGCCCGATCGTGTCGCCGAATAACCCGATCAATGCCTACCCGGGCAACAACACCATTGTCGTCACCGATTACGCCGAAAACCTGTCGCGGGTGGCGCAGCTCATCGAAGGCATCGACACCCCGAGTGCCATTGACACCGATGTGGTGCCGATCCACAACGGCATCGCCGTCGACATCGCGCAAATGGTCTCTGACCTGCTGGAAACCCAGGGCGGCGACCAGACCCAGAAGATCAACGTGATCGGCGATCCGCGTTCCAATTCCATCATCATCCGCGCCGGCAGCCCCGAGCGCACGGAGCTGGCGCGCAACCTGATCTACAAGCTCGACAACGCTCAGAACAACCCGAGCAACCTGCACGTGGTGTACCTGCGCAACGCCCAGGCCGGCAAACTGGCCCAGGCCCTGCGCGGCTTGCTCACCGGGGAAAGCGAAGGCGAGGGCAACGACAACTCGCGCTCGGTGCTCAGTGGCATGGGCGCCAGTACCAATGGTCAGAATGGGCAGGGCAGCAGTGGCGATGGTACCGGCAGCACCACCACCAGCGGCAGTGCGTCGACCAGCGCCAACGGCTACGCCCAGGGCAGCAACGGGACAACCTCCGCTTCAACGAAAAACGAACAGAGCACCGCTTTCAGCGCCGGCGGTGTCACCATCCAGGCCGACGCCACCACCAACACCTTGCTGATCTCCGCGCCGGACCCGCTGTACCGCAACCTGCGGGAAGTCATCGACCTGCTGGACCAGCGCCGGGCCCAAGTGGTGATCGAGAGCCTGATCGTCGAGGTCGGCGAGGACGACGCCAGCGAATTCGGCGTGCAATGGCAGACCGGCAACCTCGGTGGCAGCGGCGTGATCGGCGGGGTCAACCTCGGCGGCACCGGGCTCAACCTCAACGGCAAGACCAGCATCGATGTCTTGCCCCAGGGCCTGAACCTGGGTTTGGTCAATGGCACCGTGGACATTCCCGGTATTGGCAAGATCCTCGACCTCAAGGTCCTGGCCCGGGCCTTGAAGAGCAAGGGCGGCACCAACGTACTGTCGACGCCGAACCTGCTGACCCTGGACAACGAAGCGGCGAGCATTTTTGTCGGCCAGACCATTCCCTTCGTCAGCGGCAGCTACGTCACGGGCGGGGGCGGCACCAGCAACAACCCGTTCCAGACCGTGACCCGCGAGGAGGTGGGTTTGAAGCTCAATGTCCGGCCGCAGATTTCCGAAGGCGGGACGGTCAAGCTCGACATCTATCAGGAGGTCAGCAGCGTCGATAATCGCGCCTCGAGCACCACGGGTATCGTCACCAACAAGCGCGCCATCGACACCAGCATCCTGCTCGACGACGGGCAGATCATGGTCCTTGGCGGGCTGCTGCAGGATGGCTACAGCCAGAGCAACGACGCGGTACCGTGGCTGTCGACGATTCCCGGGATCGGCGCGCTGTTTCGTAACGAACGGCGGCAGATCACCAAGACCAACCTGATGGTGTTCCTGCGGCCCTACATCATCCGCGACACGGCGGCGGGACGCGGCATTACCCTCAATCGCTACGACTTCATGCGCCGCGCCCAGGGCCTGCTGCAACCGGATCGCAGCTGGGCAATGCCGGACATGCAGGCCCCGCAACTGCCGGCCTCGGCGAGGGCGATCCCGGGGACGCCGCCCGCCGGGCCGCAGATGCCCAGGGCGGTGATCAAGGCGGTGCCGGTCGAAGGAGGCACTCGCTAATGAACAACAACCCTGGAAACACTGCATTTGTGGCGAGGGGATTTATCCCCGTTGGGCTGCGCAGCAGCCCCCAGCCTGACACCAAGGTATGTCGGGTGGATGTTGTAAGATTTTTTGGGGCCGCTGCGCAGCCCAACGGGGCGGTGCGACGTTTCGCTAAATCCCCTCGCCACAGGTTTTGTGCATGGCCAAGTGGTCGGGGGTTGTTGCCATGAACACCCTCCCATACGCCTGGGCCAAGGCCCAGCGCCTGGTGTTGCGCCAGTCCGAAGGAGGGGCGGTGCTGATGGTGTGCCCGTCCACGCCGGGCTGGTCCATCAGTGAAGTGCGCCGTCAGTTCGGCGAAGTGCGGCTGGAGCGGGTGCGCGACGAGGAACTCGATGGGCTGCTCAACAGTGCCTATGCCGACACCGGCAGTGCTGCCGCGGTGGTGGGCGCGGCGGAAAACGAAGTCGACCTCGACCGGCTGATGCAGGACATCCCCGAGATCACCGACCTGCTGGACACCCAGGACGGCGCGCCGGTGATTCGCATGATCAATGCCTTGCTGACCCAGGCCGCACGGGATGAGGCCAGCGACATCCACATCGAACCCTACGAGAGCCATTCCGTGGTGCGCTATCGCGTCGACGGCACCCTGCGCGATGTGGTTTCGCCACGCAAGGCCCTGCACGGTGCGCTGGTGTCGCGGATCAAGATCATGGCCCAGCTCGACATCGCCGAAAAACGCCTGCCTCAGGACGGCCGCATCGCCTTGCGCGTCGCCGGTCGACCGATTGATATCCGCGTCTCGACGGTGCCCACCGGCCACGGCGAACGGGTGGTGATGCGGTTGCTGGACAAGCAGGCCGGGCGCCTGCAGCTGGAAACCCTGGGCATGGATCCGGACGTACTGGGCAAACTCGATCACCTGATCCGCCAGCCCCACGGCATCGTCCTGGTCACCGGCCCCACGGGCAGCGGCAAGACCACCAGCCTCTACGCCGCCCTGGCCCGGCTGGACGCCAGCGTCCACAACATCCTTACGGTGGAGGACCCGGTGGAATACGACCTGCCGGGCATCAGCCAGATCCAGGTCAACGCCAAGATCGACATGACCTTCGCCCTGGCGTTGCGGGCGATCCTGCGCCAGGACCCGGACATCATCATGATCGGCGAAATCCGCGACCTGGAAACCGCACAAATCGCCGTGCAGGCGTCCCTCACCGGTCACCTGGTGCTGGCGACGCTGCACACCAACGACGCGGTGTCGGCCATCAACCGCCTGATCGACATGGGGGTCGAGCCGTTCCTGCTGGCCTCGTCGATGCTCGGCGTGCTCGCCCAACGACTGGTGCGCAGGCTCTGCCCGCAGTGCAAGCAGCCGGATCCGGCCACGCCCGGCACCTGGCGCCCGGTGGGGTGCCCGAGCTGCAACCAGACCGGCTACAGCGGGCGTACCGGGATCCATGAACTGTTCTGCATCGACGATGACATCCGCACGCTGATTCACCAGGGGGCAGGGGAGCAGGCACTGCGCGCCGCCGCTCGCCAGGCCGGCATGTTCAGCATGCGCGAGGATGGCGAGCGCTGGGTGCGCAGTGGCACCACGGCCCCTGAAGAAATCCTGCGCGTGACACGGGACGCCTGATGAATCGCTACCGTTTCGAGGCCGCCGACGCCCAAGGCAAGATTGAGTCCGGACACTTGGAAGCCGACAGCCAGGGGGCGGCCTTCAACCTGTTGCGCAGTCGCGGGCTGACGGCATTGCAGGTGCAGGTCGAGCGCAACACAACACCGGCGAACGGCGGTGGCTTGTTCAGCGCCAAACTCTCGGACAACGACCTGGCCTGGGCCACCCGGCAACTGGCGAGCCTGCTGGGCGCGAGCCTGCCGTTGGAAGCCGCGTTGAGTGCCACGGTGGAACAGGCCGAGCGCAAGCACATCGCCCAGACCTTGAGCGCGGTGCGCGCCGATGTGCGCAGCGGCATGCGCCTGGCCGAAGCCCTGGCGGCACGCCCCCGGGATTTTCCGGAAATCTATCGGGCGTTGATTGCCGCCGGTGAAGAGTCCGGCGACCTGGCCCAGGTGATGGAGCGATTGGCGGACTACATCGAAGAGCGCAACAACTTGCGGGGCAAGATCCTCACGGCGTTCATCTACCCTGGGGTGGTGGGGCTGGTGTCGGTCGCCATCGTGATTTTCCTGCTCAGCTACGTGGTGCCCCAGGTGGTCAGCGCGTTTTCCCAGGCCCGCCAGGACCTGCCCGCGCTGACCGTGGCGATGCTCACCGCCAGTGATTTCATTCGGGCCTGGGGCTGGTTGTGTTTTGGCGTGCTGGCCGGTGGGTTCTGGAGTTGGCGCATGTACTTGCGCAAACCGGCGGCGCGGCTGAACTGGCACGCGCGGGTGTTGCGCCTGCCGCTGATCGGGCGTTTCGTACTGGGCCTCAACACCGCGCGCTTTGCCTCCACCCTGGCGATTCTCGGCGGAGCCGGGGTGCCGTTGCTGCGAGCGCTCGAGGCCGCACGCCAGACGCTGTCCAACGACCGCCTGAGCCAGAGCGTCAGCGAAGCCACGGCCAAGGTCCGCGAAGGGGTTAACCTGGCGGCGGCGCTGCGGGTGGAAAAAGTCTTCCCGCCAGTGCTGATCCACCTGATCGCCAGCGGCGAGAAAACCGGCTGCCTGCCACCGATGCTCGAACGCGCCGCGCAAACCCTGTCCCGCGATATCGAACGCCGCGCCATGGGCATGACTGCGTTGCTGGAGCCGCTGATGATCGTGGTCATGGGCGGTGTGGTGCTGGTGATTGTCATGGCGGTGCTGTTGCCGATCATCGAGATCAATCAGTTGGTGCAATAAACCGCCCTCTACTGGTTGACACAGATCTTGTGGCAGACACAGGTCCTGTGGCGAGGGGATTTATCCCCGCTGGGCTGCGCAGCAGCCCCATGCCAGCCCAGTCAATTCGTCTGATACACCGAGGCGGCAGTTGTGAAGGGCGCTTCGCACCCCAGCGGGGATAAATCCCCTCGCCACAAAAGCACACCGAGCAAAATAGATGTTGACGCCGTCAACACCTCCCGAGCCTCACCATCGCCAAACTCGGGTTCCTTGTTCTGTCATCTTCCGTCGCCCGGCAACCATCCGCCGCCACCTCCACGGGCAGCCCTTGCCGTCCCCCTGGAAAAACCGCCTGAACCCACGGCGCAGAGCCCTCGAACACCCGAGGAAAAAACTCGAAAAACAGCCCTCAGCTCCCGAGGTTTTTTCCTTTATCTGTCACCGGAAACTGCGAATTTCTAACCCATGGCCTCACCCCATCGCCATCGGCACAGGACCGAGCGCCATGACGGCAAGCACGCGTCACCCCAACCTACGTACGAACACGATGAAAGGAGATTCTTCATGTTTAAGCGCAACGTTCTCGCGGTATCCCTGACCCTCGCCGGCCTCTGCGCCGCTCAGGCCGCCATGGCTGATGTCAATGGCGGTGGTGCTACCTTGCCTCAGCCGCTGTACCAGACTTCCGGCGTCCTGACTGCCGGTTTCGCCCCTTACATCGGCGTGGGCAGTGGTGCCGGCAAGTCGGCTTTCCTGACCAACGACTACACCAAGTTCGTGCCAGGCGACACCAGCGGCAAGAAAGTGCACTGGGCTGGTAGTGACTCCAAGCTGAGCGCCACCGAACTGAGCACTTACGTCAGCGCCCACGGTGCTGCCTGGGGTCCATTGATCCAGGTGCCATCGGTCGCCACCTCGGTTGCCATTCCGTTCAACAAGACCGGCACCGCCAACGTTGACCTGAGCGTCAACCAATTGTGCGGCGTGTTCTCCGGCCGTCTGACCGACTGGAGCCAGATCACCGGTTCGGGCCGTACCGGCGCGATCACCGTGGTCTACCGTGCAGAAAGCAGTGGCACCACCGAGCTGTTCACCCGCTTCCTGAATGCCAAGTGCGCTGAAACCGGCACCTTCGCCATCACCACCAACTTCGCCTCCAGCTACAGCGGCGGCCTGCCAGCCGGCGCCGTTTCTGCCACTGGCAGCCAGGCTGTGATGACTGCAGTGAACGCCGCCCAAGGCCGTATCAGCTACATGAGCCCGGACTACGCGGCTACCACCCTGGCCGGTCTGGACGACGCCACCAAGGTCGCCCGCGTTGCCGGTGTTTCCCCAGCCCCGGCCAACGTATCGGCCGCCATCGCCGCTGTTGCGGTACCTGCCGTCGCCAACCGCTCCAACCCGAACGCCTGGGTACCGGTGTTCGCCGCTACCACCAACCCAAGCGACCCTAGCGTCGTAGCCTACCCAACCACCGGCTACCCGATCCTGGGCTTCACCAACGTGATCTTCAGCCAGTGCTACGCCGATGCGACCCAGACCACTCAGGTTCGCAACTTCTTCAGCCGCCACTACGGTTCGTTGACCAACAACGACTCGGCCATCACCGCCAACCGTTTCGTGCCGCTGCCTTCGGCTTGGAAAACCGCCATTCGTGATTCCTTCGTCACGGCTTCCAGCGGTCTGAGCATCGGCAACACCAGCGTCTGCAACGCCATCGGTCGTCCGTTGTAAGCCCAGGCTTGAACGACTCGCAACATCCGGTCAGCAACGGTGAAAGCCGTTGCTGACTTTTTGCGTCATAGCCGTACCAACACAGCCACATGAAATTTTCATGACATCCGTTCGGTCGCGAGCGGCTGTAACCGCCTAACCCCTATAACCAACGCTGGCAGCTTGATAGCACTGCGTTGCGCCCCCTTAGAGCGAACCCGAAAGGATGAGTAGGATGCTGCGCTGCAAACCCCAGACGAACCCGAACGCCCCACGTCGCGATGGCGAGTTGTCGATGTTGCGGCTCAAGCCGCTGGCCCAGGCCATTGCCCTGCTGATGGTAGCCGGCAATGCCCAGGCGGCGACGGCGTTCAGTTCGGCCTGGTTTGCCGCCAAGGGCGCGTCCCAGGCCGGTGGTACGGGGCGGCCCACGACCGCGCAGCCAGGCATGCCACCACCCTTGGCCCAACAGCAACGGGCCAATGCGCAGTTGCAGCGTTCGCTGACCAACCTCAACAACACCGTGGCCGCCATCGCGGCCCAGCAGGCGGCCCAGGCCGCCGGGCGGCAAGCGGCGTTCGGGCAGGTGCAGACCGTGCCCGACGGCTTGGGCGAGGGTGGGCTCAAGGTCGATAACAGCCTGACCCAGGGCTGGCTCAACGCCAAGGGACCGCAGCAGACCCAGAGCGGCGGCAAGACCACGGTGAAGATCGAGCAGACCGCCGACAAGGCGATTCTCAACTGGGAAACCTTCAACGTCGGGCGCAACACCACGGTGGATTTCCAGCAGCAGTCGGACTGGGCCGTACTCAACCGGGTCAACGATCCTCAAGCCCGACCCAGCCAGATCCAGGGCCAGATCAAGGGCAACGGGACGGTGATGCTGGTCAACCGCAACGGCATCATTTTCAGCGGCAGCAGCCAGGTCAATGTGCGCAACCTGGCGGCGGTGGCGGCTAACATCACTGACGAGCAGTTCAGCCAGCGCGGCTTGTACGTCGATGCCACCGGCAGCCAGCCGACCTTCACTGACGCGGCGGGCAAGGTCGAAGTGCAACAGGGCGCGCTGATCGAAACCCATCGCGCTGCCACCTCCACGGCCGGTGGTGGTTATGCCTTGCTGCTGGGTTCTGAAGTGGAGAACGCCGGCTCCATCATCACTGCCAAGGGCCAGACCACCCTGGCGGCGGGCGACAGTTTCTACATCCGGCGCGGCCAGGGCACCAGCGGCAACCTGCGTTCCACCACCCGTGGCAACGAGGTCGCGACGTCCCTCAAGCCCGGCAGCAGTGCCGGCACGGTGATCAACAGCGGCCTGATCCAGGCCAGCACCGGTGACATCACCCTCACCGGGCACAACGTGCAGCAGAACGGCGTGGCCGTGGCCAGCAGTTCGGTGGACACTCGCGGCACCGTGCACCTGCTCAACGCCTTCAGCGACAGCAGCGGCAGCGTGACCCTGGGGCAGGGCAGCGCCACGGCGGTGTTGCTCGATGCTGCCGGCGGCAGTGCCCTGGACAGCCAGCGCAACGCCGGACCGGCCGGCCTGGATGGCACGCCGAACAACCTGATCACTGGCCAGTTCAACAACCTCAGCAGCGTGGTCGACCGCAGCGACCAGTCCCGGGTCGAGATCGTCAGCGGCGGCAGTGTCGACTTCCAGAACGGCTCCATCACCCTCGCCACCGGCGGCCAGGTCGCGGTGAGCGCTGCCGGGCGCAGCCTGGTGCGCGATGGCGCGGTGATCGATGTGTCCGGCGCCATCGGCGTCAAGGTGGCGATGGAATCCAATTCCATCAAGGTCAACGTGCAGGGCAATGAACAGCGCGACGCCCCGGTCAACCGCGACGGCGGCAAACTGACCAACAACGATGTGTGGGTGGACGTGCGTGACTTGATCTACGTGCCGGCGGGCACTAACGGTTACGCCACCGATCGTTGGTACACGGCGGGTGGATTGTTGGAGGTCGGCGGTTACCTGGGCACTCGCGGCCACAGTGTCGGCGAATGGGCCGCACAAGGCGGTACCCTGACGTTCACCGGCAACGATGTGGTGACCCAGCAGGCGGCGCAGTTGAACCTGTCTGGCGGCACCTTGGATGTGCAGAGCGGCTACCTGCGCCAGTCCTGGCTCAAGGGCGCCGATGGGCGCTTGTATGAATTGTCCAAGGCACCGGGGGACATTCTCTATACCGGCATCTACAAAGGCTACGAAGACCACAGCCAGCGCTGGGGCCAGACCGATTACTACTACAACCCGCTGATCGCCCCGCGCGAGCGTTTTGAGGCCGGCTACACCGTTGGCCGCGATGCCGGCAAACTGGTGGTATCGACCCGCAACGCGGTGCTGGAAGGCCAGATCGTTGGCGAGGTCTACCGGGGTGAACGCCAGACCCAGGCGCCGAACCTCAACCTCGATGGTTACCAGCAATCGCAAAACGCCGTGGCCCGTCGGGCCCAG
This sequence comes from Pseudomonas sp. NFACC24-1, assembly GCF_900115235.1. Lineage (NCBI taxonomy): Bacteria > Pseudomonadati > Pseudomonadota > Gammaproteobacteria > Pseudomonadales > Pseudomonadaceae > Pseudomonas > Pseudomonas sp. NFACC24-1. Next base: position 177,436 of record NZ_FOVS01000005.1, read on the forward strand.
TTGTGGGTGGGCAGCTACACGCCGATCTATGACAAGACCAGTGGCGTGATCAATAGCGGCCTGAACCCCACCTTCGATCAGGTCACCGTCGGCAAGGTGACCGACAAGATTGCCGCAGGCCTGGACCTGACCTCGATGGTCGGCAGCGACCGGCAAGGCAAGTTGGTGCTGGATAACGCGCTGCTCAATGGCTTCCAGCTCGGCGCGGTCAAGGTGGCAGCGGCGCAAGGCATCAACGTCGATGGCACGCTCAAGGTGGCCGATGGCGGGGATATCACGCTTTATGCGCCGCAGGTGGAGGTGAACGCCGACCTGACCGCCCGTAGTGGGCGCATTGCCTTGGGTAACGTGCTTAAACAGGTCCGAACCGATAATTTCCAGATGGAAGACGTTGTGCTTTCGCCCGCCACCGGTCAGCGTGCCGCGGTCACGCTGGGCGAGGGCGTGACATTGAACACCGCTGGTCGGTGGAGCAACCTGCTACTCGACGGCAACGATCACCAGGGCCTGCCGTTCCTCAATGGCGGCGCTGTGTCTGTACGCAGCAGCGGCGACATCGATGTGCGCCAGGGCAGCCTGATCGACGTCAGCTCCGGTGCTGCGGTCATGGCCTATGGCAAGACCCGTGGCGGCAAGGGCGGTGACCTGACCCTGACCGCCAGTACCGGCACGTCGTCCAGTAACGGTGCCTTGAACCTGGGCGGCGAATTGCGCGGCACCGGCGTGAATGGCGGCGGGACCTTGAAACTGTCGGCCAACAAAGTGCTGATCGGCGACAGCGGTTCGCCCCTCGAACCCGGCACCTTGCAACTGGGCGCTGACTTCTTCGACAAAGGCTTCTCGGCCTATGACATCACCGGTAACCAGGGCCTGACCGTGGCCGACGGCACCCGCGTCGATGTGACGATGCCGGTGTACCGTTTCGGCGAGCAGGCGTTGAGCACCGGCAGCGGCGCAGAACCGGCCGATGTATTGCAGCGCTGGACGCCGCAGCTGTACCAGGAAGATGCGATCAAAGGCGTCCTGACCCAGCGTCGCGGCGCAAGCCTGAGCCTCACTGCCGGTACCGCGAACTCCAGCGCAGCCGACATGGCCAGCACGGTGTTGAACCTGGGCAAGGGCAGCGTGATCAGCGTCGATCCGGGGCAGGGCATCGATGTGCGCAGCATCGGTCAACTGACCGCCAACGGCACCCTTAATGCGTGGGGTGGGCGGGTCAGCCTCACCGGGTTGAGCGTCATCGGTGCGCAGGGTGAAGCCGTCAACGCCCAGGGCCACGGTCGTTCCATCTGGCTGGGCGAGCAAGCGCTGATCGACGTCTCCAGTCGGGCCGTGACCGCCCAGGATATGCGCGGTCAGACCTATGGCTTGGTACGTGATGGCGGGCAGATTGTCATCGGCGGCCAGATCGATGCCACAAAGGGTTCGGCTTCCGCATCCGAACTGTTTGTCGTGGTGCGCGACGGCGCGCGTCTGCAAGCGGATGGCAGCCAGGCCGTGCTGGATGTTCCCGGACAGGGACGCACGTCGGTGGCGAGCGATGGCGGCAGTATTTCCGTGGCGTCGGCCAATGGTTTGTACCTGGATGGCGATTTCAGCGCTCGTTCGGGGGGCACGGGGGCGGCAGGGGGCAGTTTGTCGGTGGCCCTGGAAACGCCGTATTACCGCAACGATGCGGTCAGTGACAGGGTGTTGCAAGTGCGTGAGCTGGTGCTCGGGCAAAACGCCCAAGCGACCCTGCCGGGCGACACGGCCGAAACCTCGGCGGATTCACTGGCCTACGGTCACGGCCGATTGGGTGTGGATCAGGTCCAGTCGGGTGGCTTCGACAGCCTGGCGCTGTTGAGCAACGGGCTGTTGAGCATCGATGGCGACGTGTCGCTGTCCCTTGGCCAAAACCTGAGCCTGTATGCCCGCAGTTTTGTAACCCGTGCAGCCGCGCCAAATACCCGGGCTCAACTCAATGCTTCCCATGTACTGCTGTCGGGCCCCGCGGCCAACCTTCCAAACAGGGATAGCTACGTCCGACCGGTGGTCGATGGCGGCGTATCGTTGCAGACGAACAAGGCCGTGTTTTCTGTCAACGCAGACCTGCTGGATGTGCAGGGTAACGTGACCTTCAGTAGCAAGGGTACCGTGCGACAGGCCGACGGCAGCACCGTCGAGTTGGAGCGCGCCGGTTTTGACCGGGTTCAGTTAAGCAGTCGGGGGGATGTGCGATTCCTGGCCGGGTTCTCGAACGATGGATTGCCTACAGGCTTTACCACCCAACTCCTGACGCCTTCGGACATGATGTTGCAAGCCGCTCAGCTGTATCCAGCGACGGGCGTTGGCGCCCGGGTTTTGGCGGGTTGGAGCATGACCGCGGAGGGAACGCCGCAATATGATCCTTTGCGCAGCCTGGTCATCGGGCGAACGACCCAAACCACGTCCCAGGTGCCTTACTCGGCATTCGGGCGCTTGCAATTGGGTAGCGCAAGGATTGAACAGGGCGGGGTGGTACGGGCACCGCTGGGTTTGATTGAAATCGGCACCAATGGTGGTCCCGGGGAAGCCATCACCGATCGGATCAACCTGTTGCCGGGCAGCTTGACCTCGGTCAGTGGCCTGGGTCTGGTCATGCCGTATGGCGGCACTGTCGATGGTCAGAGTTACCAGTATGCCGGCAAGAAGGTTGTGCTGCTGGGGCAAGGCGCGGTTCCTTCCGAAAACGGCGACATTAATATCGGCGTGATTCTGGGCGGCAAGTCGGTGGAGGGCCAGGAAGGCTCGGTACTCGACCTTTCGGGTGGCGGTGACTTGCTCGGTGCTGGTTTCATCTCCGGCCGTGGCGGTTCCACCGACGCACGCTTCAACCCGTTGGTACAAATTGGCGCGAACGGCGGCTTCACCCTGCCGGGGCTGTCCAGCAATCCGGTCTACGCTATCGTGCCGGGCAATCAGAGCCAGTATGCGCCGGTCGCCCCCGAAGGCGGCGCGGTGGATCCGCGAGTAGGCCAGCAAATTACCATTGGCGCCGGTGTGCCAGGGCTCGCCGCCGGTACCTATACCCTGATGCCGTCCACGTATGCGTTGATGCCAGGAGCGTTCCGAGTCGAGGTCAACGGCCTGGCGGGACAAGGCCTCACAACGGGCGCGCAACAGATGCGCAACGGCTCCTGGACCACCGCTGGCGTGCTCTCGGTCGCCAATACCGGACAGCGCGACAGTTTGTCCAGCCAGGTCATCCTGACGTCGGGGGATGTGCTGCGTCGCTACTCGCAATATAACGAAACCAGCTACGCCCAGTTTGCCGTGGCCGATGCCGCTCGCCTGGGCGTGCCTCGGGCCGTCTTGCCGGTCGATGCCAAGACCTTGAAGTTGAGCCTGTCGCCTGGCGCGGGAGATCAGGCGTTTTCCTTCAAGGGCATCGGCAAGTTCGCGCCTCAAACGGGGGGGTATGGTGGTACTGTCGCTGTGACTGCTATCGCGAATAAGGCGTTGGAGGTGGTAGCCGAGGGAAGTGGGGCGACGGCCGGCTTCGAAGGCGTGACCCTCAATGCCGAGAGCCTGAATGCGTTGAATGCCTCGCGCCAAGTGATCGGTGGCCAGTTTTCAGTGATCTATGGACAAGGCGGCAATTACATCAGCCCGCAGAAGGTGTCGAGCAGCGTGATCTTGCGCGAAGGCGCGACCTTGGCAGCTCCCGAAGTATTCCTTCTGTCCAGTGGCGGGGAAGTGCTGGTGGAGCAAGGCGCCGCCATCAATACCATCGGCCGGGGCAAGGCCGCCTATGACGCCCGTGATGGTTTTATCTATAACCTGAGCGGGAAATCGCTCAACTACAGCATGCTGGCTGCCTCCAACGGTTTGCTCAATGTGCTTGCGCCCGAGTCGGGTTCCAACGGCTCCATCAACATCGGCGGTTGCAGCCTGATAGCGTGCAGTGGCGTCACACGGATTCATTCCGAGGGCAGTATCGTCGCCGCTTCGGGCGGCAGCGTGGCCCTGAGTGACCAAGTGCGCTACGGCACCCGTCACCTGACCCTGGCCCTGAGTAATATCAACGTCGGCACCGCCCAGGCACTCAGCGATGCGGCGATGCGCCAGGTCTTGCCAGGGGGGCTGACCCTGAGCCAGACCGTGCTTGATCGCCTGTTGCGTGGCGACACCGAATATGGCGCACCGGCCCTGGAAACCCTAGAGCTGTCGGCCCGCGAGGCGTTGAATTTCTACGCAACCGTCAGCCTCGACACGTATGACCCGGTCACCGGCAAATCGCGCCTGAGCAACCTGATGCTCAGCACCCCGGCCATCTATGGCGCCGGCAACGCCAATGACGTGGCGACCATCCGCACCGCCAACCTGATCTGGAACGGCGCTGTTGGCGCGCCGGGTTCGGTGATTGCCGGTGGGGCGGGCACCGGTGCCGGTCGCCTGGACATCCAGGCCCAACGGATCGAGTTCGGTTACAGTGACTTCGCCCAGCCCAGCTCGATCACCACCCTGGATCGCCTGGCGCTGGGATTCGCCAACGTCAACCTCAGCGCCAGCGAGCGATTGACCGCCAACCACAAGGGCAGCCTGGCGGTGTATCAGAGCCAGGGGGCCTATGACGCGAAAACGGGCTACGCCTACAGTGGCGGCAACCTGAATATCCTTACCCCGTTGCTCACCGGTGAGGCCGGTTCGGTCAACCGCATCACCGTAGGTGGGGCGGTCAATGTGGCAGGCACGACCGCTAAGCCGGGCGCTGTCTCCGGGCTTGGGGGTGAGTTATCCCTCAAGGGGCAGAGCCTCAACCTGGCCAGTGCCGTGGTGCTGCCCAGCGGCAAGCTCACCCTCAGCGCAACGGATGACCTGACCCTCGCCGACGAAGCGTTGATCGATGTAGCCGGTCGCGCGATCACCTTCAACGATGTCACGCGCTACAGCGCCGGTGGCGAGGTGATCCTGCAAAGCCGCAACGGCAACATCCGCCAGGCCGGTGGGTCGAGCATCGACCTCTCGGCTCGCAATAATCAGGCTGGCCGGCTCAGTGCGGTGGCGTTGGACGAGGCGGCCGGGCTGGTCGACCTGCAAGGACGAATCCTCGGCAGCAGCAGTGGCGAGTATGACGCCGGCGGCACCGCCACGCCGTACTTGGCCGGCGACGTGGAAATCCAGGCCCAGCGCCTGGGCGACAGCGGCGATCTCAGCGAGCAGTTCGCGGCCCTGAACCAACGTTTGAACGATGGACAGGTCTACGGCTCCCGTGGCTTCCAGCTCAAACAGGGCGACCTGGTGATCGGCAACGAACTCAAGGCCTCGACCATCAGTGTGTCGGTCGACAACGGAAACCTGTTGGTCAATGGCAAGGTAGACGCCAGCGGCGAACGGGTCGGCAGCATCCGGCTCGCCGCCGGGCGTTCTCTGACCCTGGGCAGCAACGCGGTGCTCGATGCCCACGGCAATCGCCTGCGTGTAGACAGCTACGGCAAGATCATCGACTCGCCGAACCGCGCCATGGTCGACCTGACCTCCCGGGGCGGCGTGCTGACATTGGCCGATGGTGCGCGCATCGATCTGCGCCATGGCACCGCGGCGGCTGAGGGGCAGCATGATGGTCGCGCTCGCGGCACCCTGGAGCTCAATGCCCGGCGCGCCGGCCCGGATGCCACCTACGGTGACATTGCCATCGACGCCAGCGGCAACCTGGATATCCAGGGCGCACGGTCCATCGCCGTCAATGGTATGTGGCAATACAACGACGCAGCCTTTGGCAGCGATCCGGCGGCCAGTGGCCGTCCTTATCAGGTCATCGACCAGGCCTACCTGGATGGCAAGCATCAGGACAGCCTCGCCTTCATCAACGCGGCGCTGGCCAACAGCGATTTGATGCAACGCAAACTCGCTGGGCTGAGCAACGCCCGTTATGCCGATGCGTTCCACCTACGGCCCGGCGTCGAGATCGTCAGTGCGACGGCCGACGGTGATCTGGTGGTGCAGGGCGACCTGGACCTGTCCGGTTATCGCTACGCCAGTGTCAACCCGCACACCCGGCAAACCGCCGTGTACGGCTCCGGCGAGGCCGGCGCGTTGACCCTGCGCGCCGGGGGCGACCTGAGCATCTACGGCAGCATCAACGACGGATTCGCTCCGCCGCCCGCCACTCAGGATGACAAAGGCTGGGTGTTGCTGCCCGGCATCGATTTCACCGGTGGCGACATCGTCGTCCCCGGTGCCGGCGTGACCCTGGCCGACGGTACGGCGTTCCCGGCGGGAACCACGCTCAACTACGACTTACCCATCAAAAACGTGACCCTGGCGGCCGGCACCCGGTTGCCAGTGGCGGCGATCCTGGAGCAACCCTTGGAACTGCCGGCCGGCACGGTATTGGCGGCGGCGGTGCACGACGCCTCCGGCAACCTGCTGTTTGCCGCGGGCACTTTGCTGAGCCGGACCCAGACCCTCGAAGCCGGTTCGCAGTTGGGCGCCGGCAGCGTGTTGAGCGGCGCCGCCGCATTGCTCGGTTTCACCTGGCCCAAGGGCGTGGCGCTGCCCAATGTAGCCAACGCGGGCAATGTGCAGAGCAATATCCTCAGGCTGGACGGCAGCCTGGCGCTGAACCGTGGTTCGCTGATCCCGTCCGGGACCGATGTGAAGTTGCCGGATGGCGTCGAGTCGATCCAGCTACGTCCGGAAATCGCCGGCAGCGATGGCCGCATGTGGGCTATCGCCCCGATGCTCGCCGAGGGTTCGCAATCCTGGTCGCTGCGGCTGGTGGCCGGGGCGGATACGACGGCGGCGGACAGCCGGATCGTCCAGCCCGATCCGGTACAAGGCGACTTGCGCCTTGCCGATAGTCACTACGGCATGTTTGGCAAATCCGTGCCGGCCAAGGGCACCTATCGGTGGACTCAACAAGGGGTCGATGAGCTGGCGGGCGCGGGATTCACGGTAGAGCTTGGCCAAACCGTTGACCTGGACATCGTGAGCAATTTTGGCTACGACTCGGTTGACGCCTTCTGTGCGGATTTCGCCGGCATTTGCGCGCTTCAAGCTTCTTACAGATGGACCAAGGCCGCGGAGGAGGAGTTGGCCGGTTCCGGCTTTGAGGTCAAGGCCGGCGAGCTGATCAGCCAGGCCGCTGCGCAGTTTTTCCAGTTTGATTCGGTTCAGTCACTCTGCGACGCGGCGCCGAGTGTCTGTGCCCCCGCAGACGTGGAGTATCAAGCGGTTGCCGGCAGTGTCCGTCCGAGCGTCATCCGCACCGGTACCGGGGACCTGGAACTGCTCAGCGGTGGCAACCTGCGCATGGATTCGTTGTTCGGCATCTACACCGCCGGCACCTCGTCAGCACCAACGTTCCCGGGCGATCCCTACAACCAGCCCAAGGCCCTGGGCGCCAACGGCAAGGTGCTCAACGACGAGGATGGCAGCAACGAAAAGCTGGTCGATGGCGGCACTGAAAGTCTCTATCGCGCCTGGTATCCGGACGCGGGCGGCAATCTGTTGCTCAAGGTCGGCGGCGACCTCAGCGGTAACCTGACCGCGCCTGCAGCAACCCCGAACGGACGACCGAATCCCGCCGACATTGGCCAGGACTCGGCCAATGTGGGCAATTGGCTCTGGCGCCAGGGCAATGGTGATTCAGTGAGCAGCCAGCCGACCGCCTGGTGGATCAACTTCGGTAGTTATACCGCGTCGACGGTATCGGGTGGCGCTGATCAAATGGCCGCCTTCACCGGGTTCGGAACTTTGGGTGGCGGTGATCTGGATGTACAGGTGAAGGGTGACGCGGGCGTGTTGAACCGGCTCGCCGGTGGCGACTTCAACTCAAACATCAGCCCTCGTAGCCAGGGGCTGCTGTTGGCGGTGGGCAGCACCGGACGTGTGGGCGCTGATGGCAGCCTGCAATTGACCGGCGGTGGTGACCTGAGGCTGCGGGTGGGGGGCGTTCTGAATTCCGATAGCCGGCTCACGGACGGGCGTCTCAGTGGCGCAGTGATCAATCTGCGTGGGCATGCGCAGCTCGACAGCAGCGTGATCGGGCGAATCGACCTGCGCTACGGTAATCAGGGCACGGACCAGTCCCCGGGGGAAACGCGGGCTTACGATTCCTTCCGCTCCACACGCGGCCAGGCAACCGGTGGCTTGACCCTGATGCCAGGCGACGCCACGTTCAATCTTTCGACCCTGGGCGACCTGGTGGTGCAGGAGGTCGTAGACCCGGGGAGAGCGCCGATAATGAGCGTTTCGCCCTTCAAGAATGGCGAGATCAATGGGGCGGGTGTGAGCTGGTTTACGCTGTGGACGGCCAATACGGCAGTGGACCTTTGGTCGTCGGGGGGCAATATGACGCCCCTGGTGTCAGAAATCGAGACCGACCTGTCGGTGGTCTATCCCTCCATCCTGCGGGCTGTGGCCGCCAGTGGCAGTCTTTATTATGGCCAGGCCAAGGTTTTTGGTACCGCAGGCTACGATGGCAGTTATCGCAGGGCGCTGCTACTCGCACCCGGTATCAACAGCGAGCTGCAGTTCCTGGCCGGCGACTCCATCTATGGCGGCGACCTGACGGTCAGTCGTTCCGGGGCCTCGTCTGCGGCCATGGCCACCCCGCTGCGGCCGGCTTTCATGGGGCTTGTCAATGGAAGTGTGGTGGTCAGTAACCTCTCTGCCGATGCCAATAGTGTCTCCATAGGCGCGAATACATTGCCGTTGTTTGCTTTTGACAGCAGCAGCGCTGCCGACGAATGGGCGACCAACACCGATCCTGCCCGTTTCTATGCGCTCAAGGGCGACTTGCTGGCCGTCAATAGCGGGCGGGCGATGACGTTCACCACCCCGAGTGACAGCCGATTCGGCCAGACCTATTACGAAGGAACCGGGTCGGTGTGGATGATGGCCGGACGGGACATCGTCAGCAGCGGCACCCCGCTGAGTGGCGGCAGGGGCGGTGAGTCAGTCACGGGGGAGTACACCAGCGCCGGCAACCTCTTCATCCACAACAACCCCACCGACATCTCCATCGTCTCAGCCGGGCGCGACATCCTCTACAGCAACTTCAACGTCGCCGGTCCCGGCCTGCTGGAAATCACCGCCGGGCGCAATATCCTGATGGACGACAAGGTCAGCATCACCAGCCTCGGCGCCGTGGTGCCGGGGGATTCGCGCCCTGGCGCGAGCCTGGTGCTGCAAGCCGGCGCGGGCCTCAACGGCGCGGATTACGAGCGCTTCGTCAAGGCCTACCTGGACCCGGCGAACCAGGCCCTGGCCGGTGTGCCCCTGGCGAACCAGGACGGCAAGGTCGCCAAGACCTATGAAACCGAACTGGTGGATTGGCTCAAGGAACGCTTCGGTTTCAGCGGCGACACCGAGCAGGCCCGCAGCTACTTCGCGGCGCTGCCGGCCGAGCAGCAGCGGGTGTTTGCCCGCGACGTGTACTTCGCCGAGCTCAAGGCCGGCGGGCGTGAGTACAACGAAGTGGGCGGCGTGCGCCAGGGCAGTTACCTGCGCGGGCGGGAGGCTATCGACTTGTTGTTCCCGAGCAAGGATGTGGCGGGCAATCCGATCACCTACAAGGGCGACATCACGATGTTCGGCGGGGCGGGGGTGCACACCGATTTTGGTGGCAGTATCCAGATGCTCACCCCGGGTGGCGGGCAGACGTTCGGCATCGAAGGCAACGCGCCGCCGTCCACCGCCGGGGTCATCACCCAGGGCGAGGGCGATATCCAGTTGTATGCGCAGAACAGCATCCTGTTGGGGCAGAGCCGGATCATGACCACCTTTGGCGGCTCGATCCTCGGCTGGTCAGCCCAGGGCGACATCAACGCCGGCCGGGGTTCGAAGACCACCGTGGTGTACACGCCGCCCAAGCGTTTGTACGACACCTGGGGCAACGTGACGCTGTCGCCTTCGGTGCCGAGCACCGGGGCCGGTATCGCCACCCTCAACCCCATTGCCGAAGTGGCGCCGGGAGATATCGACCTGATCGCGCCGCTGGGCACCATCGATGCGGGCGAGGCAGGGATCCGGGTGTCGGGCAACGTCAACATCGCGGCGTTGACCGTGGTGAACGCGGCCAACATCCAGACCCAGGGCAAATCCACCGGCGTGCCGCTGGCGGCCTCGGTGAACACCGGGGCCATCACCTCGGCCAGTTCGGCGGCGTCTTCGGCGACGCAAGCGGCTGAAGACGTGGCCCGTCAGCAACAGAACGCGGCGCGGCAGAACCAGGCGTCGGTGTTCACGGTGCAGGTGGTGAGTTTTGGCTCCGAGCAACTGGCCCCCTCACGTGATGGCGCCAGCCGCGACGCGCCTCGGGCCTACGACCCGGCCAGCCCGGTGCAGGTGCTGGGCGCGGGGCCTTTGGACGAGCAGAGTCGCCAGCGGCTGACCGAGGAGGAGCGGGGGCGGTTGAGTTTGTAGGAGATTGAGCTTGCAGTGAGGTGGGCTGTGATGGCCTCATCGCGAGCAAGCTCGCTCCCACCGGGAACTGGGGTGTTCATGAGTTTTCTGCATGCACCACAGCGCCCATTGTGGGAGCTAGGGGTTTAGGAGCTTTGCATGCACCGCAGGTCTCATTGTGGGAGCGAGCTTGCTCGCGATAGCGGTGGGACGTGGGTTACAGCCACCGCGGCGTGGTGAAGAACGAGGCCATTTCCGAGCGGGCCAGTGCCGCGCCGAAGTACGGGCCCTGGACATGGTCGCAGGCCACGTTGCGCAGTTGGCTGAATTGCCGGGCGTTTTCGATGCCCTCGGCGGTGACCATGAGCCCTACGCTGCGGCTCAACCGGATCATCGCCAGGACGCCTTCCTTGTCGTCCTCCAGGCCTAGCTGCGACAGGATGTTGCGATCGAAGCGGATGCCATCGAACGGCTGGTCCAGCACCTCGCGCAGGGAGGCGATGCTGGTGCCGAATTTGTCGATGTTGATCCGCACGCCGAGGTCCTTGAGCGCATGGAGGGTGCTGGCGACGGTCTTGTGGTCGGCCAGCAGGACCCCTTCGGCCACTTCCAGGGTCAGCCGGTGAGGCGCCAGGCCGCTCGCTTCGAGGGCCTCTTGCACCTGGTCGAGCAGGAAGTTGCTGTTGAACCACCGGGGTGAAACCGCGATGGAGACATTGACGGCGCTCGGCCAGGTCGCGGCCTCTTCACAGACATTGATCAACATCCAGGTACCCAGCTTTTCCAGTTGGCCCGAGGTTTCGGCCACCGGTATGAAGTCGCCCCCAGCCAGCTCACCTTTCTCGGGATGGTGCCAAAAGGTCTGGGCTTCGAAACCGTGCAGCTGCTCGGCGCTCACATCGAAGCGAGGCAAGTAGCGCAGTTCCAGTTGGTCCCGCTGCATGGCGTCGCGCAGTTGCTGCTCGTATCGCCGCCGGTCGCGGGCCAGGTTGCCCATGGCTTCCACATACACGCGCCAGGTGTTGCGGCCTGCTGCCTTGGCCGCATACAAGGCGATATCGGCGTGGCGCAACAGTTCATCGGCGCGTTCGTCACCGGGCTGCGCCCAGGCAACGCCGATGCTCACCCCCAGGTACAGCGTATTGCCGTCCAGGTGCATGGGCCGTTGCATGCAATCGATCAGCCGTTCACACAGTTGATCGAGATCGTCGGCGTCGCCGGGGTCGGGCATGACAATGACAAATTCATCTCCCCCCAGGCGCGCCACCAGATCGGTGCCACGGACGTTTTGCTGGAGGATATGTGCCACTTCCCTGAGCACTTTATCGCCCACTGCATGGCCCAGGGAGTCATTGACCGGCTTGAACCGGTCCATGTCCAGGTTCAGCAGCGCCAGTGGCGGGCGATCAGGTCGACTCAGGTGTTCGCGCAGGCAATCGAACAAGCGGTTGCGGTTGGCCAGCCCGGTCAGCGGATCATGCAAGGAGAGGTGCTTGATCTGGGCCAACGCCCGCAATTCATCGGTGATGTCGGTGGCGGTGCCGCGAAAACCCAGGGTGCCGGCCTCGATGGCCCGTACCGACAGTTTGCAGGTGCGGATGCGCTGGTTGCGTGCGGTGTACTCGCACAGCAGCGGCGCCGAAGAGAGGCTGTTGGCGCCGTCGAGCAACCATTGGGCAATCGAGATCGAGCCGCCATGGGGATGAAGCAGCCGATGCAGAGGTTTGCCCAGCCATTCCGTGGGGCTGAACCCGGTTACTTGTTCGAAACGCTCCGACAGGTAGGTCAGCGTCCCGGTCGAGTCGACCTCCCACAACCAGTCGGATGAGACTTCGGCAATGTCGCGGAAACGTTCTTCACTGCGTTCCAGCGCCTTGCGATGGGCCAGCAGGCTGGCGTATTGGCTTTCCTGGGCGCGAAGCATCACCAAGGCATGGCGCAGGACGGCCAGCGCCAGGATTCCCAGTACCAGCAGCGCCAGGGCCAGCAAAGGCAGCAGCCCCTTGCGCAGGTCCTGGCCCGGGGTTTGTGGTCGCCAGGCCAGGGCCTCCAGGGTCAGGTTATCGAGCAGCAATTGGGCGGTATCGGCTGGGCCGGGTGTCCTGGCGATATGGGCATCGGGCAGGGCGAAGTCCCGCGCCAGGTTTTCCAGGGCACCGGGGTCCAGGACCTTGACGAAGAGCATCAGGCTGGGCGGTCCGGGAATTTGCGCCACGCTGTTGTCCGTGCCGGTGGTGATGGCGGACACGGCGACGAACGCCGGGGCATCTTCGTGATGCAGCATCTCGACGACCACTTCGTCGTGATTTTCCTCGGTGCTGGCTTTTTTCCACAGGGCACGCAGGTCGCCGGTCAGCCAGGTGTCGGCATCGACGTCGCTCATTTGACCATCGATCACCGAATAGACGGTCTTGCCGGTCGGGGAAATGACAAACACCGCCTGGTAACCGTAGAGCGAATGCACGCTGCTGCCGACGTTTTCCTGGTCATAGGCCCATTCCTTGTCGACCTGGACATGCAGGTGCCGGTAGGCGTCGCTCCACTTGGAATAGTCGCTCAGGTCCCGGCCGATGCCGGTGCGGATCCCCTCGATGGCCCGTTGGGCGAAAAACAGGCTCTGCTCACGGGCGCGTCGGTCCTGGGCACCGGTGATGTTGAGCAACACGGCGATTGCCAGTGCGGACATGACAAACAGCAGGAGCATGATGGCCGGAAAAGTGCGACGGGTGAAGCTACGGGTTGGCGAGCCCGGGGAAGGGACAGTCGAGTCGTTGCCAGCATTTTCAGTCATAAAGATAAGTCATCAGCGCAAAAAGCGATTTCACCCGCACGTGTCTTGTATCGGCGCAGAGGCTGATTTACTTAGTCGTCTTAACGAAGGGGCCGACGGGCTGCGTTGTCTTCGTCATGTGCGGGCCTTCAAGCGTGAGGCCACTCGAGGGCGACATCCCGTTGGCGCAGGGAATTGCCCCGGCGGCCAGCCATTCAATGATTTCGTAAATGGCCGGCGACGCGAGAATCAGGCGCCAGGGCCAGGAAACAGCCCCCGAACCCTGTTGCTGGCGCAACCGGCAGCAACACCTCGCGCAACTAGCGACGATGCAGCTCAACGGTTGCCATCGCGTCGGCCTCATTCCTTGTCCGTGCGATGGCCCGGCAGCAGGGTGCTCAATACCTGCTTGGCGGTCTCGACCACGATGCCTCGCTCGTTCGGGTCGCCCTGGAGCAGGGTCGAGGCGAACTTCTTCGCCTGCTCCAGCTTGATGTGCGGCGGCAGCGGTGGCACGTCGGGATCGGTGCGGAACTCGATCAGCACCGGACGATCCGCCGCCAGCGCGGTTTCCCAGGCCGTGGCCACGTCGTCCTCATGCAGCACCAGGATGCCCTTCAGGCCAATGGATTCGGCGAACAGGTGGTAGGGCACGTCGGGGATGTCCTGGGAGGCGGCGAATTTCGGATCGCCCTCCATGACCCGCTGTTCCCAGGTCACCTGGTTCAAATCCCGATTGTTGAACACCGCGCAGATCCAGGTGCCGTTGGCCCAGGTGCGCCAGTATTTGGCGACGGTGATCAGTTCGGCCATGTTGTTCATCTGCATGGCGCCATCGCCCACCAGGGCGACCACCGGCCGCTGCGGATGGCAGAACTTCGCCGCGATGGCATAGGGCACGGCCGCGCCCATCGACGCCAGTCCACCGGACAGCGAACACATCATGCCGCGACGGATCTGGATGTCCCGGGCGAACCAGTTGGCGCAGGAGCCGGAATCGCAGGTGATGATGGCGCGCTCCGGCAGCCGCGGCGACAGTTCGAAGGTGACCCGCTGCGGATTGATCGGCTTGGCCGATACCCGGGCGCGTTTTTCCAGGGTCCGGTCCCAGCGTTCCCGCCAATGTTCGATTTTCTTGCGCCAGGCGCGGTCGGGTTTTTCTTCGATCAGCGGCAGCAGGGCGCGCAGGGTGTCGACGCTGTCGCCGTGCAGGCTGACTTCCATGGGATAGCGCAGGCTGAGCATGTCTGCCTGAATGTCGATCTGCACGCCCCGGGCCTGGCCTTCAGGGGGCAGGAACTCGGCGTAGGGAAAGCCGGAACCGATCATCAGCAACGTGTCGCAGCCGGCCATCAGGTTGTCGCTGGGCTCGGTGCCGAGCAGGCCGATGGTGCCGGTGACCCAGGGCAGGTCATCCGGCACGGCGGCCTTGCCCAACAGTGCCTTGGCCACACCGGCGCCGAGCTTCTCGGCGATGGCGATCACCTCGTCGGTGGCATGCAGTGCTCCGGCACCCACCAGGATGGCGACTTTCTTGCCGGCATTGAGGACGTCGGCGGCTTTGCGCAGGTCCTCTTCGTAGGGGACGATGCTGGGCTTGCAGTAGCCGACGCCGGAGTGAACCGTACCGTGCTTGTGACGTGGCGCGGTGTACTCCATTTCCTGAAGGTCGTTCGGCAGGATCAGCGCCGTGACCCGGCGCTCGCCTATCGCCGTGCGTACGGCACGGTCCAGCAGATGACGTACCTGGGCGGGCACGCTGGCTTGTTGCACGAACGCCCCGGCCACGTCCTTGAACAGGCTGACCAGGTCCAGTTCCTGCTGGTAATGCCCACCCAGTGCGGCGCGCGCCTGCTGGCCGCTGATGGCGAGCACTGGCATGTGGTCCATCCGAGCGTCGTAGAGGCCGGTCACCAAGTGAGATGCACCGGGCCCGGAGGTGGCGATGCAAACCCCCAGCTCGCCGGTGAACTTGGCGTGGGCACAGGCCATGAACGCGGCCATTTCCTCGTGGCGGGCCTGGATGAAGCGGATTTTTCCCTGGGCGCGGTTCAAGGCGCCAAACACGCCGTTGATGCCATCGCCCGGATAGCCATAGATGCGGCGAACCCCCCATTCATAAAGACGTTCCACCAGAAAATCACCGACGGTCATGCTCATGTCTGTCCCTCGTTTCGGGCTGCGGTCGCTCGGCGCGACCTGCAGCGGTTGACGTTCATACAGGACTTGACCGGTGCAGGGCTTCCAAGGTTTCGATTTTTTCAACCCAGGGACCTGAGGCCAGGCGGGCGTGTATCGCAGTGTGTACCGCACAGGCCCGGATACACCTGCTTGAAGAAGGCCCAGGCCGACGACACAGGCCGGATACACACCGGCGATTAACTACGCCAGCCAGCCGACACCGAGCCTCGGTGCGGGTGACTGGCGCCTTAATCGTCAATCGTCAGAGGAATACCCCATGCTCAACTTCTCCCGTCATTCGTCCCTTGCACTCGGCCTGGCCCTGGTCGGCGGCCTGGGTCTTTCCACGGCGGCTTCGGCCTTGACCATGAACGACCTGGCCCAGGGCTACACCCTGGCGGCCGCCGATACCGTGAAGAAACCCGCCGAAGGCAAGTGCGGCGAAGACAAGTTCGCCAAGACCGATAAAAACCACGATGGCCAGGTCTCGCGGGACGAGTTCATCGCCGCTGCACCGGAGCGCGCGGCGGAGTTCGACAAGATCGACGCCAACCACGACGACGGCATCTCGTTGCCGGAAGCCAAGCAATACCTGTCGGCCCAGGCGAAGACCGCGGAAGGCAAATGTGGCGAAGGCAAGTGCGGGGCGGCTATCGAGTCCTGATTCGCCCCGGTGGTGAGCCTGATGAGTTGATGAGGGCCCGACAGCTCCTACACGGCGCCTACAGACCCAGCGGGTCACGGGTGTTCGTTTCATGAGGCTCTCCACATCTCGTTTCCCCCAAGAGAGATGTGTCATGTTGAATCTACCTCAACCCTCGGCAGGTCTCGGCCTGCGTCGGGCGTTGCTCGATGAGTTGCGCCAGGCACCGGCCGGGGATTTCGATTTTCTCGAAGTGGCCCCGGAAAACTGGATCGGAATCGGCGGCCCCCATGGGGCCGCCTTGCATTCGCTGGCCGAACGTTATCCATTGACGTGCCATGGCCTGTCGTTGTCCCTGGGCGGGCCGGCACCGCTGGACCTGGCGTTTCTCGGCCAGGTGCGCGGGTTTCTCGAGCGTTTCAAGGTGCCGCTCTACAGCGAGCACTTGAGCTACTGCGGCGATGACGGGCATCTGTATGACCTGTTGCCGCTGCCCTTTACCGAAGAAGCGGTGCATCACGTGGCGGCGCGGATCCGTCAGGCCCAGGATGTGCTGGGGCGACGTCTGGCGGTGGAAAACGTCTCCTATTATGCCGCCCCCCAACAAGACATGAGCGAGCTGGAATTCACCCGGGCGGTGTTGCGCGAAGCCGATTGCGACCTGTTGCTGGACGTCAACAACGTCTACGTCAATTCGATCAATCACGGTTTCGATCCCCGGGCATTCCTGGCGGGCCTCGAGCCGGAGCGGGTGGTCGCGATGCATGTGGCCGGGCATTACGATGAGTCCGACACCTTGAAAATCGACAGCCATGGCGCACCGGTCAAACCGCTGGTCTGGGCGCTGCTGGCCCAGGCTTACGCGCGCTTCGGCGTGCGGCCGACCCTGCTCGAACGGGACTTCAACTTCCCGCCCTATGCCGCGCTGGTGGCCGAATTGCAGACGATTCGCCAGTTGCAACACCCGGCCGTCAGCCGGCAGGCGGTGACCCATGGCTGAGGCCCGGCAGACGCTGCATCAGCAGCAACAGGCGTTGACCCGTTACCTGCGCGACCCGGAACACTGCCCGGTTCCGACCGGCATGGACGGGGCGCGGGCGCAGGTGTACCGCGACCTGATCTTCGAGAACATGGGTTCGCTGCTCAGCGGCACTTTCCCGGTGCTGGTGAGCGTGCTGGGGCAGGAGCAATGGCGTGCGTGTGTGCGCCGGTTCCTGCGCGAACACCGCTGCGTCACGCCCATGTTCGGTAAAATCGCCGAGGAGTTTGTGAACTACCTCGCGGCCCATCCATCGCCGGATTGGCCGCCGTTCATGGCCGAGCTGGCGCACTATGAGTGGGTCGAGATGGCGCTGCTGCAATCCGAGGCCGAGCCGTTGCTGATTCCTGATGAGGCCGCCTTGCTCGATCTGCCGCTGCGGGTCTCGCCCTTGGCCTGGCCGCTGGCGTATCAGTGGCCGGTGCATCGCCTGGCCCCGGGCTACCAGCCTTCGACGCCACCGGCCCAGCCGACGCTGCTGCTGGTGCGGCGCACGCCTGGGTTTGAGGTGCGTTTTTCCGAACTCAGCCCGTTGGCCTGGCGCCTTTTGCAGCGCATCGAGGAATATCCCGAGTTGGCGGGGCGAGGGCAGTTGCTGGCGTTGGCGCAGGAGGCGGGGGTGGCTTCGTTCGAGTTCATGGACAGCGCCGTGGCGCTGTTGCGGCGGATGCAGGAACAAGGGGTTGTTGGCGTGCAGCAGTAATCTGCCCATTTGAAATGCTAACCCCTGTGGGAGCGGGCTTGCTCGCGAAAGCGGTGTATCAGTCAAAGTCAAGTTGGCTGACACTCCGCTTTCGCGAGCAAGCCCGCTCCCACAAGGTTATGCATTAATTGCACTATCGGCGGTGCAGGCCGCTCTTCAGCACGGCATCCACGCTCAGCTTCCCAGCCCCTTGCAGCACCAACGGCAGCAGCGCCACCAGGTAGATCAACGGCAGCTTGAAGTTGCCATGCCCCTTGTTGGTAATCGCATAACCCTGGGCCAGTTCGCTCAAGCTCGACCAGTCCGCCGGCCAGTGCACGGCAGCGGTCGCCACCACGGTGACGACGATCAACACCAGCGCCGACAGGCGCGTGCCCAAGCCGATCAACAGGGCGATGGCGCCGATCAGTTCGGCCCACATCGCCAGTTCCCAGTTCCACTGGGCCGGTACATGGTCGAAGGGGAACGGGAAGGCGGACTGGATCTCGGCGAACCAGTTCTCGCCATTCCATTTTTCCAGGCCGGATTCGAAAAACTCCCAGGACAGGAACAGGCGCAGGCCCAGCGGCGCGAGCCAGGCGCCTGCCTGATCGAGATGCAGGTGCAGTGTTTTCAGCACGTTTGAATACATGATCGGCCTCCCTGGGCTCAAGCGTGTTGCGGCCGTTGGCGGCGCTGAGTGGCCTGGGCCAGCTTGCCCACCAGGCGGATGGCGGTGGCGGCGCAGATCAGGCCGAACGGCAGCACGTACCAGTCGCTCATGGGAATACGCTTGAAATTGGAGTAGGCAAAGATCGCCGCCAGCACCCACATACCGGTGACATGCAGGCGCTTCCAGGCCTTGAAACCGATCAGGCGCGTGGTGCTTTTGAATGAAGTCAGGGCCAGCACCAGGATGAATACGTAGCCCACGGTGCCGGGCACGTTGCCGAGGGTGGTGCGGCCGGGCCAGAACTCGGTGTTGAGCTGGCCGTAGCTGTAGATCAGCACCGCGTGGACCAGATGGGAGAAGGCAAACGCCAGCCCGATGAAGCGTCGTTCACGCACCAGCGACCGGCTCAGGGGCGAGGGCACCAGCACCGCGAATGCCGAGGCGGTGAAGGCGATCAAGAAGAGCAAGAAGGACGAACGAGCCGTGGCGCGAATGGCGCTGCGCACGCCTTCGGTGAGGTCCGGGTTGAGCACCAGGATCAACCCGGTCATCAACAGCACCAGGGCGGCGAGCAGGCTGAACAGCGACCAGCCCTGGAAACGAAGGGGAGATGCAGTTGCGGTAGGCATGTAAAGGCTCCTTGGATGTCGAGGCCCGGTGGTGATAGTCACCGGGGATGCGAGGAGTCTTTCAAGCCGGTGTAGGCGGGGTGTGTCCGCAACTCAGCATTGTGCAAGTTTGTGTATGCCGATCATCCGCAGACACACTGACATACAAACCCCCTCCAAATCCAATACCCCACAGAGGTTGTTGGTAGTGTCAGCTTGCGAAGGCCAGGCGCAGCTCGGCGCATAGGCCGCCGCCGTCGCGGTTGCTCAGGGTCAGTGAGCCGCCCATGGCGATGGCCAGTTGCTGGGCGATGGCCAGGCCCAGGCCGGTGCCACCGGTTTCCCGGTTGCGCGAGCTTTCCACCCGGTAGAAGGGCTTGAGCACCTCGGCCAGTTCCTGCTCGCTGATCCCGGGGCCACGGTCCAGCACCTGGATCGCCAGTTGCCCGTTGTCGGCCGGTTGCACCTGGATCTGCGCCGCGCCGCCGAATTTCAAGGCGTTGTCCACCAGGTTGACCAGCACCCGCCGCAGGGCATGGGGGCGGGTGTCGATGACGGCGGCGTTTTTCCCGGACAGCTGCACATCCTTGCCGGTGTCCTGGTAGTCGAACACCAGGCTGTCGAGAAACGCATCCAGGCTGATCCGGCAACTGGCCTCGGTGGCGCCGTGGATGCTGCGGGCATAGGCCACCCCTTCACGCACCAAGTGTTCCATTTCGCTCAAGTCGCTCCACAATTTTTCCCGTTCGATCCCTTCGTCCATGAACTCGGCGCGCAGCTTCATGCGCGTGATGGGCGTCTGCAAGTCATGGGAAATCGCCGCCAGCAACTGCATGCGCTCCTTGAGGTAGGCGGCGATGCGGTCCTGCATGGCATTGAAGGCCTTGGCCGCATGCACCACTTCGGTCGGGCCCTTTTCGTCCAGGCGGACGCTGTGGGCGTTCGGGTCGAGGGTTTCCACCGCCTGGGCCAGCCGGGTCAGGGGCCCGACGGCAATGCGCACGGCCAGCCAGGTGCAGCCGATCAACAGCGCCAACTGCCCCAGCAACACCATCGGCAGCCAGGGGGAGAGGGGCATCATCGCCGGGCGTACGTCGATGGTCAGCGGGCTGCCATCCCCCAGGCGCAGGAGTGCCTGATAGTGCATTTTCGGCCCGGGAATCTGCTTGAAGGTCAGGCCATAGGCCTGGCCGATGGCCTCCTGGATCGAACTGACCGAGATCGGCGCGTCGGCAAGATCCATCGGTTGCCCGGGCTGGCCTTCGTCGAGCAGGTAGCCATAGTTGCGCCGGGCGAGTTTCGGCAGCCAGGCCGGGCGTTCGGCGGCAGGCAGGCGGTCGAGAATGGCGACGGAGGTCGAAACATCGGTTTCCAGGTTGCCGAGCATGGTCGACTTGGCACTCTGATAGCGCTCGTAGTATTGGACACCGAAGGACAAGCCCTGGGCCAGGATCAGGCCGATCAGGAAGATCAGCGACAACCTCGAGGCCAGGGTCCTTGGCCAACGCAGCGGCAGACTCATACCGAGGCCTCGAGGATCTCCACCGGCAGCGAGAACACGTAGCCTTCGCTGCGCACGGTCTTGATATAGGCCGGCTCCCGGGCATCGTCCAGCAGGCGCTGGCGCAGGCGACTGACCAGCAAATCGATGGAGCGATCGAACAGGTCGGCGTCCCGGCCCTGGGTGAGGTTAAGCAACTGGTCGCGGTTGAGCACCCGTTGCGGATGGTCGAGAAATACCCGCAGCAAACGATATTCGGCGCCGCTCAAGGCGACCATGGTGCCGTCGGTGTCCAGCAGGTGGCGGGCGGTGGTGTCCAGGCGCCAGCGCCCGAACGCCAGCAGGCGACCGCTTTCGGTGACCACCAGGTTGGGCGGCAGCATGCGGGTGCGGCGCAGCACGGCGTTGATCCGCGCCAGTAGTTCACGGGCGGCGAACGGCTTGACCAGGTAATCATCGGCGCCCATCTCCAGGCCGATGATGCGGTCGGTTTCGTCGTTGCGCGCGGTGAGCATCAGCACCGGCGTGGCTTTGTGCTTGCCGGCACGCAGTTCCCGGCACAGCACCAGGCCGTCGTCGCCGGGCATCATGATGTCCAGCACGATCAGGTCCACCGGGGTGGTTTCCAGGAAGGCGCGCATCTGCCGGCCATCGGCGACGACGGTGGTGCGCAGGCCATTCTTTTTCAGGTAGTTGCCAACCAGCTCTCTGATCTCGCGATCGTCATCCACTATCAACACGTGATCGACATGATCCATGGTGTCCAGCTCCTCGGCGTTTCGTTGTGAGCAGTCTACAGGCGCCGGCCGGCCCGGCTCGCGGCGGTTTGTATTGCAGTGTATCTGGCGCGCGACGGATACACAGCGATGCAAAAAGCCACCTGGCTCGATACAGACGCGATACCTGCGCGGCATTCAATGGCACCCATCGAGGCAATACAACGGGCCTCGGCAGATAACCCCCCATTGAATCGAGGAATCGCCATGAACACCAAAGCCCTCTATGCCGCCTGCCTTTTCGCCGCGCTGAACATCTGCACCCTGTCGGCCCGGGCCGAAAGCAACGTGCAAACCCACAGCTACACCTACGGCACCCACCTGGACATCCAGAAGGTGCTTTCCCTTACCGAAGACGCCGAGCCGACCTGCGGCGTGGTCAACGCCCACATGACCTACCTGGATTCGGCAGGTCACGAGCAAGCGCTGGACTATCGCAAGTTTTCCGATAACTGCAGCAACCAGAACTGAGATCAACACCCTAGTCATGGCTGCCAGGTCCCTGTGGCGAGGGGATTTATCCCCGCTGGGTCGCGAAGCGGCCCCCTTTATTTACCCGATGAGTCGAGTTGCCAGGGTTTGGGCCGCTTCGCAGCCCAGCGGGGATAAATCCCCTCGCCACAAAGGTGTTGGCTCTTATTCATGTTTCAGCCCATTTTGAGGTGTTGCCATGCTTCTGATCGCTTTTCTCGGCGGGATCCTGACGATCCTCAGCCCCTGTATTCTTCCGGTGGTGCCGTTTCTGTTCGCCCGGGCCGACCGCTCCCGCGGCTCGGTGCTGCTGACTCTCGGCGGCATGGTGCTGACGTTCGCCCTGGTCTCCAGCCTGGCGGTGGTCAGTAGCGAATGGGTGGTGCGCGCCAGCAGCGTCGGCCGGCAAGTCGCCTTGGTGGTGATGGTGGTGTTCGCCTTGTCATTGATCTTCAGCCGGGTCGGCATCTGGCTGGCGCGGCCGCTGGTCAGCCTGGGCAATCGCCTGGACGCCGGGGCCGGGCGGATGGCCGGGCCGGTGGCCTCGGTACTGATCGGGGTCGCCACCGGGCTGCTCTGGGCACCATGCGCCGGGCCGATACTCGGGGTGATCCTGACCGGCGCCATGCTGCAAGGCGCCAGCGCACAAACCAGCCTGCTGTTGCTCGCCTACGGCCTGGGCAGTGCCTTGTCCCTGGGTACATTGATCCTGGCCGGGCGTGGTCTGGTCGGGCGCCTGAAACTCTCGCTGCCGATCACCACCTGGTTGCGCCGGGGAACGGGGGCGCTGGTGTTGCTGGCGGCCGTGGCGATTGGCACCGGGGCGGACGATCGCTTGTTGGCGGCGACTTCCTCCCAACCCTCGACCACCTTGGAGAAAAGCCTGCTGGAGAGTGTGCCCAAGGCCATCGACTATGTGGTGAGCAAGGCTGGCGCGAGCGCCATGCCGGCCCTCGAATCCCAGGGCGCCATGCCTGCACTGGACGGCGCGGTGCAATGGCTGAACTCGCCACCACTGAGCAGCGAGTCACTGAGGGGCAAGGTGGTGCTGGTGGACTTCTGGACCTACGACTGCATCAACTGCCAGCACACCTTGCCCTATGTGAACGCTTGGGCGAAGAAGTATGAAAAGGACGGGCTGGTGGTGATCGGTGTCCACACCCCGGAATACGGCTACGAGAAGATCATCGACAACGTACGCGAACAGGTACGCAAACTGGACATCCACTACCCGGTGGCGATCGACAACCAGTATGCGATCTGGCGCGCCTTCAACAATCAGTACTGGCCGGCCCATTACTTCATCGATGCCAAGGGGCAGGTGCGCTACAGCCACTTTGGCGAAGGGCGCTACGGCGAGCAGGAGCAGGTGATCCAGCAACTGCTGCAGGAGGCCAAGGCAGGCCAGTGACTTGTGGTGAGGGAGCAAGCTCCCATGAAATAAGCGGTGCGCGGATTGATCGTTCCCACGCTCTGCGTGGTAATGCATCCCGTGACGCTCTGCGTCACCTTTCAGAAGCGGAACGCGGAGCGTCCCTGGCGGCGTTCCCACGCGGAGCGTGAGGAACGATCTTCCACCGCCGCCGCGATCAAACGCGGTGCCTCAGGGAACGGTAGAGGACCGCTTCGCAGCCCGGCGGGAGCAAGCTCCCTCGCCACAAAAGCTCACATAGCCACATGTCGGTGCAGCGGTGCTGGCCCCTTGCTCATTTACATAAGGTCAAACTTCTTTTTTTTCAGAAAGTTGGGCGACAAACCTATGCGTATTTCTATGTGGGTCGTGGCGACGTTTCTCTTGGCCGCCGTTTCGCTTGAGGCCCAGGCCAGGGCGCTGACGCAGAACCAGCAGTCGGTGTGCCGCTGGGGTTCGGACGTCGCGGCGGGCGCGCAGGCGTCGAAGCTTTCCGGCGTCAGCCTGTACGGCGCGCGCAAGAAGCTGCAGGTGCGCAAGTTTCCCCGGCCCTGGATGCGCATGACCGCCCTGGGCATTACCGAGCAGACTTACAACAGCGCTTCGCGTCTGAAGCCTGCTGCGGTCAAGCAGACCTACTACGAACAATGTGTCCGTCATGAACTGGCGCGACGATAGGCCCTTAGGCCGGGCTGCGGCCTGGCATTTCGATGCCATGCTGGTGCACCCGCCGATACAGGGTCGCCCGGGAAATGCCCAGGGCCCGGGCAGCAGCGGTGGGTTTCCAGCGGTGGCGCACCAGGGCATCGAGCAGTGCCTGGCGTTCCGGGCTGGCGCTCGGCTCCGGTCCATGATCGACGGCGTCCGCGCGGTGCAATGACTCGGGCAGGTGGCTGAGTTGGACCACACTGGCTTCGCACACCGCACAGGCATAACGCAGCACATGGCGCAACTGGCGGACATTGCCCGGCCAGTGATAACCGAGCAGGCATTCCAGCGCCGCGCTGCTCAATTGCACCGTTCCCCCGCAGAGCGCTGACTCCTCGGCAAGAATTCGATTGATCAGCGCCAGCCGGTCGCTGCGTTCGCGCAACGGTGGTAGCTGGAAACGCGCGCCACCGAGGCGGAAATACAAATCCTCACGAAACTCGCCAGCGGTCACCAGGGTCTCCAGGTCGTGGTGGGTGGCGCAGATCACTTGGATGTCCACGGCCTTGCGGCGAGATGCCCCCAGCGGCGCCACTTCACCCTCGGCCAGCACCCGCAGCAGGCGGGTCTGCAAGGCCAGCGGCATGTCACCGATCTCATCCAGGAACAAGGTGCCGCCATCGGCCTGCTGCAGCAGGCCTTGCATACCTTTGGCCGAGGCACCGGTGAAGGCGCCGGCGACGTAGCCGAACAATTCGCTTTCGATCAGGCTTTCGGGAATGGCGGCGCAATTCAACGCCACGAAAGGGCGATCACGGCGCTGGCTGGCCTGGTGCAACTGCCGGGCGAACACTTCCTTGCCGGAACCGGTTTCGCCCTGGATCAGCACTGGCAGGTTGCGATCCTTGACCCGTACCGCCAGGCGCAGGCTGTCGGCCAGGCGCGAATCGATCTCGGCCGGCGTCATCGCCACCCGCGGACGCGGATTGGCCCGCTGGCGGGGTGCGCTCAAGCGGCCATGCAAAGCGTGATCGAGTAAGCAGAGGCTTTCGTCCCGGGCCCGGTGCAGCCGCTGCTGGTCGAACACCTGGCCGATGTGTTGCGGCAACTGTCCGTAATGTTGCAGCAGGTATTGGCGGGCGGCCGGGTTCAGGGCTTGCAGGCAACCGTCGTCGTCCCAGGCGAACAGGAAGTCCGGCTGGCTGTCGACGTAGCCAGCGTTGCGATGGGCCCGCAGCACCCAGTAGCCCTGGGCACTGCTCATGAAAAACGCCTGCTCGATCTCTCGGGCGCTCTGCACCACCATTTGCCGGATCAGGTGCTGCGAGCGTCGATCATCCGGCGAGCGCACTGCCGAGACATCCAGCACCCCGAGCAATTCTCCCCGGGGGTCGAAGACCGGTGCGGCGGAGCAGGTCAGGCCAATGAACGCCGCGCGGAAATGGTCGCGCTTGTGCACCGTCACCGGGGCTTTGCCCGTGAGCACCGCCGCCACGCCACAGGTGCCTTCTTCACCCTCTGACCAACACGTGCCCAGGTACAGCCCGGCCTTGCGGCAGTCATTGCGGATCGTGGTTTCCACCCGATAGTCGATGGTCTGGCCCTGGGCATCGGTCAAGAGCACGCAGTAGTCGGCATCACGTACCCGGCCATGGAGGCGGGCCACTTCTTCGCTGGCGATATTGAGGAACAGCTCGGAGCGCTCGCGGCATTGCTTGAGCACGTCCTGGGACAGGATGCGCGGGCCCTGCAGCGAACCGGGGTCCAGGTGATGTTGCTCCAGGGAGCGGCGCCAGGAGTCGAGGATCAGGTCCGGGACAGGCAGTTGAGGCAATTGCGCCGCGTTTTTCACCACGCGGCTGACGCAATCCACGTGCGCCCGGGAGTGAGCGGAAAGCATAGGGGCCTCCGATTCAGCTTCTTGTCGTTGTGCGCACATTAAGCGCCGTTCGCCGGGTGCAGACAAGCACGACGGGTTGTTCGGCAGGTGTGAGACGCCACGTCTCAGCGTCTCGCCGCCACCTCGTGCAGGCTGACATGGAGCGTCTCAGCGGGGCTCGCCTGGCCTTATCGAACATCACGCCTGGAACGCTCTGGTCCGGCTGTCTCCTGGGTTTTTCCGGTAACTGGCACCGCCCTTGCTCTACCCCTGGAGCCCGCCCGTCGGGCCATCCAATAATAACAACGAGGTGTCTATGTTCTCCTGTCCAGGCCGTTCGCCTGATCTTCCCACGGTGGCACCATGAGCCGCCGGCCACTGACCGTGGGCATCATCGCCAACCCCGCATCGGGCCGCGACGTGCGGCGCCTGACCGCCAATGCCGGGCTGTTTTCCAGCACCGACAAGGTCTCGGTGATCCAGCGCCTGTTGGCCGCTTTCGGTGCCACCGGCATCGAGCAGGTGTTGATGCCCACCGACATGATTGGCATGGCCGCCGCTGTGCTGAAGAACAGCCACAGCCGCCAGGCCCGCAGCAGCCACTGGCCGGCCCTGGAGTTCCTCGACCTGACCCTGCGCCAGACCGTCGAAGACACCCGCCAGGCCGCGCGCCTGATGGCCGAGCGCGAGGTGGCGCTGATCGCCGTGCTCGGTGGCGACGGCACCCACAAGGCGGTGGCCGCCGAAGTGGGGGACATCCCGTTGCTGACCCTGTCCACCGGCACCAACAATGCCTTTCCCGAACTGCGCGAGGCCACCAGTGCCGGGCTGGCCGGTGGGTTGTATGCCAGCGGCCGGGTCCCGGAGCAGATCGGTTTGCGCCGCAACAAGCGTTTACTGGTTTGCGACGCCGGACGTGGCCTGCGGGAAGTCGCCTTGGTGGACGTCGCCGTGTCGCCCCTGCGGTTTGTCGGCGCCCGGGCCATCAGTCGGGCACAGGACCTGGTCGAAGTGTTCGTGACCTTCGCCGAACCGCAGTCCATCGGCCTGTCGGCGCTATGCGGCTTGTGGTTGCCGGTGTCACGCCAGGCACCGGGTGGTGCCTGGATGCGCCTGGACCCGCAATCCCCCGAAGCGCTGCTGGTGCCGCTTGCGCCGGGCCTGTTGCAGGGCTGTGGCGTGCTCGCCGCCGGCCCCCTGGAACCCGGTGTCGCCCATGGCCTGTCGCTCTCCAGCGGCACCCTGGCCCTGGACGGCGAGCGGGAAATCGAATTCAACGTGCATGACCGGCCCACGGTCACCCTCGATGCCGGCGGTCCACTGAGCATCGACGTCAACGCGGTGCTGGCCTACGCCGCGCAACAACGTTTGCTGGCCATCGGCCGCGAACACCCGCAACACCCCCTGAACCTTCAAGACACCCCTGGAGAATAAAAATGTCGACACCGCTCACCCACGATCAACTGCTGCACGCCTATCAGGTGATGCGCACCATCCGCGCCTTTGAAGAGCGCCTGCACGTGGAGTTCGCCACCGGCGAGATCCCCGGGTTCGTCCACCTGTATGCCGGCGAAGAAGCCTCGGCCGCAGGCGTCATGGCCCACCTGGGCGATGACGATTGCATTGCCTCCAACCACCGTGGCCATGGCCATTGCATCGCCAAGGGCGTGGACGTCTACGGGATGATGGCCGAGATCTACGGCAAGAAAACCGGCGTCTGCCAAGGCAAGGGCGGCTCGATGCACATCGCCGACTTCGAGAAAGGCATGCTCGGCGCCAATGGCATTGTCGGCGCCGGCGCGCCCCTGGTGGTCGGCGCGGCTTTGGCGGCCCGGCTCAAGGGCACCGACAGCGTCGCCGTGGTGTTTTTCGGCGATGGCGGCTCCAACGAGGGCGCGGTGTTCGAAGCCATGAACATGGCCTCGGTGTGGAACCTGCCGTGCCTGTTCGTCGCGGAAAACAACGGCTACGCCGAAGCCACCGCGTCCAATTGGTCGGTGGCCTGCGATCACATCGCCGACCGCGCGGCCGGGTTCGGCATGCCCGGCGTGACCGTCGACGGCTTCGACTTCTTTGCCGTGCATGAAGCCGCCGGGGCCGCCGTCGAACGCGCCCGTGCCGGGGAGGGACCGTCGCTGATCGAGGTCAAGCTGACCCGCTACTACGGCCACTTCGAGGGCGACGCCCAGACCTACCGGGCCCCCGACGAGGTCAAGCACTTCCGTGAAAACCAGGACTGCCTGACGCAGTTCCGCGAGCGCACCACCCGGGCCGGCTTGCTCACCGTCGAGCAACTGGACCAGATCGATAAGGAAGTGGACCTGCTGATTGAAAACGCCGTGTACAAGGCCAAGTCCGATCCCAAGCCCTCCGCGGCGGACCTGCTGACCGACGTCTACGTCAGCTACCCCTGAACGCCCTCCGAACAACAAGAATAGAGAACTCCATCATGGCGAGAAAAATCAGCTATCAGCAGGCAATCAACGAAGCGCTGGCCCAAGAGATGCGCCGGGACTCAAGCGTGTTCATCATGGGTGAGGACGTGGCCGGTGGCGCTGGCGCCCCCGGTGAAAATGACGCCTGGGGCGGTGTACTTGGGGTGACCAAGGGCCTTTACGACCAGTTCCCCGGGCGCGTGCTGGACACGCCGCTCTCGGAAATCGGTTACGTCGGCGCGGCAGTCGGGGCTGCCACCTGCGGCGTACGCCCGGTGTGCGAACTGATGTTCGTCGACTTTGCCGGGTGCTGCCTGGACCAGATCCTCAACCAGGCGGCGAAGTTTCGCTACATGTTCGGCGGCAAGGCTTCCACGCCCCTGGTGATCCGCACCATGGTCGGCGCCGGCCTGCGCGCCGCCGCCCAGCATTCGCAGATGCTCACGTCCTTGTGGACGCACATTCCGGGGCTGAAAGTGGTCTGCCCGTCATCGCCCTACGACGCCAAGGGCCTGCTGATCCAGGCGATCCGCGACAACGACCCGGTGATCTTCTGCGAGCACAAGTTGCTCTACAGCATGCAGGGTGAAGTGCCGGAAGAGCTCTACACCATCCCCTTTGGCGAGGCCAACTTCCTGCGCGACGGCAAGGACGTGACCCTGGTGTCCTACGGACGCATGGTCAACACCGCGATGGACGCCGCGCGCAGCCTGGCCGGGCGCGGTATCGACTGCGAAGTCATCGACCTGCGGACCACCAGCCCGATGGACGAGGACAGCATCCTCGAAAGCGTGGAGAAGACCGGGCGCCTGGTGGTGATCGACGAGGCCAACCCGCGCTGTTCCATGGCCACCGATATTTCCGCGCTGGTGGCGCAAAAAGCCTTCGGCGCGCTCAAGGCCCCGATCGAAATGGTCACCGCGCCGCACACGCCGGTGCCGTTCTCCGATGCCCTGGAAGACCTGTACATCCCTGACGCGGCGAAGATCGAGCAAGCCGTGCTCAACGTGATCGAGTGGAGCAAGCGCTGATGAGCCAGATTCATACCTTGACCATGCCCAAGTGGGGCCTGTCGATGACCGAGGGCCGGGTCGATGCCTGGCTCAAGGAGGAGGGCCAGGCCATCGCCAAGGGCGATGAAGTGATGGATGTCGAGACGGACAAGATCTCCAGCAGCGTCGAGGCGCCGTTCTCCGGAATCCTGCGCCGGCAGGTTGCCCGCCAGGACGAAACCCTGGCGGTCGGCGCCTTGCTCGGTATCGTCGTCGACGGCGAGGCCAGCGACGCCGAGATCGACGCGGTCATCGAGCAGTTCCAGTCCAGCTTCGTGCCCGGTGACGCAGCCGATGAAGACAGCGGTCCGACACCGCAGAAAGTCGAGTTGGACGGCCGGGTGATTCGCTATTTCGAACGCGGCGAGGGCGGCGTGCCGTTGGTGCTGGTGCACGGTTTCGGCGGCGACCTGAACAATTGGCTGTTCAACCATGAAGCACTGGCCGTCGGGCGACGGGTCATTGCCCTGGACCTGCCGGGCCATGGCGAATCTTCGAAAACCCTGCAACGCGGCGACCTGGACGAGCTGAGCGGCGTGGTGCTGGCCTTGCTCGATCACCTGGACATCAACGCTGTGCATCTGGTGGGGCATTCCATGGGTGGGGCGGTGGCGCTGAATGCCGCGCGTCTGATGCCTCAGCGCGTACGGTCGCTGACCTTGATCGGCAGCGCCGGGCTGGGCGCGCAGATCAACGGCGGCTACCTGCAAGGTTTCGTCGAAGCGGCCAACCGCAACGCCCTCAAGCCGCCACTGGTGCAACTGTTCTCCAATGCCGAGCTGGTCACGCGGCAGATGCTCGACGACATGCTTAAGTACAAGCGCCTGGAAGGCGTGGACGCCGCGCTGCGGCAACTGTCGGCGACGCTGTTCGCCGACGGCCACCAGCAGATGGACCTGCGCGATGTGGTACAGGCCGGTCACGTACCGACCCTGGTGATCTGGGGCAGCGACGACGCAATCATCCCGGCGGCCCACAGCGAAGGGCTGGATGCCCAGGTAGAAGTGCTCCCCGGCCAGGGCCACATGGTGCAGATGGAAGCGGCCGAGCAGGTCAATCGATCGATTATCGAGTTCATCGCACAGCACTGACCCAGCGGGCGGCGATGAATCGCCGCCCCATAAAATCCTCTGGAGGCAACTATGAACGTTTCAATCAAGCCGACCCGCAGCATGCGCGCCGCCGTCTGGCATGGCCGCAACGACATTCGCGTCGAAGACGTGCCACTGCCGGTTTCGCCGCCCGCCGGTTGGGTGCAGATCCGTGTGCAATGGTGCGGCATCTGCGGCTCGGACCTGCATGAATACGTGGCCGGGCCGGTGTTCATCCCGGTGGACGCGCCGCACCCGCTGACCGGGATCAAGGGTCAGTGCATCCTCGGTCATGAGTTCTGCGGCGAAATCGTCGAACTGGGCGCCGGCGTCGAGGGTTTCAGCGTCGGCGAACCGGTGGCGGCCGATGCCTGCCAGCACTGCGGCACTTGCTATTACTGTACCCACGGGCTCTACAACATCTGCGAGAACCTGGCCTTCACCGGGCTGATGAACAACGGTGCGTTCGCGGAGTTGGTCAACGTGCCGGCGAACCTGCTCTACAAACTGCCTGCCGACTTTCCGACCGAGGCCGGTGCGTTGATCGAGCCGTTGGCGGTGGGCATGCATGCGGTGAAAAAGGCCGGCAGCCTGCTGGGTCAGAACGTGGTGGTGGTCGGCGCCGGGACCATTGGGCTGTGCACCATCATGTGCGCCAGGGCGGCCGGCGCGGCCCAGGTGATTGCCCTGGAAATGTCCGGTGCCCGCAAGGCCAAGGCCCTGGAAGTCGGCGCCAGCCATGTGATCGATCCGAACGAGTGCGACGCCCTGGCCGAAGTCCGCCGCCTGACCGCCGGCCTGGGGGCCGATGTCAGTTTCGAATGCATTGGCAACAAGCACACCGCCAAGCTGGCCATCGACCTGATCCGCAAGGCCGGCAAATGCGTGTTGGTAGGCATTTTCGAGGAACCGAGCGAGTTCAACTTCTTTGAACTGGTCTCCACCGAGAAACAAGTGCTCGGCGCGCTGGCTTACAACGGTGAGTTCGCCGATGTGATTGCCTTCATCGCCGACGGCCGCCTGGACATCTCGCCGCTGGTGACCGGGCGCATCCAGTTGGAGGAGATCGTCGGGCAGGGCTTCGAGGAACTGGTGAACAACAAGGAGCACAACGTGAAGATCATCGTGTCTCCCGCACGGATCTGAGAGCGCCCGGGTGGGCGATTTGGCGATGGCCGGCAGCGGCCGTCGCTTTTTTTTCGGCGTAGCGCTTCAGTCGGGCCGATAGTCTCGCCAGACAGTTGCTTCGTTGAGTTGCAGTGTTTGTTCTTCTTGCTGCCGAAACCTACGGTCGCAGTCGAGGAAAAACTCATCGAGCTGCGGTGGCTTGACATCCGTGCCGCTGAGCATCGAATGCACCTGGCCGCGGTGATGGATCTGATGTTCGAACAGGTGCAACAGCAGTCGGTCGATTCGTTCGAGCACCACACCGTCGGCACGCACCAGGTCGACGGAGCGGGCGAGGTCTTTTTCTCGCAGTGATTCGCAGAAGGCCACAAGCCGCTGGTCGGTTTGAGTCTGGCTCTGCATGAGCTGGGCAAAGGGCAGGATCTCGGAGAAATCCTTTATCTGGCCGTCACGATCACCTTCAAGGGCGGTGAGGTAGTAACGGTCCACTTCCAGGATGTGGCAAAGCGTGGCTTGGATGGACGGAAAGAACCCCGTGCGCTGGGCCACATATTCGGCCTCGCTCAGTTGCGCGCAGGTGTTGAGCAGCCTGTGATTGGCCCATTGGTTGTTCAGGGCCTGGGCCAGGAAATAGTTCATGGGAAGCCTCCCTGTCATGGCCGCCACAAATCCTGTGGGAGCGGGCTTGCTCGCGAAGACGGCGGCACATACAGCATAGTCCTACCAGACAGACCGCTTTCGCGAGCAAGCCCGCTCCCACACAGGCCTCCTTACTTTCTTGGGGGAGGTCTTAAAGCCCCACATCCGGCAACGCCGGCCGATTGGCCATGGCCTTGGCCATGATCTGCTCCACATACACTCGGTCTTCCTCTGGCAAGGCCAGGCGCGGTGGGCGGGTGAGGGCGCTGCCGCGGCCGGCGATGGCTTCGCACAGCTTGATGCATTGCACCAGGTCGGCGCGGGCGTCCAGGTGCAGGATCGGCATCAACCATTCATAGATTGGCATCGCCTCGGCAAAGCGTCCGGCGCGGGCCAGGCGGAAAATGGTTTCGCCTTCCTTCGGGAACACGTTGGACATGCCCGAGACCCAACCTTCGGCGCCCACGGCAAGGCTTTCCAGCACCACGTCAT
Organism: Pseudomonas sp. NFACC24-1; assembly: GCF_900115235.1. Lineage (NCBI taxonomy): Bacteria > Pseudomonadati > Pseudomonadota > Gammaproteobacteria > Pseudomonadales > Pseudomonadaceae > Pseudomonas > Pseudomonas sp. NFACC24-1. The sequence continues at coordinate 209,926 of NZ_FOVS01000005.1, forward strand.
CGAGGCCGGCGAACAATACAAAGCGATCGCCGACTTCGTTGCGCACGTCGATGAAGCGCCGGGTATCGCCGGAGGAATCCTTGAAGCACACCACGTTGTCGCAATCGGCCAGGGAAATCAGGATGTCGGGGGTCACGTCATTCTTGTAGATCGGCGGGTTGTTGTAGACCATCAGCGGCACATCGGCGTGGCGGGCCACGTAGCGGAAATGCTCGGCGGTCTCGAAGGGCTTGGAGCCATAGACCAGCGCCGGCATCAGCATCACCCCGTCGACGCCCACCTTGCGCACTGCGTTGGCGACCTTGGCGGCCTGCACGCTGGTGAACTCGGCCACGCCGCAGATCACCGGCACGCGGCCACGGGAGGCGTCCACCGCGACTTCGGTCACGGCGATTTTTTCCTCGGCGCTCAGGGACGTGTTTTCCCCCACCGAGCCGCAGACCACCAGGCCGGAAACGCCATCGCGAATGACGTTGGAAATCACTTGGTGGGTTTTTTCCAGGTTGATGGAAAAGTCGTCGTTGAATTGCGTGGTGACGGCGGGGAAAACGCCGCTCCAGTTGATGCGTTTGCTCATGGTTGTCTCCGGTGGTTAATAGTGTGTGGCGAGGGGATTTAGCGAAACGTCGCACCGCCCCGTTGGGCCGCGAAGCGGTCCTGAAATCTGGCGACTCGGTGTATCAGTAGGAACCAGGGGGCTGCTTCGCAGCCCAACGGGGATAAATCCCCTCGCCACAGGGGTGTGTGCAAGTTGAAAGATCATGCGCCAGGCCAGGTGTCTGAAAGCCGATAGCCCTGGGGCCACGGATCGGCCGGGTCGAGCAACAGCTGATGGGTTCCGGTGATCCACGCCCGTCCGGCGATACACGGATAAATCGCCGGGCGTCCGGCCACGTCGGTCAGTGAGTCGATGCGGCAGTGGAATTCGGAGCCGATGATCGAGCGGCCGATAAACCGCTCGCCCACCTGCATCAAGCCCTTGGCGTGCAACACCGCCATGCGTGCCGAGCAACCGGTGCCGGTGGGGGAACGGTCGATCTTGCCAGGCTGGATCACCACGGCGTTGGCGCCGGTGGCAATGCCATTCTCCTGGACGATGGGCGCGGCGATCTGGCAGAACGAGATGTGCGACCAATCAGGATTCAACGGGTGCACGAAGCCCAGTTGTTCGTTGGCGGCGCGGGTGATCTTCAAGCCCACGGCCACCAGCTCGGCGGCTTCCTCGGGGCGAATGGCAAAGCCCAGGCGTTGGGCGTCGACGATGACAAAGCTGTCGCCGCCATAAGCGGTGTCCACCTGCAGGGAGCCCAGGCCTTCGACTTCGATCCAGGCATCGAGGCGGTCGGCGAAGGAGGGCACGTTCTTGATCTCGACCCGTTGCACCTTGCCGTCGCGGCAGTCGGCCACCGCCTCGATCAGGCCGCCGGGCGCTTCCAGTACCAGGCGGGTCTGGGGCTCGGTCATCGGCAGGATGCCGCTGTCCAGCAACACGGTGGCGACGCACAGTGAGTTGGAGCCGGACATCGGCGGGGTGTCGGCTGGTTCCATGATGATCCAGGCCATTTGCGCCCGTGGGTCCTTGGCCGGCACCAGCAGGTTGACGTGACGGAACACACCGCCACGGGGTTCGTTGAGGACGAAGTTGCGCAGGGTCTGGTCCTGGGCGATCCAGCGTGACTGCTCCCACACCGTGGCACCGGGTGGTGGCGCGACACCGCCGACAATCACATCGCCGACTTCGCCTTCGGCGTGGCAACTGACTACATGGATGATTTTTGATGAGCGCATGGATCAAATCCTTTGTTGTCTGGTCGGGCCTCATCGCGAGCAAGCTCGCTCCCACATTGAAATGCGTTCCCCTGTGGGAGCGAGCTTGCTCGCGATAGGGCCATCCGCTATTTCACCGACTTGAGAAACGCCGCCGTCTCCGGCTGCACCGGGTTGCCGATCACCTGGTCCGGCGGGCCGATTTCATGGACCCGTCCATTGCAAAAGAACGCCACGCGGTCGGACACGTCCCGGGCGAAGCGGATCTCGTGGGTCACCAGCACCATGGTCATGCCGTCTTCGGCGAGCATGCGCATGGTGTCCAGCACCTCGCCCACCAGTTGCGGATCCAGGGCCGAGGTGGCTTCGTCGAAGAGCATGTAGTCCGGCGACATCGCCAGGGCCCGGGCGATGGCCATGCGTTGTTGCTGGCCGCCGGAAAGCTTGCCGGGGAAGGCCTTGAGCTTGTCCCCCAGGCCCACATGTTCAAGCTGCTTCACCGCCAGCGCCTCGGCGTCCTGCTTGCTCTTGCCCAGCACCTTGCGCGGCGCCAGCATCACGTTTTCCAGTACGGTCAGGTGAGGGAAGGCGTTCCATTGCTGGAAGACGATGCCGATCTTCTGCCGCAAACGATTGAGATCAGTGGCCCGGTCATGGACCTCGATGCCGTCCACGCGGATGCTGCCTTTCTGGATGGGCTCAAGGCCGTTGATGCACATCAGCAGGGTCGACTTGCCAGAGCCGGAACCGCCGATGATCGACACCACTTCGCCCTTATCCACCGTCAGGCTCACACCCTTGACCACTTCCAGGGCGCCGAAGGCTTTATGCACGTTTTCGATCTCAATCATTTTCCTGCCACCTTCTTTCCAGGCGTGCGCCGAGGCGGGCGACCACCAGGCTCATGACGTAGTAAATGAGGCCCGCGATGCACAGCACCAGCAGGGGTTCCTGAATGCGCGTGACGATGGTTTGCGACGCCCGCAGCAATTCGACGATGCCGATCCACATCACCAGCGCGGTGTCTTTCATGACGCCCAGCACCAGGTTCAGCCAGCCGGGAAAGGCCACCCGCGTGGCAATCGGCAGGACGATGAAGCGCAGGTCCTGCACATAGCTCAGGCCCAGCGACCGGCTGGCCCGGCGGGTGCTCAACGGCACCGCCAGCACGCCACCGCGGACGATCTCGGTGAAGTACGCCGCGGCGTAGATCCCGAGCACGATGCAGCCGACGGCAAAGGCACTGAGGTTCAGGCCGGCGATGCTCTTGAGGGAGTTGAACAGCACGAACTGGATCAGCAGCGGCACACTGCGAAACACGTCCAGCAGCCAGGCCAGCGGCAGGCTGGCCCGCGGCAAGAGCGCCCGCAACAGGCCGAACAGCAACCCAGCGAGAGTGCCCAGCAGGATCGACCACACGGTCAGCTGCAGCGTGACCCAGGCCCCCTCGAGCAAATACAGCAGGTCGTTGACGCTGAGGCTTGTAGAAAACATGACCCACCCTCCTCAGTAACGAAACAAGCGCCAGGACAACAGCCGGGCCAACCCGACGATCAGCTTGGCGATCAGGTAATACAGCACCGCCGCGAGGGCGAAGTATTCGAAAGTGCGGAAGGTCTTGACGTTGTATTCCTGGGTGACACCGGTGAGGTCGTTGTTCAGGCCGACCACCACCCCCAGGGACGTCATCAGCACCGCCCAGACCATCTGGTTGGTCAGCGGGTAGAAGACGATGCGCAACAGTTGCGGGACGATGATCATCCGGTAGGCCTGGAAGGCACTCATCCCCAACGAACGGGCGGCGCGCATTTGCGTACCGGGCACGGCCTTGAGACCGCCGCGAAAGTTTTCCGCCAGGTAGCCGGCGTTGTTGAAGGTGATCCCGGCCAGCAAGGCCAGCCAGGAACTGACGTGCAGCCCGAGGGAGCCAAGGCCGAAGTAGAGGATGTAGATCTGGAACAGCGAGGGCGTATTGCGGGCGATGGACACCCAGCCATTGCCCACGCCTCGCAGCAAGCGATTCGGGGCCTGGCGCATCACCGTCAGCACCAGGGCGATCAGCACGCCGAAAATCATCGACAGCGCAGCGGTCTCGAAGGTCACCCAGGCCCCGGCGAGCATGTCGGGCAGGGCGCGCAAGGCTGGGCGCCATTGGAAGCTGTAGTCAAACATGGGGCTGGCTCCCGGTGCGGGTGGGTTGCAGCCACGTCGGCGGCTGGCCGCGAGTCGCGGCGGTGCATGCGGCCTCGACGCAATCGGCGAGGGCGGCAAAGTGCACCCCGCGACCGACCAGGCCGGGTGCGTAGTGGGCGTATTTACCGGAGTTGGTCATCAGGGTGGTGGCGTGGGGCGGGATCACCGGCTCACCCAACATGCACCAACAGGTGTCGGTCACCAGCACCGCGCCGAAGGCCTCGATGGCGGTCAGATACCCGGCTTTGCGGGCCTGCTCCAGCACCGCCCGGCCGCAGGTGATTGCCAGCACCACATAGGGATGCTTGACCCGGCCCGCGCACAAGGTCGCGAGGGCGGCGAATTCACTGAGGGAGAAATGCGGATTGCCCAGGGACACCACGTCCACCCAGTTATCGCGGGCGCTGTTGAGTTCGCGCCAACTGGCAAGCAGGCCCGCGGCATCGACGCTTTCGTGTGGTAACGCGACGTCACGCTCCAGGACATCGGCCGGGTCGAGGGCTTCCGGTGTCACCCCGGCGATGTGGAACAGCGGTGCGGCGCTGGTGGTGGCGAACGCGGCGCCGAAGGCCTTGAGGTCGTCCAGGCTCGGTGCGGCGCGTTCCAGGCCGCGTATCAGCGGAATACGCCGGCCGGCCAGACTCCCGATGTGGTAGCCCAGCAGCGGATAGAAACTGTCATCGACTTTGCCCAGCGCCGGCACGTCGACGATCAGCCGGGCCCTGCGCGGATCGTCGAGATGGCAGCCGGTCAACGGTGCCCGCCCGCAGAGGGCGATGCAGATGTCGAGGAAGTCCGGGTACTTTTGCGTGCGCGCGCCCAACACGCTGTTGGCATAGACCACCGCGTTGGATTCGGCCCAGACGATTTGCTCGCCAGCCTTTGGCGCGGTGTCCAGCAGATAGGGGGCGCAGGTGAAACTCAGCTGGGCGCCCATCGCCATGTAGGCATCGCCCAAGGCACTGGCCGGCTCGCCCAGCGCCGGGTCGACACCCAGCTCGCGCCAGCGACGCTGGTCCACGGAGATGGAATTGAGGGTGGTGGGCACGCGAACTTTCGCGCCCCATTGCACCAGTTGCTCGGCAAAGCGCAGGCTGGCGGGACCGGTGTAGATGCAGCCGTCGATGTGGGCCTGGGTCACGTCCAGCAATTGCGTGGCGCCCTGGATCTCGGCCATGCGCAGCACGATGTGCATCGCCACTTGGGCAGCTTTGCCATGGCTGCCGTCGAGCAATGCCCGGTCTTGTTCGGTCAGTTCCAGGGTTGAGAACGTGGGCGGCTGGGACGCCGCGTACGAACCCTGCCAGCCGTCGTCCAGGGGGCGGCCAGACAATGTCAGGACATCGCCTTCCAGACGGACAAAACCCTGGCCGCGCAGCCCATTGAAGGCCTCGTGTCCTACGCACAACACCGGCAGCGAACGCTGGAAAATCACCTGCGCCACCAGCACGCCCAGGGTCAGGATTTCATCGGCTTCGGCCAGCACCAGGGCTGCGGGGGCGTGGCCGTTGCTGATCAGTTCCATCAAGACGCTGCTGCCGGTACAGGAGCCGCGTCCGCTGGGAATCGCCAATACGCGCCCGGCCAGGTGCTGGCCACTCAAGGGATGGTGCCGGTCGATGACCTCGCCACTGGCTGGATCGACGCCGCCCCAGAAACTCAGCCCCACCTCGGCGAACAGCAGGGCGCCCTGGGCGGCACCCTCCACCAGGCTGCGGCCTTTCACACGGACAGGCGTGCTTGGCATGCGCCGATCCTCAGTAGTAGACCTGGGGAACGGTCAGGTTGGCCGGCGGGATGTCGGTGCCGACCCATTTGACGAACAACTCCTTGTAGCGGCCGGTGCGCACCTGCTGGTTGACGAACAGGTTGAGGTAGTTGAGCAGGCCGTACTCGCTGCGCTTGGCCCCGAGGGACACGTAGTCGATGACGTAGGGCGCGTCACCGGCGATCTTCAGGCCCTTGTACTTGCCCGACTTGATGGTCGCGGCGGCCACGGTGTTGGTCACCACGGTGGCATCGATGTGCCCCTGGGCGACGGCCAGCAGGGTGTCGTTCTGCGACTGGTAGGCGCGGAAGCTGCCGCTGCCCCAGCTCTTCTGGTCCTTCTCCAGGGCGATGGCTTCGTAGGTGCTACTGGTGTTGCCCAAGGCTTTGCCCTTGAGGTCGGCGTAGCTGTTGATGCCGGTGTTGTCGCGGGTCAGCACCACCATCTGGAAGGCGAAGTAGGGCACGGTCAGGCCGACGGTCTTGGCTCGCTCCAAGGTGTCCGACGTGGAAGCGACGATGACGTCGGCGCGCCCGGACAGCAGCGCGGGGATTCGGTCGGAGAACGGCGTTTCCACCACTTCGGCGTCTACGCCGAGGACCTTCGCCAGGTCCTGGCAATAGTCCACGTCGAATCCTGCCGGTTTGTTGCTTTCGTCGCGAAAGCCCATGGGTGGGAAATCCAGGGTCACGGCGCAGCGCAGTTTGCCGGAACCGATGATGTCGTCGAGTTTGTCGGCGTGGGCCGGGGCGATGAAAAGCGGGGTGAGGACAACGCTGAGGGCTACGGCCAATGCAGGGTTTTTCATAAATGCCTCGCTGTCGAATAAATGCGGTGAAATATCGTATTGAGGATTTCGTATACGATATTAAATAAGCAATCGGCATGCCTGTTTCGAGTTGAGTCGCAGTGATTGTGTGGGAGGACTGACCTAGAGGCTTTTCCGGCGGGCGGTGGCATACAGGGGCAGGGTGCTACGTTGGCCTGTGGTGTTACAGATGGGAGCAGCCACGGGATCCGACGCCCCATCAGGGAACATGGATCAGCGCTGATTCTCGCGATATTGGCTGGGCGACAGGCTGGTCAGGGCGCGGAACTGGCGACTGAAGGCGCTGTGATCGGTGTAACCGCAGCGCAGGGCGATCTCGGTGATCGGCAGGTCCTGGTCGAGCAACAGCCGCGAGGCTTCCTCCAGCCTGGCCTTGTGAATCATCTGTCGCGGCGTGAGTTGGAAGATGCGCTTGCAGTGCCGTTCCAGTTGCGCCACCGACAATTCGGCGATGGTGGTCAGCTCGGCAAGGCTGATGGGGCGGGCGAAGTGCTGCTTGATATGGGCGTCCACCGCCGCCAGTTTGTGAAACGCCGGGTGGCTCGATTGCGGCAGTTGCAGGTCGCGGGAAATGCCGGCCAGGCCGACGATCCGGCCCTCCGGATCGTGCAGGGCGAGCTTGTGGGTCAGGCACCATACGGGCTGGTTGCCGTAATACAAATGCAGTTCGAGCTGGTCGGCCAACTCCCGCCCGCTGGCCAGCACCCGGCGATCCTGTTCGGTGTACAGCGGGCCGAAGCGTTCGGGGAACACCTGGTCGGCGGTGAGGCCGAGCAGGTCGCTGCGGTGTTTGAAACCGCAGCGCCGGGCCAGGGTCTGGTTGACGAAGGCGTAGCGGGCCTGCGGGTCCTTGATGAAAAACACCACGTCCGTGAGGGTGTCCAGCAGCGGGGCGATGGGTTGCAGGCTGCCTAGCAGGGTGTCGAGGTCGCAAGGGGCTAGGGAGGTGAGCGAGGGGTACATGGTCTGGATTCTGAGAGGACGCAGAGATCATAGAGCCAAAACCATTGAGGCAGGAAGGTCTGGAACCGACTCGGTCTACTGTGGGAGGGGGCTTGCTCGCGAAGGCGTCGGTACATTCAAAATCGTTGCAAGCTGAGCCACCGCTTTCGCGAGCAAGCCCGCTCCCACAATAGAATATCAGTCCGGTTCAGGTGGGCGGGGTTTCTGCCAGGTTCAGCAAGGTCTCGATCCGCGCCGGGCTGAAGGGCGGGCGCGGCAGGGGTGGAGTCCAGCCTAGCAGGTGTTCCAGGGCGGCGCCGCACACCCGGCCCTGGCAGGCGCCCATGCCGCAGCGGCTGGCCAGTTTCGCTTCGCGCCAGTTGTCATGACCGGCCAGTTCGCCATACGGTACGTCCTCGCAGCGGCAGACCAGGGTGTCCGCCGTGGCCAGGGTCTTGAGGCGTGGATCGAGGGCGAAGGCCGTGTTCAGGGCCCGGGCGAAATCCTGCCAACGTGCGCGACGGGGCCACAGCTGTTGGGCGGCGCCGCTGTTGCCGACGGCGGCGTGGCCGGCGATGGCGCCTTCCACCAGCGCCAGTTCGCTGCCGCCGAAACCGGTGCACTCACCGGCGGCGTAATGTTCGCGGCGAGAGGTCGCTTGCCACGCGTCCACCGCCAGCGCCTGGTCTGCGACCGCGCAGCCCAAGGCCTGGCCCAACTGGGTATTGGGAATGAGCCCGAAACCGCAGGCGAGCCGATCGCAGGCCAATTCAATCGTCTTGCCTTGCTGGTGCAGGCGCACGCCCTCCAGCCGTTCCCGGCCGAGGGCTTCCACCACATGGGTGTCGGTGCGGTAGTGCCGGTCGAACAGGCTGAACGATTGGAAAAACTTCCCCGGCCAGCGGGGCAATTGCGCGGCGAAACCGGCGACGGCGCCGCGCCGGGCCTGCTCGGCGATGCGTACCACCTGTGCGCCCTGATGTTTTGCCGTGGCGGCGCTGGCCAGCAGCAAGGGGCCGCTACCGGCGATGACCAACCGTTCGCCGCGCACTGGCAAGCCGCCCTTGATCAACGCCTGCAACCCGCCGGCGCCGGTCACGCCGGGCAGTGTCCAGCCGGGAAACGGCAGCAGCAGCTCGCGGGCACCCGTGCACAGGATCAAGCGCTCGTAGCTGATCTGCCAGCCACGCTCGGCATCTTCCACCAGCAAGGTTTTATCCGCCGCGCAGGCGATCACGCGAGTACCGGCATGGCAGCGTACGTTGGCGCAGGTGTGCAGTTGATCGCGCAGGCGTCGGGCGGCGGCGGACAGGTTGGCCTGGGGGCCGTCGCGCCAGATCTGCCCGCCGGGCAGCGGGTTGTCATCCAGCAGCACGATGCGTGCACCGCTGCTGGCCGCGGCGAGGGCAGCGGCCATGCCCGCGGGGCCGGCGCCGATGATCAGCAGGTCGGTGGTTTCGTTCATGGTCGGGTCTGCACATGCATGCCATCGAGGCAGACCGTCTGGCAGGCCAGGCGGCGGCGACCATCGATCAACACCCGGCACTCCTGGCAGATGCCCATGCCGCACAAGGGCGCCCGTCGCTGGCCGCTGACCGAGGTGCGGCTGCAACCGTCCGCGCCCAGCGCCAATGCCGCCGCGACGCTGGTGCCGTTGGCCACTGACAAGGGGTGGCCGTCGAGGAATAGATCAGGCATGGGCCGGCTCTCCAAGGAAACGCTGCGGCAGGTAAGCTTGAGGCGCCAGCGGCGAGGTTTCGTCGAACAGCTGGGCCACCAGCAAGTCGGCCGTCGCCGGTGCCGTGGTGACGCCCAGGCCTTCGTGACCGACCGCCAGCCACAGCCCCTTGCGCTGTGGATGTTGACCCACCAGCGGCAAGCCGTCGGGGCTCGCCGCGCGGAAACCGGTCCAGGCCCTGATGCCGTTAAGATGCGCCAACCCGGGCATGTATTCGACGGCGCGCTTGAGCATCTTCGCCAACATCCAGCCTTCCACCTGCGGATCGACGCTGCCGAACTGCCGTGAGGCGCCGATGAACAATTGTCCGGTCGGGCGTGGTTGGATATTGCACGCCACCGAGGGCCCGCTGGCGTTATGGGCGCTGGTGACGTAGCCCAGTTCCACCAGGGTGTGGGTGACGGTAGCGGGGTAGCGGTCGGTGATCAGCAGGTGGCCCTTCTTCGGCTCGATCGGCAGTTCCGGGCATAACTCGGTGGCTTGGATGCCATTGGCGAGGACCACCGCGTCGGCGCTCAGCCAGCGACCCTCGCCGAGGCGCACGCGGTGACCGTCGACTTCGCTGACCTGTGCCCGCTGCTGGCGAATGTTGGGCGCGTCGAGCATCCAGCGGGCGGCTGCCGGAGCGTAGAGGATGCCGTCGCCCTTGATCAGCAGCCCGCCTTCCAGCCCAGGGCGTAGCTCGGGTTCACGTTGATGCAGAGCGGCTTGGCCGATCAATTCACAGGCTTCGCCATGGGCCAGCAGGTTCAGGTATTTGCTCTGGGCCACCGCCATTTCTTCGGCATTGGCCGCCAGCCACAAGGTGCCGTTGTTGCGCCAGGCACAACCCTCGGGCAGGGCCGGGGCCAGTTCGCGCCAGCGTTGCAGGGAATATTGACTGAGGGCCAGTTCCGCCGGGTTGTCATCCAGCACCAGCAGATGCCCCATGCCGGCCGCCGTGGCGCCGTGCCAACCGGCGTCCAGCACCAACACGTTGACGTTGCGCCGGGCCAATGCCTGGGCACAGGCTGCGCCAATGATGCCCGCGCCGATGACGATCACGTCGGCGACATGACCCTCGCTCACGGACGAATGCCCCAGGCGAACGGGTCGTCCGCTTCGATGATCAGGGTGGTTTCGGCACTGATGTAGGCGCGACCGCGAATGGTTGGCACGATGCGCTCGCCCGAGTGTTCATAGGAGCCTTCGAACTCGCTGCCAATGACACTGGCCTGGCGCCAGATCTGCCCAGGTTGCAGTTTTCCATCGGCCGCCAGGCACGCCAGCTTGGCGCTGGTGCCGGTGCCGCAAGGGGAGCGGTCATAGGCCTTGCCCGGGCAGAGCACGAAGTTGCGGCTGTCGGCTTGCGGGTCATCGGCAAACAGTTCGATATGGTCGATCAGGCCGCCGTCCTCGCCGCGAAAACCCTGTTGCTCCAAGGCTTGCTGTACGGCGTAGGTGTAGGCGGTCAATGCGTCGAGGTTATCGCCGGCCACGCGCTGGCCATGTTCGGCGATCAGGAAAAACCAGTTGCCGCCCCAGGCCACATCGCCCACCACCTGGCCGATGCCGGGCACTTCCAGGGCCAGTGCCTTGCGGTAACGATAGGCCGGCACGTTGCGCACGCTGACCGAGCGGTCTTCGTGCAAGGTTGCCTGTACCGTGCCCACCGGGGTTTCGATGCTGTGCACGCCAGGGCCGATCCTGCCCAAGTGGGCCAGTGACGCCACCAGGCCGATGGTGCCGTGGCCGCACATGCCCAGGTAGCCGCTGTTGTTGAAAAAGATCACGCCGGCACAGGCGCTTGGGTCCACCGGCTCGCAGAGCAGCGCTCCCACCAGCACATCGCTGCCCCGGGGTTCCAGCACGCAGGCGGTGCGCCAGGCGTCATGCTCGCTGGCCAGGCGTTGCTTGCGCTCGGCCATGCTGCCCTGGCCCAGGTCAGGAAAACCGTCGGTGACCAGTCGGGTCGGTTCGCCGCCGGTATGGGAATCGATCACGGTGATGCGTTTCATGGGAGGGCCACGTCCGTTCAGGTGAGTGACGGTAAGCGTGGCCCGCGCCCAGGGCTGAAGGCTTGATGGTTTTATCTGTCGCCGATGACGAAATCGGCACAGCGTTGGCCGATCAATGGCTGGAAGGCAGGAACTTGAACAAGGTCTCGCAGACCCCGGCAATGTGTTCGTCCAGCAGCGCCACGGCCCGCTCGACATCACCGGCGCGGCAGGCCTTGATGATTTCCCGGTGCTCGTGATCGGCACGGTCCTTACCAGCCGAAAGGCTCATCTGCATGCGCAAATAACGCTCCAGCTTGTCGTGGACCGAGCGAATCAGGCTCACCATGAACGGCCGTTGCGCCGGTTCGTAGAGACAGGCGTGCAGTTGCCAGTTCAGTTCGGCCCAACGCCCGACGTCGTCTTCACCGACGAACTCCCGGCAGATGCTCTCGGCGCGGGCGAAGGTGTCTTCGGTCATGTTGGGAATCGCCAGGCGCAGCACTTTGTCTTCCAGCAGCATGCGCACCTCGAACATCTGCGCCAGCTCTGCCTCGGAAATGCGCGTCACCATCGCCCCGCGATTGCGCAGGAACATCACCAGGCCTTCGGCCTCCAGGCGCTTGAGGGCCTCGCGCACGGGGATCTTGCTGACATTGAACTGGCGGGCGATGTCATCCTGGCGAATCGGCTCGTCCTCGGCAAAATGCCCAGCCACGATGGCATCGCGCAGGTGGCGGGTGATGATTTCCGAGGTGGAAGGGGTGTTGCCCAGGTCAGGCAGGTTGAACTTGGATAAAGTCACGGCGGCGGGTCGTTCGGCTTAGGTGGGGATATGGTATACGACTTTGCCGAGACGGTCGTTGGGGCTTTGAACCGTTAGGTCGACCCCAATTTGTGGCGAGGGGATTTATCCCCGCTGGGCTGCGCAGCAGCCCCCACCAATGTATAAACACCTGCTACAGCGGATGATGGATTTAAGGGCTGCTGCGCAACCCAACGGGGATAAATCCCCTCGCCACAAGGGTTTGTGTTCAGCCGTGGGACAGGTGGCTCACATAAGCCTCGGTCCGGACGATGCGCCATCCGGTAACAGACACCCCAGCCAACAACGCCAGGCCGAACACGATCAACGCCACGTCAGCGCCGAAATGATCGGCCAGCAACCCGGTCACCACCACCGGGATGCTGAACCCGACATAGGCGAACAGGAAAAAACCGGCACTGACCCGGGCCTTTTCCGCGCCGGCCATGGCCGTGACGGCCGACAACCCACCCAGGTACAGGAAACCGTAGCAAGCGCTGCTGGCGCCCAGCGCTCCCAGCAACACGGCGAGCAGGGAGCCGGCGCTCGCGCCCCAGGCCAGCAACGCGTAGCTCGCAGGCAGGATCAACAGCCCCAGACCCGTGGCCCTGGCCGGCGACATGCGCCGCACCCAAGGCTGGAAGAGCAAGCCGCAACTGATGACCGTGAAGGTCGACAGGCCCGACCAACGCTGCAAGTCGTGGGTTGCCAGCACCGACGGCAATATGGCGATGACCAGGCCCGAAGTCGCCCAGGCCAACAGCATGGAAAAGCTGTAGGGCAGGCTGCCGGCGGGAAACAAAGGCAGGCGCAGCAGCGGCGCGTCTTTGATTTTCAGCGCCGGGTCCGGTAGCCGCCAGACCACGACAATCGCCAGGGCGGCCAACAGCAGCTGCAGCCAGAAGCTGCCGGGCGTGGCGCTGTGATGGACGAACAGGAACAGACTGGTCAACGCCGCCCCCAGGCCAAAACCCAGTGAGGTGCTGGCGGTGACCCAGTTGGCCGGCGAGCGGGTATCGCGGGTTGCCATGAGCTCTGTCATATAGGCGGTCGAGGTGGCCGAGGCCAGCCCCGTGCCGACCCCCATCATCAAGCGCGCCACGCCCAGCGCCACCAGGCTTGGCCAGAGCAACGTCACCAGCGTCGCCAACATCGACAGCCCGAGCGCGACCAGGATCAACGGCTTGCGGCCCACCCGGTCGGCCAGTCCACCGAACGCCAGCAGGACCGGCAACACCCCCAGCACATAACCGGAAAACGCCACCGCCGTGGCCCCGGCCCCGGAGCCGGACAATTGCGCGTAGGTGGTGTACAGCGGCGCCTGCAGGTTGACCGCGAGGGTGATCAGGCAGAGGCCGAAAGCCAGCCCCCAGGCATGTCGATGCTGTGGGTTCAAGAGTGTTCCTTAAAGGGTGCGCATGAAGTCCCGGGGACTATCACCGCCGGGCACAACGCAAACAAGGAACAGACGCCGGTCATTTGTGTTTAACTGTTTTCTCGAAAATCGAGAACACTTGGCCAAGAGTGCCCGCTGTGGACCTGAAGATTGATCGCAACACTGCCGAGCCCATGATCCGGCAGCTCGTGACGCACCTCACGGGCTGGATCAACGCCCATGGCATTCGCCCCGGCGCGCGAATGCCGTCCATTCGCCAACTGGCCCGGGAAAATGGCCTGAGCCTGTCGAGCGTGATCAAGGCCTATGACCAACTGGTTGCCAGCGGGGTGCTGGAGTCTCGGCATGGTGCGGGCTTTTTTGTCGCGCAACAGGTGGTCCTGCCGGTGGAGCCGATACCTGAAACGGATAACGTGTCGTGGCAATTGTTCGACAATGAGTCGACGCAGCTCAAACTCGGTTGTGGCTGGCTGCCCGACGCCTGGCGCGACGACACCGACCTGGGACAGGCGATCCGCCAGGTGGTGCGCAGCGACAACCACGCGTTGTTCAACTACAGCACCCCGTTGGGTTCGCCTCATCTGCGCCTGCAGCTTCAAAAACGCCTGGGCCTGATCGACATTCACGTCGACCCGGCACAGATCATCACCACCCAAGGCGCCAGCCAGGGCCTCGACCTGCTGGTGCGAACCCTGCTCAAGCCCGGTGACCTGGTGCTGGTGGAAAGCCCCGGCTACTACAACCTGTTCAATCTGCTGAGGCTGCAGGGGGTCAAGACCGTGGCGGTGCCGCGAACCGCCCAGGGCCCGGACATCGCCCGCCTGGAACAGCTTCTCGGCGAGCACAAACCCTCGTATTTCTTCATCAACAGCATGTACCAGAACCCCACCGGCACCAGTCTGGCGCCGAGCGTGGCCTATCGTCTGCTGCAACTGGCGACGGCCCATGACTTTTGTCTCATCGAGGACGACATCTACGCCGATTTCCAGAATGGCCCGACATCCCGCCTGGCTTCCCTGGATGCCCTGGACCGGGTGATCTACCTGGCGAGTTTTTCCAAGACCTTGTCCAGTTCGCTGCGCATCGGTTATGTGGTCGCCCAGCCCGACATCATCCGGCGCCTGGCCGAAGTCAAGATGATTACCGGCATCGGTTGCTCGCTGCTGGCGGAAAACGTGGTAGCGACGTTGCTGGCCAACGGTGCTTATCGCAAGCTGATCCAGCGCTTGCGCCAGCGCCTGAACAAGCAGATGGCAAGTACGCTGCGCCACCTGGACCCGGCCAACTGGGAAGTGTTTGCCGAGCCGATGGGGGGAATGTTCGTCTGGGCCAGGCCTCGGTGCCTGGCGGCGCAACGGGTGCAGCAGATCGCCCGGGAGTTGGAGATCCAATTGTCCCTGGGTTCGACGTTCCTGCCCCAAGGGGAGGCGTGCGACTGGTTGCGGTTGAACGTGGCCTATACCCAAGACCATCGTGCGCAGACGTTTTTCCAGCGGGTCGCACAGGAGTCGATTGTGGTGGGCCTGTAGGGCATGGGGAGATTGTTCTGGCGCCATCGCGAGCAAGCTCTCGCTCCCACAGGGGATAGCGGGGCCAATCACAAGGCTTGTAGCCATTGAAGATCCCTGTGGGAGCGAGCTTGCTCGCGATGACGGACTGAACGGTCACAAAAATGTCGATGTTAATGGGAATGGATATCAAACAGCAATGAGTTGCTGTATCTTTCGCGATACATTCTTGTCAGCTTCCCGATGTGGAGGCTTTTTTCCATTAGGATTGTGCATCGATGCGTCGGATACTCGTTTCACTGTGTGTGCTCCAGGCTTACTCCGTTTCCACCTGGGCCGAGCAGCCAGTCCCAGCCAAGCCGGCCTCCCTTGAGCTGCAAGCCACGGATATCGTCGGTAGCGCCGACTATGAATCAGCCCAGGGTCCAGTGAAGGGCTATCACGCCACCCGTTCGGCCAGTGCCACCCGTACCGACACGGCGATCCATGAAACCCCACAGTCCATTTCCGTCGTGTCCCGCGATGTGGTCGAAGACCTGAGCGCCACACGCTTGCAAGATGCTCTTGATTACGCCGGCGGTGTGGGCCGGGCCAACAACTTCGGCGGCCAGGGCCTGACCACCTTTACTGTGCGCGGTTTCACCACCGGGGAGTTCTACCGCAACGGTTTCCCGATCAACCGTGGCTACCCGAACATGCCGGACGCCAACACCATCGAGCGGCTGGAAGTCCTGCGCGGCCCGGCCACTATGCTCTATGGCCGTGGCGATCCGGGCGGTACCTTCAACGTGGTGTCCAAGCAACCGTTGGCCGAGCGCACGGTGACCCTGGGCAGCCAGGTCAGCGATCAGGGGATGCGTCGCGGTACGCTGGATGCGTCCGGCCCATTGGACGAAGAAGGGCGCTTGGCTTATCGCTTGAACGTGATCGGCGAGGGCGGCGATACGTTCCGCGACCACGTCGAGACCGAGCGCTACGGCGTCGCGCCGGTGGTCTCCTGGCAGGTCAACGACACCACGCGCCTGATTTTCGAAGGTGATTTCATGCGCAACAATGCGCCGCTGGACCGTGGCCTGACCCATTACGCCGGCCAGCGCGGCACCGCCTCGCGCGATACGTTCTTCGGCGAGAAAGATGCCGGCAAGCTGCACAACGATAACAACATGCTGCAGGTGCGTTTCGAGCACATGCTCAACGACGACTGGACCCTGGCCGGCGGAACCCAATGGCTCGACGGCACCTTGCAGGGCAATGCCGTCGAAGGCAACGGCATCGCCGCCGATGGCCGCACCCTGGGGCGCAACTTCAACTACCGCAAATTGGAGTGGACCGATCGGGACACCCAACTCAACCTCACCGGGCATTTTTCCACGGGCGGGTTCGAGCACACATTGTTGACGGGCGTCGAGTATGAAGACTACGACTACCAATCCATCATCCAGCGTTCCTCCGGCGCTGTCGGTGCCTACCCGATCGATATCTTCGACCCGGTGCATGGCCAGCCACGCCCGGCATTGACGCGCAAGCCCACCGATGACCAGGAAAACCTCAAGACGTTTGGCGTGTTCGTCCAGGATCAGGTGGCGCTGACTGAGCGTTTGAAGTTGTTGGCGGGGGCAAGGTTTGAGCGATTCGAGCATCAGTATGAGAGTTTCGTCCCCCAGAACCCGCCTGGTAGTCGGAACTGGGACGTCACCGACAGCGCCGTCACCCCGCGCCTGGGTATGATCTATGACCTGACCGACACCGTGGCGGTCTATGCCAATACCGCACGCTCGTTCAAACCCAACACCGGTGCCAGACTCCAGGGCGGAGGGTTCAAACCGGAAGAGGGTAAGTCCTACGAAATGGGGATCAAGTGGGAAGCGCTGGAGCGTCAGTTGAGCGTCGACGCGGCGATCTACCAGATTGAAAAGCGCAACGTCCTCACGCCCGACCCGCAGGATGCAACATTCAACGTGGCCGCTGGCGAAGTGCGCAGTCGCGGATTTGACTTGAACGTGGCGGGCAATTTGACGCCGCAATGGCGCGTGATCGGTGGCTATGCCTATGTAGATGCCGAAGTGACCAAGGACATCAGCATCCCGTCCGGCACTCGCCTGCTCAACGTGCCCAAGAACTCCTTCAGCCTGTTGAACGTCTACGAATTCCAGGACGGTGGCCTCAAGGGGCTCGGCCTTGGCGTAGGTGCCAAGTACGTTGACGAGCGGGCCGGCAATACTGCGGCCAGCACCTTTACCATGGACAGCTACACCGTCGTGGACTTGCTCGGCTACTACAAGGTCAACGAGCGAATCCGCCTCAACCTGGACCTGAAGAACCTGTTTGACGCCGACTACGAAGAGGGTGCATTCGGTGGCGTATATGCCTACCCGGGTGCACCGCGGACGGTACAGGCCGGGATTTCCTACACCCTTTGAAGTCGCGCGCAGTCCAGGTGGGAGCGAGCAAGCTCGCTCCCACAGTTTTTCCTACCACTTGCCGGTGCTCATCCCACCGTCCACCGGCAGTATCGCGCCCGTCGTGAAGTCAGCGCCCGCCAGGTACAACACGGCCTCGGCAATTTCCTCGATGGTGCCCACGCGACCGGCCGGGGCCAGGTTGTCGAGGAAGTCGCGGTGCGCCGGGTCATGCATGGGTGTGTCGATGATGCCGGGGGCGACCGCGTTGACCTTGATGTTGTGGGGCGACAGTTCCAGGGCCAGGGCGCGGGTCATCTGGTTGACGCCGCCCTTGATCAACACCGGCAGCGCAGCCGGCACCTGGATGTTCGGTTGCAGGGCCACGGCGGCTGAAATGTTGATGATGAAGCCGCGCTGGCGCCCGATCATGTGCGCCGCTGCGGCCTGGCTGGCGTAGACGAGGCCCTTGAGGTTGGTGTCCAGCAGCGCGTCCAGGTCCTGGGGGCTGTATTCGACGAAGGGTTTTGGCAGGAAGAAACCGGCGTTGTTCACCAGCCCGTCAACGGCGCCAAACGCCTCGACAGCTTGGGCAATGAGGGCGGTTGAAGTGGCCGGATCAGCGATGTCACCGGCCACGGCCATGAAACCGGCCGGGTGGCCGAGCTGGGCGGCGGCAGCGTCCAGTCCGGACGAAGAGCGGGCATTGCCCACCACGTTATACCCCCGGGCCAGGAACGCCTTGACCAAACCCAGGCCGATCCCGCTGGAAGCGCCGGTAATGATGACGGTTTTGTTGAGGCTCATGATTGACTCCTGATCACATTGAATGGAACCGATGCGCCTGTATGGCGGTGGTTGAGCTCAGGGTATTGATGCCTCAGGGTTTGATAAATAAGGCTTCTGGTACTTGAGTTGATACTTCATGTAATCAATCTCGAACACCCCATAAACCCCTGTGGGAGCGGGCTGCTCGCGAAGGCGGTATATCAGCCGACTCAAATGTCGACTGACACACCGCCTTCGCGAGCAAGCCCGCTCCCACAAGGGGAATCACCAGGCAGAAAAAAGCCCGGTCAGTTGGACCGGGCTCGGGAGGGGCAGAGCGTTTATTCCTTGGGAAGACTTCGATACTCGGTGGTCGTCATCCCCGCATAACCCCAGTTATCCGTATCCACTTCCTCGATCACGATATGGGTCAAGTGAGGGTCCTTGCCCAGCACGCGCTGGAGGGTTTCGGTGATTTCGGCAATCACCTGGGCTTTCTGTTCACGGGTGACGCCGTCTCGGGTAATTCGCACATTGACGAAAGGCATGTTGCACTCCAACGGATGGGAAATGGACGCAGGACAACGCCCGCGTGTTGCGAGGCCACTGTATTTATACGCCACGGGCTGATAAACAGTGCTTTGGAAACTTCAGTTGATACGCGGTGTAACGAATCATGAAGCGTCATTTCGAAGACCTGCAGTTGGGCAGCATAGAACTGTTCTGCCTCGCGGCGGAGGCGGGCAGTTTCACGGCTGCGGCGCAGTTGGCGGGCGTTACCCCGGCGGCGGTGAGCCGCTCGATCTTTCGCCTGGAGGAGCGCCTGGGCTCGCGGCTTTTCGTGCGCACCACCCGCAGCATCCGCCTGACCGAAGCCGGCAAGACCTATTTCGAACAATGCCGGCAAGCGCTGACGCAACTGGTCGAGGCACAACAGGAAATGATGGGCGCCCAATCGGTGCCGTCCGGGCAACTGCGCATCAGCTTGCCCACCACCTACGGGCATCATCGGATCCTGCCGTTGCTGCCGGCCTTTCGGGCGTTGTACCCGCAGGTCAGCGTGGACCTGCACCTGAGCAATCGAAACATCGATTTCGTCGCCGAAGGGTATGACCTCGCCATCCGGGTGCGAGCCCAGCCGGACTCGTCGATGATCGCCCGGTTGCTGGAAAACGCGAAACTGGTGGTAGTCGCCTCTCCGGATTACCTGCGCAAGGCCGGCACGCCGCAGGTTCTTGAAGACCTGGACGACCATGAGTGCATCCAGTTCGAATTGCCCAGCAGCGGGCGACGGATTTCCTGGTTGTTCAATGTCGAGGGCAAGGAAAAGGAGGTGTTCGGCGAAGGAGGGTATTGCTGTTCGGACGACGTGCTCGGCGGCGTGACACTGGCCAAACACGGCGCCGGCTTGTTCCAGACCTACAAATTCATCGTGGAGCAGGAGCTGGCCAATGGGCAATTGGTGGAGGTACTTGCGCCTTTTGCGGGGCGCTCGCGTCCGTTTACCTTGCTGTATCCCCATGGCCGGTATGTGCCGCAACGGGTGCGTGCCTTCGTGGACTTCCTGTTGGAGTACCGGCAGCACTGGTCCGGAGCCTGACAAAACCCCCTCCCCACAATGAATCACATCAGTTTTGCGTTCAGCCAGCGATCAGAACCGAAACGCCTGACGACCGATCAACAGCCACTTGCCATCTTTCTGCTTCTGCCAGATCTGGAAGTTTTCGATTTCCGTTGGCACCACCTCAGTGCCTTTGAGCGCCTGTGCCGAGAAGTGATTGCGCACCAGCGCAGTGTCCCCGGACAAGGTGATCTTCTGGTTCTGCATTTCCAGGGTCTTGAATGCGCTCTTGCCCGTTTCGATGTCGGCGATGAAGGCTTTCTTATCCTGGATGTTGCCGCTGGAGTGCCCGTAGGTGAGGTTCTCGGCGGCCAGGGCCTGGAGTTGGGGGATGTCTTTATGCAGCATGGCCTGGGTCAGGTGGTCGACGGCCCGGGCCACTTCCTGCTCGGCCGCTGACGTGGCAGCCGCTGCGTAGCCGCTGAACAGGCACAGGAAGCTGATGGCAAGTGTGGTCTTCTTCATGGGGGTTCCTTGTTTTTGTTGTATCGGAGAAGGACGAGCGCTCCATGCTCGTCTGTCATCGTACAACCTCAAGAGGAAGCCGGGAATAGCCAATGCGCCGGTTAATTTCTGAAGGAGCCTAATCAGTGGGGACCGCGCCCCCTGTGGCCAGGGGTGCAACAAATCGCCCGCGAACTGCAGACCCAATTGTCCCAGGGTTCGACTTTTCTGCCCCCCGTGCAAGCGGATAGAAAAGGAGTTGATGGCGGCGCTGCGGTGCTCTGGTCTGTCTGTGAGGATGCTCTTGACTACTGGTGTTAAAAACTTATGGTATTGGATATATCTCGCTTGTTTCTGAGATTTCAATCGAGTGCTCTTTAAAATTAAGATCTTTGTAATTAAGTATGCCGGCAGAAACGGATCTAAAATAAAAATTTCTGAACGCTCCATCTTTGCTGTCGATATAAATTTTGTCGTCAGGATGCACGTTCTTGAAGTCATCTTCGGTGTAAATTCTCATGATGGTTTCTCCATTGGTGGGAGATGTTATTCTTTTTGCTGTTTATTGTGAGGCGCATTGTCAGAGCTCACGGTTTTTATATTTTTTTAGCTGTTGCAGAGGGCGATTTATTCCGTTTGGCTGGGCATGCTCCAAAAATGTATTTTCGGCAGCGGTCAGGGTTTTGAGCGGTGACCCGATGCAAGCTGCCCCGGCGTCATCGCTTCCTCCTCGCCACCAACGCCTATATGAACAGCGGGCAGGAGCCTGAAGGACGAGGCCAGGTGCAAGGGGCTCTGAGGCAGTTGAGCCTGGTCTTGCGGCCAGGCTCGTATGCTCTTGATAGGCTTTATCAGAAGTTCAGAAATCAGGTCGAGCGATGGGATAATCGAGCTCGGGAAGTCGAACTTCAGAAAGCTCCGAGAGATCATTTGAGTGTTCCCTGAAATTCATATCCTCATATTTGATTCTCCCTTTTTCAATCGATTTGAAGTAGCCTGAGACATTCGAGCCATTGACACAAATTAATAGCTTGTCGCCGGATTTATAATTTTTAAAGTCGTCTGCAGTCATGCCCATGATCGTGCTCTCCAAGGATGGAAGAGTCTATTGTTTTCGCTGTGCATTGAGGTGGGTACTGTCAGAGTTGACAGTTTTTTATAGTTTTCAAGGGGTGGTGGCTATTTGTATATTCTGTTTGGTTATTTCATGTTCTCGCTTGGTCCCATGCTTCGTGAAGTCAACCGAAAACCAGAAGCCAAATACGGTCCTTGGGCGAGGCGTTACAGCCAGTTTTCGGGTTCACATTCCATCGTGCACCGCCCCACGAATCCCTTCCAGCAACATGGTAAACGCCGGATTGTCGTTGTCCTCGCGCCACACCAGGTGCAACTCGCTCTGCACCCCTTCGCCCAAGTCGATCTCACGGAACACCACCTGCTTGAACACCACGCTGGTGGCGCAACGTGGTACCAGGGCCAGGCCCATGCCGGCGTTGACCAGGGCCAGGATCGTCAGCGACGACCCCAACCATTGCACGAATTGCGGCGCGACCCGGGCCGAGCGCAGCATGCCGGTGAGCAGTTCGTTGAAGGGCGGGTAGGCGGCGTGGGAGTACATCAGGAATGGTTGGCCATCCAGGTCCTGGACGCTGATGACTTCGGCGCTGGCCAACGGATGCCCGGCCGGAACCGCCAGCACGAAGGGTTCGCGCACCAGGCACTCGGTGGCATAGCCGGTTTCCAAAAGCGGTGAGCGGACGATCCCCAGGTCAATGCGCCGTGCCCGCAAGGCTTCGTGCTGCTGGTAGGTGTTCATTTCCGCCAGGACGATCTTGACCTGCGGCTGCTTCAACCGCGCTTCGGCAATCACCTTGGGCAAAAACTCATACACCGCGCTGCCGACGAAGCTGATGGTCACCGAACCGATGTCACCCTGGGCGAAACGCCGGGCCGCCACGGCGGCTTGTTGCGCCTGTTCCAACAGGTTCTGCGCTTCGATGAAAAACGCCCGGCCGGCGGCGGTGAGTGCCACGCTGCGGGTGCTGCGGGTGAACAGTTCGACGCCCAGGTGATGTTCCAGCAATTGGATCTGCCGGCTCAACGGTGGCTGGGTCATGTTCAGGCGTTCGGCGGCGCGACGGAAGTTGAGTTCGGTCGCCACGGTGGTGAAGCAACGCAACTGGGCCAATTCAAACATTGATTCAATCCAGGTATCAATCAAGTGCCAAGTTAGATTAGACGGGAACAATCCACCGCGTCCATCATCGTCCCGTTCCCCACAAAAACAATGAATCGGGAGGCACCCTTGAATAACGTAACGGACTCCACCCATGACAGCACCCTGGCGCTCGCGGCGGCCAAGGTCAAACGTCATGTACTGCCGTTGGTGGTGGTGATGTTCATCGTCAACTACATCGACCGGGTCAACATCGGCTTCGTGCGCAGCCATATGGAAACCGACCTGGGCATCGGCGCTGCCGCCTATGGGCTCGGCGCCGGGTTGTTCTTCGTCGGCTACGCGCTGTTCGAAGTCCCGTCCAACATGCTGTTGCAACGCTACGGCGCCAGGGCCTGGCTGACGCGCATCATGTTCACCTGGGGCGCGGCGGCGATGGCCATGGCCTTTGTGCAAGGTGAAACCAGCTTCTATGTGCTGCGCTTCATTCTTGGCGCC
Source organism: Pseudomonas sp. NFACC24-1 (assembly GCF_900115235.1). NCBI lineage: Bacteria > Pseudomonadati > Pseudomonadota > Gammaproteobacteria > Pseudomonadales > Pseudomonadaceae > Pseudomonas > Pseudomonas sp. NFACC24-1. The sequence continues at coordinate 232,754 of NZ_FOVS01000005.1, forward strand.
GCGGAGGCGGGCTTCTTTCCCGGCATCATCTACTACTTCACCCAGTGGCTGCCCGCCAACGAGCGCGGCAAGGCGATGGCGATCTTCCTCAGCGGTTCGGCCATCGCCTCGGTGATTTCCGGCCCGGTGTCCGGCGCCTTGCTGCACATCAGCGGGATGGGCCTGCATGGCTGGCAATGGATGTTCCTGATCGAAGGTTTTGCCTCCATCGTGCTGTGCGGGTTTGTCTGGTTCTGGCTGCAATCGCACCCGAGCCAGGCCAAATGGCTGACCGCTGAAGAGAAAGCCGTATTGATCGCCGCCATCGCCGAAGAGCAGCGGGCCCGGGAAGCCGCGCAAGTGATCAAGCCGTCGATGTTCAAGTTGCTGGCCGACCGACAGATCGCGCTGTTCTGCTTCATCTATTTCTCCATCGCCCTGACCATCTACGGTGCCACGTTCTGGCTACCGAGCATGATCAAGAAAATGGGGAGCCTGGGGGACTTCCAGGTCGGTTTGCTCAATTCCATTCCGTGGATCATTTCCATCGTCGCGATGTACGGCTTTGCCGCCCTGGCCGGCAAATGGAAATTCCAGCAGGCGTGGGTCGCGGTGACGCTGGTGATCGCTGCGTTCGGCATGTTCATGTCCACCACCGGCGGGCCGATCTTCGCCTTCGTGGCGATCTGTTTCGCGGCCATCGGTTTCAAGGCGGCCTCGGCGTTGTTCTGGCCGATTCCCCAGGGTTACCTGGATGCGCGCATCGCGGCGGCGGTGATCGCCCTGATCAACTCCATCGGCAACCTCGGCGGCTTCGTCGCGCCCACGGCTTTCGGTTTCCTGGAGCAGACCACTGGGTCCATCGAGGGCGGCTTGTATGGGCTGGCCGCCACCTCGCTTGTCGCCGCCGTGGTGATCTTTTTCGCCCGCACCACGCCGAAGCGCGATACCCCGAACTCACTGTCCGGCCGGCCCGAAACCGTTGCCGAAGCCAATCAGCCGGAAAAAAACCAAGCCTTGAACCCTGGCCCATCGGGAGCCGCTGTATGAAGATCAAACGCGTCACCGTGACACCCATCGCTTTTCGCGATCCACCTTTGCTCAACGCCAGCGGTATCCATGAGCCGTTCGCGCTGCGCTCGATCATCGAGATCGAGAGCGACAACGGTTACATCGGCCTGGGGGAGAGCTACGGCGATGCCCCGGCCCTGGCGATCCAGCAGCAGTTGCAGAGCCAGTTGATCGGCCTGGACCCGTTCAACCTCAACCAGTTGCGGGCCATCGTCCAGGCGACCGTCGCCGCGCAGAAACCGGCCAGCGTTGCCGGTGCCGAACTGGCACCGGGTTCCCATGCGAGCAAGGCGGTGAGCAATGCCTACTCGGCGTTCGAAGTGGCCTGCCTGGATTTGCAGGCCCACTACTTGAACGTGCCACTGGTGGACCTGCTGGGCGGCGCGATTCGCGACGAGGTCCCGTTCAGTGCCTACCTGTTTTTCAAGTACGCCGAGCACATCGATTCGCCGTACCCGCCCGACAGTTGGGGCGAGGCGCTCAACGAACAGCAGATCGTCGCCCAGGCCCGGCGGATGATCCAGGACTATGGCTTCAAGAGCATCAAGCTCAAGGCCGGCGCCCTCGATCCGGAACATGAAGTGGCGTGCATCAAGGCACTGAAACAGGCCTTTCCCGGCTACCCGTTGCGCATCGATCCCAATGCCAACTGGTCCCTGGAGACTTCGATTCGCATGGCCGAGCTGCTGGGGGATGACCTGCAGTATTACGAAGATCCGACGCCAGGGCTGGAAGGCATGGCCGAACTGCACAAGCGCACGGGGCTGCCGCTGGCGACCAATATGGTGGTCACCGATTTCGATGAGTTCCGCCGCAGCGTGGCCCTGGACAGCGTGCAGATCGTCTTGGCCGACCACCATTACTGGGGTGGTCTGCGGGACACCCAGGCCCTGGCGAAAATGTGCAGCACCTTCGGCCTGGGCGTATCGATGCATTCGAACTCGCACCTGGGCATCAGCCTCATGGCCATGGCCCACGTGGCGGCCGCGGTGCCGAACCTGGACTACGCCTGCGACACCCATTACCCGTGGCAGGAGCCGGATGAAGAAGTGATCAAGGGCGGCAAACTGCCGATTGTCGACGGCTGCGTGAAGATCACCCGGGCGCCGGGCCTTGGCTTGGAATTGGACCGGGATCAATTGGGCAAGCTCCATGACCAGTTCCTCAGTTGCGGCATCCGCCAGCGCGACGATGTGCGGCAGATGCAGCGCTACCGGCCGGAGTGGAAGACCGTCAAGCCGAGGTTCTGAGCTGATAGCGAGGGGGCCTGCTGCGCAGGCCAGCGGGAGCAAGCTCCTGTGGCGAGGGGATTTATCCCCGTTGGGCTGCGCAGCTGCCCCCTGGATCTGTCAGGCAGGTTTTAGGGCCGCTTCGCGCCCCAACGGGGATAAATCCCCTCGCCACAAGGTCAGTGGTATTTAGCTCCGACCCTACATCCTCCCAGCCCACCCAGCGGCCCACACCCAAAGTATCGCACCCGTCGGCAAGGCAGTCTTACACCCAAGCTGTCGCGCCCCTCGACCTCGCCGTCTTACACCCAAACTGCCGCGCCGGGCCGGCGCTTCCAAAGCATTCGCCAATTGCCTCCAAGGCAGCGTATGACGCGCCCTGGCACCTTTCGATAATCGCCTCCGACATCCCGTCCCCTGTTGCGGAGCGCGCCATGCACAACAATAAAAATACCTGCCTGCGTTTTTTGCCTGCGGTCATCGCCGGTCTTTCCAGCCTGGGCCTGACGTCTTGGGCCAACGCTGAAATCATGCTGTATGACAAGGACCAGACCACCTTTTCCACCGACGGCTACATCAACGCCTTTTACGTCAACAGCGATGTGGACCGCGCGGGTGAGCAGTACGACCGTCGGCAGGCGCGGGTCAAGATGGGCTTTTTGCCCAACTACCTGGGTTTCAACATGGGCAAGCAGGTCGATGACCTCAAGCTCGGCGCCCGGGCTTCGTTCTGGGTGACCATCAACGACAGTGAAACCAATGGCACCGACACCGCCATCGACGTGCGCCAGTTCTACGGCACCGTGGCCAATCCGGAGTGGGGCGAAGTGCTGATCGGCAAGGACTTCGGCCTGTTTGCCCGCTCCAATATCCTGCTGGACGAACTGCTCGCCGGTTATGGTCAGGTCAGCGACACCCTGGGGCTGGTGGACGGCGGTGGCGTCTCGTTCGGTAACATCGGCAGCGGTTACCCGTACCCGTTCCCGACTTCGCAGATCACTTATCGCACGCCGGTGATGGACGGGCTGCGGGTGGCGGTGGGGATCATGGACCCGGTGGACACCAACGACAACAGCGCTACCGGCAAGGCCTATCAGGAAAACCCGCGCACCGAGAGCGAGATCACCTACCAGTTCGACCTGGGCGGGGCGAAGATCTACAGCTGGCTCAACGGCAGCTACCAGACCTCGGACAACACCGACTCCACCGTCGAGTCGGTAACTTCCAAAGGCCTGGGGTATGGCGTGCAGGCGAAGATGGGGGGGTTGTCGCTCACCGGCTCGGGGTTCCAGGCCAAGGGCATCAACCCGTTCTTCACCAACAACGCCGGTGAAGCCACCCTGCGCAATGTCGACAGCAAGGGCTACCTGTTGCAGGGCTCGTACAAGCTGGGCAAGAACCGCCTGGCGCTGTCCTACGGCAAGACCGATGACGACGGCAACGGCGTGGTAGGCAGTGGCGCCGATTACGAAACCCGGGGCATCGCGCTGTTCCATGACATCAACGACAACCTCAAGCTCGTGGCCGAGTACAACCAGTTCGAAATCAACGGCCACGACACCAGTGCCCAGAACGAAGACACCGATACCTTCGCGGTGGGGGCGGTGCTTACCTGGTAAGGGTGACCCCCTTCAGCCGAGGCGTGTCAGGTCGGCTTTTGGGGCTGCTGCGCAGCCCAGCGGGAGCAAGCTCCTGTGGCGAGGGGATTTATCCCCGTTGGGCTGCGCAGCAGCCGCTATAAGCTTCTCATTTGATCAGACTGATACACCGGGTTGCCCGGTCTGAGGGCTGCTGCGCAGCCCAACGGGGATAAATCCCCTCGCCACAATAGGCATTCCAACTGGACACCGTCGCAGTCTTTTGTGGCGGGGAAGTTTGCTCCCGGGGGCTGCGCATCAGCCCCCTTTTTTCAGTGGGATGTCCCCTCGGCGAACTCGATCTTGTTGCCGACGTTGTACTTGCCCGAAGGCTTGTTCATGGGCAGGCGCTTGATTTCCTCCAGGGTGTCGCTGTCGTAGACGATCAGCGCGCCATTGGTGTCCCAGATACTCAGCAGCAAGTAGCGCCCGTCGCGGGTGAACTCGACGTGGGCGGCGGTCTTGCCGGGCATGGGTCGCAGGGTGTGGGCGATTTCCAGGGTCTGTTTGTCGATCAGGTGGATGGCGTCGTTGTCGGGGCCGAAGAACACATCGGTCCAGGCGTAGCGAGAGTTGGCATGGCTGCGCAGGAAGAAACCCGGCCCCAGGGTGGGGATCTGCTTGATGACTTTCCAGGTGTCGAAGTCGATCACCGAGATCAGCCCCTTGCTGATGTTGGGCGTGGCAAACACCCAGTGTCCATCGCGTTTCCAATAGGTTCCCGAGCCCAGATGCGGCATGACTTCAACCCGGGTGGGGAGGTGCAGATTGTGCGATTCATGAATATGAGCGGGGGTTAAGGGCTTGCGCGGAATTTTCCACGGTCTGTACTGCGGCTAACAGTCAGAATCGAGCCTTGTCCCTCCTCCTCCCTTCAAGACCTACCACACAAGCTGAGCTTGCTCGTGATGACGTCGGCACATTCAATCCCGATGCAAGCTGAACCGCCGCTATCGCGAGCAAGTTCAGCTCCCATGGGTTTTGCCCAGCGCCCTATCCGGTAAGTCAGACCACCGTCGATTCGAGGGTCGATTCCAGGAAGCGGAAGGCGGTGTGTTTCGAGCGATGGGTCGACTCGAAGAACGCCAGGTGGCTGCCATCACGCTCGACATGCAGCAAGGCGTCATTGATGGACTCGGCAATGTGCTTGGAACCACCAATGTGGGTGGTTTCATCGGAGTCGCCGGCGACGACCAGGGTGGGCGCCGTGATCTGCTCCAGCCGCGACTTCAACTCAGTCTTGTTCAGCGCATCGTTGAGTCGCGCATAGCGATAGAACAGCTCTTCGTTGACATAAGGGTAGAGCGCCGCATGGGCGATGGAGTCAGGAATGGTCGCCAGGGTCGCCTGGTCCAGAAACAACGCCTGCAGGTCGCTGGCTTCGTTGCGGTCCACGGCGGCCGATTCCATCAGCCACTCGAAGTTCTGCTGGTGGGTGGTGCGCAGGCTGTCGTCGCCCAGGTTGTAATCGCCGTGCCACAGGCTCAGGGAATTGACCCGGTCGGTGTGGATGGCAGCCGCGCTGAGGGCGATCACCGCGCCACCGCAGATACCCATCAAGTGCGCGCTTTGCAGGCCATAGTGGTTCATCACATTGATCAGGTCACCCACCTGGGCGTCGGTGTCCACGGACAACTGATCGAAGGAGGTGCAGGAACCGAACAGCCCGCGGGTTTCCCAGGTGACCACGAAAAACCTTTCACTCAGCGCATTGAACCAGTCGCGACACAAGTCGAACGGCATGCCGCAGGGCAGGGCGAGGACGATGGCCGGGCGGTTTCGATCGGTGCTGGCATGCACCGACAACGCCACGTTGTCGCGGGTAATCAGGTGCAGTGTCTCGACCTCGGGCACGGCCCCGCTGAAATCGAAGTGTCTGACCAAGCGCCCGAAGTCCTTGGCACTGTCGACATCGTCGAAGTGGCCATAGGTAAACTCGAGCGCCTGGCAGATTTTCTTGCTGATGAACATCTCGAAAGACGACAGCTGCGCCTCGCCGTCATGCACGTACTGCACGGCTTTGACGCCGATCCTGGCGAACGCGGCGCTGACCGCGCGTTCCGTGGCTCTCACGCTGGAGGAAGCCTGGTCGGGCGCCACGTCACTGCCCTGGGCCAAAAAGCTCAGGCAGATAGGATCGGGCAAATGGATGGCAAGGTGCCTAAGCATCCTTACGGTCTCACACAGGCGCGTCGCTGCGTCGGTGGAAGTAGTCATGGATTGGGGACTCCTGTCAGGCACGTTGCGCATGCCAACTGTCATATGGCATTGAAAAGATCAGACGGCTTCGAATTTCTTGCCTCGGGTCGTGTGGGTGACAAGGCGATTGTATGCAGGGGTCGTCTCGCCGATGACCTGCACCGCGCCGTACTTTTCAAGGCTGATACGTCCACCGTATTCCTCGATGTGGTCGGAGTCCGGGTAGATCTTCACGAACGACGGTACATAACGCGAGGCGAAGCCCATGCGCATGTCCTGGGACTCGCCGCTGTGGGGATAGGAGGCGTGCATCAGGGTCGACCAGAAAATGATGAACTGGCCGGCTTTCATCTGCATGGGCACGGCGGAGGCTTCGTCGGGCTTCCAGTTTTCGTCGATCTGCAGCTGGCGATAGTCGTAGCCGAAGAAACCGCGCCGCACACCATCCTTGACCACCGAGCTGTTGTTGGCATCGGGATCGTAGGCCATGCGCTTGGTTTCGTCGTAGTTCATGCTGTTCTGGGTGCCGGGAATGAACTGCAGGCAACCGTTGGCGATGTTGGCGTCGGTGAAGGCGGTCCAGACGGTGATGGTGCCACCGAAGTCTTCGTTTTCCGGCCAGAGAATCTGCGGCTTGCCCGAGGCGTTGGCGAAGGTGTCGGCCTGGTGCCAGTCGGTGCCTTCGTCGCCCGGGTATTTAGGGAAAAACTCGGTGCGCCAGCACAGCACGTCCGGGCCGAGGATGCTCTCGACGCGGTCGCAGATCTGCGGACGGCAGATGTGGCTGGCGAGGAATTCGTCGTCCAGGTGGCGATCGTAGTTGGCAATGTTGGTGCCGCCGGAGATCGCATCCAGATCCTGGTAGGCCGCGGCACTGCGGTCGAGCAGGCGCAGGCGGGTGCGCTTCCAGGTCTCTTTCATTTCTTCTGGCGAATAGGCGTCGAACGGTCCGATGAAGCCGTTCTTTTCAAAGGACGCACGTTCTTCCGGGGTCAAGGCGAATTTTTTGCTCATGAGCTTTTCCTTTTCGATCAATGGGCTTGAACAAGGGAGCGCCGGATACAGCCGGCCAACACTTTGGCGGTCGCGCCATCTGCCAGCACACCTGGGTCGAGGTTGACCCGGTAATGGGCCTTGAGCGTACTCAACGAGCGGATCAGGGCCAGCGAGGTGCCGCCGAAATCGAAGAAATCATCGTTCAGGCCGATGTTCTTCAGGCCGATGTCGTCCGACCAGACCTTGAGCACGAACTGCTCCTGTTCGGTGAGGCCCGGTTCGCTGGCGTGGTCCACGGTCGAGGGGGTGGAATCGGGCGAGGGCAGGCGGCTCTTGTCGATCTTGCCGTGGTCAGTGACCGGCAACGCGGCCAGTGGGATGTAGGCCGAGGGGCGCATGTAGTCCGGCAGGTTCGCGGCCACCTGTGCGGCCACTTCGCTGCGCACCTGTTCGGTCCAGGCCGCCACGCCATGGGTCGGCACCACGTAGGTGACCAGGCGCCAGTCGCCATCGCCGTAATCGTGACCGGCCACGTGGGCGGCGGCTACGGCAGGGCTGGCTTGCAGGCACGCCTCGACTTCGCCTGGCTCGATACGGAACCCGCGGATCTTCAGCTGTTCATCGCAACGACCGGCGTAGCGGTACTCACCATCGTCTCCCAGTACCAGCAGGTCGCCGGTGCGATAGGCACGGCTCGAGGTGCCCGGCAACTGGACGAAGCGTTCGGCGTTCAGGGCGGAACGATTCAGGTAGCCCAGGGCGACCCCGGCGCCTTCGATGTACAGCTCACCGGCGTTGCCTTGGGACACCGGTTGTTGATCGGCGTCGAGCAGGTGCAGGCGCCAGCCGTCCAGCGGCGCGCCGATGGAGACCATGGCGGCGCTTTCCAGATCCTGGCCACGCACGCGTTTGAAGGTGGTGTGGACGGTGGCTTCGGTGATGCCGTACATGTTGATCAAGGCCGGCTTCTGATCGCCATGGCGCTCAACCCACGGCCGCAGCACGGTGGCTGGCAGCGCTTCGCCGCCGAACACCACATAGCGCAGGGCCAGTGGCGCAGTGGCACAGCGGTCCGCCTCATCCAGGCCGCGAAACGCCGATGGCGTCTGGCTCAGGACAGTCACGCCCTGGTCGGCCAGCCATTGACGCGTGCCACTTGGCGAGCGCGAAACATCGTAGGGCACCACGGCGACGTGGCCTCCGTGGGCGAGGGCGCCCCAGATTTCCCACACCGAAAAGTCGAAACCGATGGAGTGGAACATCGACCAGACGTCGTTTTCGGTGAAGGCGAACGAGCGCTGGGTACTGTCCAACAGGCGGCTGACGTTACCGTGCGCCACCAATACGCCCTTGGGCTCACCGGTGGAACCGGAGGTATAGATGACATAGGCCGCCGCCTCGTCGGGGTTGCGGCGGTCGTTGGCGGGCAGCGGTTGCAGGGTCGGGCCGGCCAGCAGCTCGGCCAGGGACAGGACGCGTACGGACGCGCTTTGGGGCAGGTCGGCGAGTTCACCGATCATCAGGCCCAGGCCGCTGTCGCGCACGATGTGTTCGACACGTTTACCGGGGTATTGCGGGTCGACCGGGACGTAGGCGCCGCCGGCCTTGAGGATGCCCAGCAGGCTGATGACCAGGTCGACGCCACGTGGCAGGCACATCCCCACCAGCATGCCGTCCTGGACGCCTTCCTGGCGAAGCCTGGCCGCCAGCTGCGACGAAGCCGTGTCGAGTTGTGCGTAGCTCAATGAGCGAGAGGCATCGGACACCGCGGTTCGCTCAGGGAATTCACGGGCCCGGGCGACGAATGTTTCATGCAGGAATGCACCGGGCGTGAGAGGGGCTGGCGCGGGATTGACCGATCCGCCAGTGTTCTTAATCGGCATGACTAACGCTCCTGTTAAATGCCAGGCACAGCGTGTTTGCATGTTGCGCAAACCGATGTGCTCGAGACGTCACTGCGACCCACGGCATCGTTTGCGGTACCTGTGCAATTCGCAGCTGACGCATTTCAGCACCGACTTCGTGTCGGCGTCTGTCGCGGGAAATGGGGACAAGAATCTGCCGCTCCACAAACGGCTCAAGTAGACACCATGACCCCCTCTGTCCCGGTTTGCGGTGCCAGACATCACCGCGGATCAGTGTTTTTATCCTTGCCCGATGGTGGGGCGCATTGGTCCGGCCCTGCGACGTGGATCCGACGATCCGTGGTTCAGGAGTTATTCATGAGTCTTCAAACTGACGCATCGCCCGTCATGCCCGCTGACGGGATGGCGGATTCGCTTGTCTGGCCAGGTCACGGGGCCGGCGAATCGGTCAGGCTGTCATTGCTCGCCGACGGCTTGAGTTTGCCGGTGGTGATCGAACCGATCGAACCGGGGCTGGATCCTTCGTTGTGGGCCAACACCCATCGCGAGGCTATCGAGGCGTTGCTGTGTCGTCACGGCGCGGTGCTGTTTCGTGGTTTTGACCTCGGCTCGGTGCCGGCCTTCGAGGCGTTCGCCGAAGCCTTGTCACCCGGGTTGCACGGCAGCTACGGCGACTTGCCGAAGAAGGAGGGCGGACGCAACGTCTACCGCTCCACGCCGTATCCCGAGCGCGAGATGATCCTGTATCACAACGAGAGCTCGCACCTGGAAAGCTGGCCGCGCAAGCAATGGTTCTATTGCGAGCAGCCGTCACGGGTTGGCGGTGCGACGCCGCTGGCCGACATCCGCCAAGTGCTGCAAAGCCTGCCGCCACAGGTGGTGGCTCGGTTCGAACAAAAAGGCCTGATGTACAGCCGCACCTTTACCGCTGGCGTCGAGCCGAGCTGGGCATCGTTCTTCGGCACCCACGACCGCGCGGCCGTCGAACAGCGATGCCGGGAACAGGGCACCGATTTCGAATGGCTCGACGACGACACCCTGCAGGTGCGCACCCTCTGTCCAGCGGTTATCCAACATCCGGTAACCGGGGAGTGGGCTTTTTTCAACCAGGTACAGCTGCACCATCCGTTCTGTCTCGGCGAGGAAATGCGCGAAGACCTGCTCGATATGTTCGGCGCCGATCGTCTGCCGCGCATGGTCAGTTATGGCGATGGAACGCCGATTGAAGACGACGTCATGGCGTTGCTCGGCGAGGCCTATGAGGCCTGTGCGGTCAGGTTCGCCTGGCGCAAGGGCGATGTGGTGATGCTCGACAACATGTTGGCCGCCCACGCTCGCGATCCTTACGAGGAGCCACGCCTCATCGTTGTGGCGATGGGCGAAATGACCGCCCGGGGCGATGTATGGCGACCGGCGTGAGCCCTTTCGCGACTCCATTGAAGGATAGCAACCCATGAAAGAAGAGAAGAAAGCGAAGAAGCCCAAGGCAGGCTCGGTCATGCGCCTGTTGTGGCGTAACCATCCCTGGCTGACGCTCTTTACGCTGATCTGCGGTGTCATCAGTGGGGTGGCGTCCATCGCGGTGGTGAGTGTGATCAACGACGCTATCCACAATGATGGATCGCGCCTGCAGGCGCTGTACTGGTTCATCGGCCTCAGTGCCACGGCGCTGATCCTGCGCAACGGTGCGGCGCTGTTTCCGGCGTACGCCAGCATGCGGATCATGACGCGCTTGCGCATTGCGCTGTGCCGCAAGATTCTCGCCACGCCACTGGAAGAAGTGGACCGGCGCGGCCCGCCCAATGTGCTGACGATGTTGACCAACGACATCCCGCAGCTGAACACGACGCTGATCGTCATGCCCACGGTGCTGGTAGAAACGACGGTCTTCCTGTTCGGTATCGCCTACCTGGCGTATCTGTCGTGGGTGGTCCTGGCCTTGACGGTTTCGCTGATGATCCTGGGGGTGGGCTTGTACCTGTTCTTCTTCGCCAGCGGCGTGAGGTCCACCAATCGGGTTCGGGACGAGTTCACCGCGTTCAACGAATACACCCATGCCCTGGTGTTCGGCCTCAAGGAGCTGAAGCTCAACGGCATCCGTCGCCGCTGGTTCGGCCGCTCCGCCATCGAGGCGTCTTCGACCCGGGTGGCGCGCTACAACTTCGTCGAGCGCCTGTGGTACACCGCCGCCGATAACGTGGGCCAGTTCACCCTGTCGTTGCTGATTGGTTGCCTGCTGTTCGCCGCGCCGTTGGTCAGCACGGTCGATCCCAAGGTGATGACTGCCAGTGTACTGGCGGTGCTCTACATCATGGGGCCGCTGTCGCTGTTGGTGGGGGCGATGCCGGTGCTGGCGGCAGGCAAGGTCGCCTGTACCCGGCTCGCGGAATTCGGTTTCTCGATCAATGATCCGCATCCTGAACCCGTTGCGGTCGAACCACCGAAGGTGCATCTGCTCGAGCACAAGAAGACCTGGGACAGCATCGAGTTGAAGGGCGTGCGGATGCATTATCAGGATCCGCATGCTGGAAGCGGTTTCTCCCTGGGCCCCATCGACCTGACGGTACAGGCGGGTGAATTGATCTATATCGTTGGCGGCAACGGTTGCGGCAAGAGCACCCTGGCCAAGGTGTTATGCGGGCTCTACATCCCGCAGAGCGGCGAGGTGCTGCTCGACGGCGTGGCGATCACCGACGAGAGCCGCAGTGAATACCGTGATCTGTTTTCCGCGGTGTTCTCGGATTTTCATCTGTTCAATCGCCTCATTGGCCCCGACGAAGAGGATGGCAGCCCGGACCTGGCGAGCAAATACCTGGAAACCCTCGGGTTGGCCGACAAGATCAAGATCGAAGGGCTCGGTTATTCGACCCTGAAGGCGTTGTCCTACGGCCAGCAGAAACGCCTGGCCCTGGTATGTGCCTACATGGAGGACCGGCCGGTGTACGTGCTCGACGAATGGGCGGCCGACCAGGACCCGCCGTTCAAGAAGTTCTTCTACGAAGAACTGCTGCCCGACCTCAAGCGGCGCGGCAAGACGGTGCTGATCATTACCCATGACGACCAGTACTTCCAGCTGGCCGACCGGATCATCAAGCTGGCGGACGGGCACATCGTCTCCGATATCAACTGCGCCATTCGCGACAAGCGCGCCTGAATGGCTGTTCTGACTGCACCGTCCGGCTGGCGATGTTGTCGCGACAACATCCCCGCCAACCCGTGAAAGACGCCTGACATCAACCCGCCCGACAGCAGTGGACCTCCTGCCGGGTGGCGCTGGCTGTCTGCGCGGATCCGCATCATCAACTCCAGGCGTGCCCTGCTGCATTTGTCCCGGGCAGCACTGACAAATATCTGAGAAGGAACGTATGACATTTTTCTTTGCTGTGGGCGTTGTTATCGCAATGGGCCTTTCGGCCAGCCGTCATCCAGAGCCTGTCGGCGTGCAAGTGACAGGAGGCCGCGTATGAACCAGCCCCTGGAGCTTGCTGCGACCTATCCGCTGACGGCGTCCCAGCGGGATATCTGGCTGGACCAGATGACCAAGGGCGATTCGCCCTTGTACACCATGGGTGGCTACGTTCATATCCAGGGTACCGTCGATCCTGAACGTATCCAGCGGGCAGTCGAACTGTTGGTCCGCAAGCACGATGCCTTGCGCACGGTCCTGCACTGCGACGTCGGTGGCGACGGCGTGCCCATGCAGACCTTGGTCGAGTCGCTGGAGGTGCGGGTACCGCTGATTGACCTCTCAACTCGCCCCGAGCCGCAGACTGCGGCCCAGACCTGGGTGCAACATGGGCTGGAAGTGGCATTTGAGCTCGATAAGGGGCCGCTGTTCCGCTTCTACCTGGTCAAGCTCAATGACGCTTCGTTCTATTTCGTCGTCAACTTGCACCACATTATCCAGGACGGCTGGGGCATCAACCTGATGCTCGCTTCCCTCTGTGACCTGTACAACGCGCTGGAGGAAAACCGCGAGCCTGACCTGTCGGCACCGTCCTATGCCGGGTTCATCGAGGATGATGCCCGTTACCACGACTCGGACCGTTTCCAGCGGGACCAGGCCTACTGGCTCGACAAATACCGGGATGTACCGGATCCATTGTTCACCGCCCGTCACCGTGATCGCTACGCCGGGCCCGTGGTGCCCAGCGCCCATGCCATGACGCCGTTCCCACAGGCGCTGAACGAGCGGATCGACGCCCTGGCGCTGACCCATCAGGTTTCGCGTTTCCCGGTGCTGCTGGCGACGTTGTACGTGTACTTTGTCCGTACGACCCAGCGCGACGAGCTGGTGGTGGGCCTGCCGATCCTCAATCGCTCCAATCCGACCTTCAAGCAAACCGTGGGGTTGTTCACCCAGGTCAGTGCCATGCGCTTGAGATTCGCCGATGATCTGTCGTTCGGCGAGCTGATCCAAGAGGTGGCGCGCGCGCTCAAGCAGGACTATCGCTACCAGCGGTTTCCTTTAAGCGACATTCACCGCTCCCTGGAGCTGCGGCGTGACAATCGTGCCCAGCTGTTCGATGTGTCGTTCTCCTACGAGGAAGAGAACTATCTATACCGGTTCGGCGACGCCACGGCCTATTCGGTGAAGAGTTCCAACGGCCAGGAACAGATGCCCCTGGCGATCCATTTCCGGACCAACCCCAACGAAAAAAATGCCTGGGTGCACTGGATCTACAACCAGGCGTTCCTGCAGGCAGATGAAATCGAGGCAATGGCCGAACGCTTCGTCCATGTGCTGGAGCAGGGACTGGGTGACGATACGCTGCCGATCCAGGACTTTGTCCTGCCGACACCGGCTGAAGCCCGCTTGCTCCGGGCCTGGAACGCGAGCGATGCGCAGCGGTACGAGCACGACCGCACGATCCATGGCCTGTTCGAAGCCCGGGCCGCCGCGCAGCCTGGCGCGGTGGCGGTGGTTCATGAAGGTCGGACTCTGACCTACGGCGAGCTGAATACCCGGGCGAACCAGGTCGCCCATCGGCTGCTGGCCCTGGGTGTATTTCCGGATGACCGGGTGGCCATCTGCGTCGAACGCGGCCTGGACATGATCGTTGGCCTGTTAGGTATCCTGAAGTCCGGCGCTGGTTATGTACCGCTGGACCCGGCCTATCCCCTGGACCGCCTGGCCTTCATGCTCGAGGACAGCTCGCCGGTGGCGTTGCTGACCCAAGCGGCGCTGCAAGCCCAGGTGCCTGCGCCGGCTGTCCCGGTGCTGCTGCTCGATCAGCCGGAAGCCGCAGGTTTTACCGAGCAGCCACGGCATGATCCGACTATCGGCACGCTGGCATCCCATCACCTGGCCTACGTGATCTACACCTCGGGCTCGACCGGCTTGCCCAAAGGGGTGATGGTCGAGCACCGCAACGTTGCGCGGCTGTTCTCGGCCACGCACCCTTGGTTCGATTTCGGCCCGCAGGATGTCTGGGCGCTGTTCCATTCCTTCGCCTTCGACTTCTCGGTCTGGGAAATCTGGGGCGCACTGACCCACGGCGGTCGTCTGCTGGTGGTGCCGCAGCTGGTCAGCCGTTCGCCGCAGGACTGCTATGCGTTGTTGTGCGAGGCCGGTGTCACGGTGCTGAACCAGACGCCAAGCGCGTTCCGCCAGTTGATCGCGGCCCAGGGTGAAAGTGACCTGAACCACAGCCTGCGCCAGGTGATCTTCGGTGGCGAGGCCTTGGAAACCGGCATCCTCAAACCGTGGTATGCCCGGGCAGTCAATGCCGATACGCAATTGGTAAACATGTACGGCATCACCGAAACCACGGTGCATGTGACGTATCGTGCGTTGCAAGCGGCCGATGCCCAGTTGATTGGTGTCAGCCCGATCGGTAAGCGCATTCCCGATTTGCGCCTGTACCTGCTGGACAAGTACGGCAAGCCGGTGCCCAAGGGGGTGGAGGGCGAGTTGTACGTAGGGGGCGCCGGTGTGGCGCGAGGCTACCTGAACCGGCCGGAGCTCAACGCAACGCGGTTCCTGCCCGATCCGTTCGACACCGGTGCGAACGCGCGGATGTACCGTACCGGCGACCTCGGTCGCTGGCTGCACAACGGCGAACTGCAGTACCTTGGGCGCAACGATGAGCAGGTGAAAATTCGCGGCTTCCGTATCGAACTGGGTGAAGTCGAAGCGAGGCTGACGGCCTGCGCAAAAGTGCGCGAGGCCGTGGTGATCGCCCGGGAAGACGAGCCGGGGGACAAGCGACTGGTGGCCTATGTGCTTGCCGAAGACGGCGCTTGCGTGTCTGCGGGCGAGTTGCGCAGCGAGCTGCTGGGCTCGCTGGCGGACTACATGGTGCCGAGCGCGTTCGTGATGCTCGAAGCCTTCCCGCTGACCACCAACGGCAAGCTCGACCGCAAGGCGCTGCCGGCTCCCGATTCGCAGGCGTTTGCCCGACGCAGCTATGAAGCGCCGGTGGGCCAGGTGGAAATCACCCTGGCCGCTTTGTGGGTCGAGCTGCTTGGCGTCGAGCAGGTGGGTCGTCACGACCGTTTCTTCGAACTGGGCGGCCACTCGCTGCTGGCGGTCAAACTGATCGAACGCATGCGCCAGTTGGACCTGAACGCTGACGTGGGTGTGCTGTTCGGCCAGCCGACGCTGGAGACCCTGGCCGCTGCCACGAGCACCTGCGGCGCAGTGGTGGTGCCGGAGAATCGGATTCCCCGCGACGTCGAGCGCATTACCCCGGACATGCTGCCCCTGGCGACCCTGACCCAGGACGAAATCGATCGCATTGTCGCAACCGTGCCGGGCGGCGCGGACAATGTGCAGGATATCTACGGCCTGGTGCCGTTGCAGGAAGGCATTCTCTATCACCACCTGGCGACCCGCGAAGGCGATCCATACCTGTTGCAGGCCCTGCTGCGCTTCGGTAATCGCCAGCAGTTGGACGCGTTCGCGCAAGCCTTGCAGGCGGTCATCGCACGGCACGACATCCTGCGCACCTCGGTGGCGTGGGAAGGGCTCGGCGAACCGGTACAGGTGGTTTGGCGCGAGGCGCGCCTGAGGGTCGAAGAGCTGGTCATGGACCCGGCCGAAGGCGATATCGCCGGCCAGTTGCAGGCCCGCTTCGATCCTCGTCACACCCGCTTCGATCTGCGCCAGGCGCCGATGATGCGTATTCACTTCGCCGAAGATGTCGCCAGCGGCAGTTGGGTGGCGGTACTGCTGTTCCATCACTTGATCGATGACGCGACCTCCCTCGGCATGCTGGGCAAGGAAATCGACGCGTACCTGCAAGGTCGTGCGGCGGAGCTGCCGGCGTCGGTGCCTTACCGCAACTATGTGGCTCAGGTCCGCCTGGACAATCATCCCGAGCAACATGAGGCGTTCTTCAGCGAGATGCTCGGCGATGTGGACGAGCCGACGCTGCCGTTCGGCCTGCAGGATGTGCAGGGCGACGGCAGCGGCATCGAAGAGGCGACGCTGTCGCTGGAGGTCGGGCTGGCCCGGCGTCTGCGTGCCCAGGCCCGGCGCCTGGGGGTGAGCACCGCCAGCCTGCACCATTTGGCCTGGGGCCAGGTAGTGGGGCGCTTATCCAGCCGTCAGGACGTGGTGTTCGGCACCGTACTGATGGGTCGGTTGCACAGCGGACAGGAGACCGGACATGCCTTGGGCATGTTCGTCAACACCTTGCCGTTGCGGGTCGAGGCGGGGGACCAGGGGGTGCTGGCCGCGTTGCAGGCGACCCATGGCCGCCTGGCGGCGCTGCTGGGTCACGAACATGCGCCGTTGTCGTTGGCGCAGCGGTGCAGTGGCGTTGCGGCGCCGGCGCCGTTGTTCAGTGCGCTGATGAACTATCGGCAGACCGCCGTGGCGGCACAGGCGAGCGAGGATGCGGACCAGGCAAGAGTCTGGGCCGGTGCGCAAATTCTCGGCGGCGAAGAACGGACCAACTACCCGCTGTCGCTGTCGGTGGATGACCTCGGTGATTCGTTTGGACTGACCGTGCAAGCCGTGGCCGGGATCGGTGCGCAACGGGTTTGCGGCTACGTGCACACCGTGCTCGAAGCATTGGCCGATGCCCTCGACCAGGATGGCAACATCCCACTGCACACGTTGGCCTTTGTCCCCGTCAGCGAACGCCAGCAATTGCTGCACGATTTCAACGCCTTCGATGCGGTGTACCCGTCGGGGCTACTGGTCCATCAGCTGTTCGAGGCCCACGCCGAGGCTCATCCGGAAGCCGTTGCGCTGACGTATCAGGGGCAGAGCCTGAGCTACGGCCAGCTGAATCGGCTGTCCAATCAGATCGCCCATCGCTTGATCGAGTGGGGTATCCGTGCCGACGACCGGGTGGCGATCTGCGTGGAGCGCGGCCTGGAAATGGTGGCGGGCCTGGTGGGTATTCTCAAGGCCGGGGCCGGCTATGTGCCGCTGGATCCTGCTTACCCGGCCGAGCGCCTGGTCTACATGTTGGACGACAGCGCACCGAAGGTGCTGCTGACCCAGCGCAGCCTGCAAGAGCGTTTCCCGGCGTCTGGCGTGCCTGCCTTGCTGCTCGACGGTGAGGATCGTGACGCCGCCGGCATCGACCGGCAACCATCCACCAATCCTGACGCACAGGCGAGCGGCCTGAACCCCGACAGCCTCGCGTATGTCATCTATACCTCGGGCTCTACCGGCCAGCCCAAGGGCGTGGCGATGGCGCACCGCCCCCTGGTCAACCTGATGCAGTGGCAGATCGACCAAGCCGCGCAGCAGGGTCGCGCCGCTGCGCGAACCTTGCAGTTTGCCGCACTCGGCTTCGACGTGGCGTTCCAGGAAGTCTTCAGCACCTTGTGTGCCGGCGGGGAGCTGTCGCTGATCCATGCCGACATCCGCCTGAATTTCCACCGCCTGTTCGAACACATCTGCCAACAGCGCATCGAACGCCTGTACCTGCCGTGCATCGCCCTGCAAGCCCTGGCCGAAGCGGTCGCCGGCGAGCGTGAAGGCACTCGGCTGACCTGCGACTTGAAAGATGTCATCACCGCTGGCGAACAGTTGCGCATCACCCCACAGATCCGTGCATTGTTCGAGCGCCTTGATGGCTGTCGCCTGCACAACCACTATGGGCCGACCGAGTCCCACGTCACCACCGCCCTGACGCTGCCGGACGATGTCGCCGCCTGGCCGACGCTGCCGGCCATCGGGCAGCCGGTGGCCAACACCCGTATCCATTTGCTGGACGCACAGCAGCAACCGGTTCCGGTCGGTGTAGCCGGCGAGATCCACATCGGCGGCATCTGTGTTGCCCGTGGCTACCTGAACCGCGATGACTTGACCGCCGAGCGCTTCGTCCGCGATCCGTTCGCGGCCGATGAACAGGCGCGCCTGTACAAGACCGGTGACCTGGGCCGCTACTTGCCCGATGGTCATATCGAGTACCTGGGACGCAACGACGATCAGATCAAGATCCGTGGTTTCCGTGTCGAGCTGGGTGAGATCGAGTCCCGGCTCTGCCAGCATGGCGAAGTAAAGGAGGCGGTTGTCGTCGCCCGTGAAGACCAGCCCGGCGAGAAACGCCTGGTGGCCTACATCACCGCCCAGGTGGCGGATGCGGCGCCGGAGGCCGATGCACTGCGTGCGCACTTGCAGGCGCTGCTGCCGGACTACATGGTTCCGGCGGCCTACGTGCGCCTGGACAAACTGCCCTTGTCGCCCAACGGCAAACTCGACCGCCGCGCGCTGCCGGCCCCGGAAGCGGACGCCTTCGCCAGCCGTGCATATGAAGCGCCACTGGGCGAGGTGGAGACCACACTGGCAGGGTTGTGGGCTGATGTGCTCGGTGTCGGGCAGGTGGGGCGACACGATCATTTCTTCGAACTGGGCGGGCATTCGCTGCTGGCGGTAAAACTGATCGAACTGATGCGCAAGGCTGGGCTGAGCGCCGATGTGCGGGTGCTGTTCGGTCAGCCTACCTTGGCCGCCCTGGCGGCGGCAGTGGGCGGCCGTACCGAGGTGAGCGTGCCGGCCAACGGTATTGCTGCGGGGTGCGAACGGATCACTCCGTCGATGCTGCCGCTGGTGAGGCTGGACCAGGAAACCCTCGACCGGATCGTCGCCGGTGTGCCGGGCGGTGCCGGCAATGTCCAGGACATCTACCCGCTGGCACCGTTGCAGGAAGGCATTCTCTATCACCACATCGCCGCCGAAGAAGGCGACCCCTACCTGCTGCAAGCCACCTTCGCCATGGACAGCCGTGCTCAACTCGATGGCTTCGTCGCGGCTTTGCAGGCGGTGATCGACCGGCACGATATCCTCAGGACCGCGCTGCTGCACGAAGGCCTCGAGGCGCCATTGCAGGTGGTTCTGCGCCAGAGCCGGTTGACGCTCGAAGAGCAGGCCCTCGACCCGGCCAGGGGCGATATCGCCGCGCAGTTGCAAGGGATGTTCGACCCTCGCCATTGCCGACTGGACCTCGACAAGGCGCCATTGATGCGCCTGGCCTGCGCCTGGGACAGTGTGCACCAGCGCTGGGTCGCGGTTCTGCTGTTTCACCATATCGCCCTGGACCATACCGCCCTGGACGTGATGCAGGAGGAAATGCTGGCGTTCCTCAATGGCGAGGGCGACCGCCTGGAAGCGGCCATGCCTTACCGTAATTACGTGGCGCAAACACTGTTGGGCGTGCCGCGTGAACAACATGAGCGCTTTTTCCGCGACATGCTCGCTGATGTCGACGAGCCGACGCTGCCGTTCGGCCTGCGGGAAGTCCAGGGGGATGGCCGGGGTATCGAAGAGGTCAAGCTGAACCTCGATCCGGATCTTTGCCGGCGTCTGCGGCAGCAGGCGCGCCAACTGGGCGTGAGCGCGGCAGCCTTGCATCACCTGGCGTGGGCAAGGGTACTGGGGCGCGTGTCCGGCCGCGAGGACGTGGTCTTCGGCACCGTACTGCTGGGGCGCATGCAGAGCGGCGAGGGCGCGGATCGCGCCCTGGGCATGTTCATCAATACCCTGCCGTTGCGGGTGAACGTGGGCGGGCAGGACGTACGCACCGGGGTCAAGGCGACCCATGCCCGCCTGACGGCCCTGTTGGGCCACGAACACGCCTCGCTGGCATTGGCCCAGCGTTGCAGTGGCGTGCCGGCTTCGCTACCTCTGTTCAGTGCGTTGCTGAACTACCGGCACAGCCCGCTCCAGGACGGCGACAGTGTCGACCGCTGGGCGGGTACGCAGGTGTTGGAGGTCATGGAACGGACCAACTATCCGTGCATGTTGTCGGTGGACGATCAGGGCGAAGGCTTCCTGCTGAGCGTGCAAACGGCCGGCGAGGTTGATGCCCGTCAGGTCGGTGCCTACATGCAGACGGCCCTGGCGAGCCTGGTGGATGCATTGGAGCGTGCGCCGGGATCCGCGATCAACGATCTGGAAATCCTGTCTGAACACGAGCGCTGGCAGGTGTTGCAGGGCTTCAACGGCACCGCCGCTCATTTCCCTCTCGAGCAGACCATTCACGGACTGTTCGAGGATCAGGTGCAGCACACGCCGAATGCACTGGCGGTGCTGCATGGCGGTCAGCGCCTGACTTATGCTGAATTGAACGAACAGGCCAACCGGCTGGCGCATTACCTGCGTGGGCAAGGCGTGCGGCCGGATTCGCGGGTGGCGATCTGTGTCGAGCGCGGCAGCGACATGGTCGTGGGCCTGCTGGCGATCTTGAAGGCGGGCGGCGGTTATGTGCCGCTGGATCCGGCGTATCCGGCGGATCGGATTGCCTACATGCTGCAAGACAGTGCGCCGGCGGTGGTGCTGGCCCAATCGGCAACGGTTGGGTTGTTGGCCGGTGTTTCGATGCCGGTGATCGATCTCGGTAGCGGGCTCTGGCAGGACGAGTCCGTCTCGAATCCAGAGGTTGCCGGGCTGACCTCGGCGCATCTGGCCTATGTGATCTACACCTCGGGTTCGACCGGCCTGCCGAAAGGCGTGATGATCGAGCATCGCAACACGGTGAACTTCCTCACCTGGGCTCATAGCGCCTTTGACGCTGAAACCCTGTCGAAAACC
>NZ_FOVS01000084.1:0-1928 GCF_900115235.1 Pseudomonas sp. NFACC24-1
ACCCCCTTTGGTGTGCCGGTAGAACCGGAGGTGTACATGATGTAGGCAACCGCTTCGGCGCTCTGGGTCAGGTCGAGGTTATCGGCGGACTCGTCAAGCTCGACGGTATCCAGGTCGACACGCAGCATGCCTTCAGGCACGTCCATGCCTGCCAGGGTCAGCAAAACCTTCGCGCCGCTGTCTTCGACCATGAACTGCTGGCGTTCCAAAGGCGCGCTGACATCCAACGGCACGTAGACGGCAGCGCATTTGAGCACTGCCAGTTGGCTGACCAGCAGCTCGATCGAACGCGCCAGCCCCAGTGCCACGCTGTCGCCCGGCTGTACGCCCAGGCCGACCAGATGACGGGCCAGACCGTTGGCCCTGGCGTTGAGCTCGCTGTATGTCAGGCATTGCCCATCCTGTACCACGGCGATGGCATGGGGACGGACCTCGGCTTGAACTTCGAACAGGCCGCTGACCGTCTGGTCCTGCGGATAAAAACGCCCGGTCGTGTTGAAACCCGTCACCACCTGCCGATGCTCGGCAGGCGAGAGAATTGACAGCCTGTTCAACGGCGTCGACGGCGCCTGTTCCAGGGATTCCACCAGGTTATCCAGGGCAATATGCATGGAATCACACACCCGCTGAGCGCCGATCTGCGGCACCGCCAGCGCGCTCAGGTGGAAACCTTCGCCCAGATCGTCCACCGACAAGGTCAGTGGATAGTTGGTGCGCTCTTCATTGCTCAGGGTCTCGATGCCCTCCCAGCCGGCCAGCGCCTGGCTCGAACTCGCCAGGCCAGCGCTGTGGCGATAGTTGAGCAAGGCACTGAACAGCGGCATCGGCGCGACCACGCCGCTGCAACGCTGGGCCAGGGCCAGGGACGCGTGTTCATGGCCCAACAGGCCGGTCAGTCGGGCGTGGGTGGCTTTCACCCCCTCACGCACACCCTGGGTGCCCACCTCCACGCGCAACGGCAAGGTGTTGATGAACATGCCCAGCGCCCGGTCGGCACCGTCGCCGCCTTGCATCCGGCCCATCAGCACGGTGCCGAATACCACGTCGTCCTTGCCGGACACGCGACCCAGCCACTGTGCCCAGGCCAGGTGAACCAGGCTGGCGGCACTGACGCCCAACTGACGGGCCTGAGCCCTGAGACGCAGGCTCAACGCCCCGTCGAGCGGCCGGCGGGCTTGCTCGATATTCCCTCCGTCGCCCTGTACTTCCCGCACACCGAACGGCAAGGTCGGCTCGTCGACATCACCGAGCATCTCGCGGAAGAACCCTTCATGCTCCTGCTCGCTCACACCCAGACGGGCCTGCGCCACATAGTTACGATATGGCACCGCCGCCAGTGGAACGGCCTCACCCAGCAGATGCGCCTGCATTTCGTGTTGCACCACCTCCATGGCGGTGTGATCCAGCGCCATGTGATGGAACAGCAATACCGCGACCCAACGCCCATTGACCACATCTTGCGCGAAAGCCAGACGTAGCATGGGGGCCCGGGTGATATCGAGACGGTAATGCCGTGGATCGAAGCGGTCCTGCAACTGTGTCGCGATATCCCCCGCAGCGTCTGCCAGCACCACCTCTTCCACCGTCAACTGCGCTTGACGCCAGACCACCTGTACCGGTGTGTCGAATCCTTGCCACACCACACTGGTACGCAGGATGTCGTGGCGGTCGATGACATGTTGAAGTGCATCGACGAAGGCTGTCAGCCGGTCACGACGCTTCAGATCGAAGAGTATCTTCAGCACATAGGGATCGCCCTGTTCGGCGGCCAGATGGTGATAAAGGATGCCTTCCTGCAACGGCGCCAGCGGGTAGATGTCCTGTACGTTGCGCGCACCGCCCGGCACCGTCGCGACGATCCGGTCAATGGTCTCCTGCTCAAGCGCCATCAACGTGAGCATGGCCGGCGTGATCCGTTCACAGTCGGC
>NZ_FOVS01000048.1:0-35527 GCF_900115235.1 Pseudomonas sp. NFACC24-1
TGCATTCCCACGCAGAGCGAGGGAACGATCAGGTCGCGGGGGGCGGTGCAAGATCGTTCCTCACGCTCCGCGTGGGAATGCCGCCAGGGACGCTCAGCGTTCCGCTTCTGAACGGTGACGCAGAGCGAGGGAACGATCTACAGCCCAGAATTCAGGCGCAAAAAAAGCACCCCGAAGGGTGCTTCTTCACAACAACTGGATCACTGGGCTGGTTCGTTCTGCCCCAGGATCAGCTGGCCTTCCTTGCTTACCGGGATCTGGTTGCCCGGGTCGCGGTCCATGCGGACTTTGCCTTCTTTGCCATCGAGCATGTAGCGAACGTCGTAGCCTACCACCTTGTCGCTGATGTCATTGACCGTGTTGCAGCGCGTCTGGGTGGTGGTGTAGGTGTCGCGCTCCTGCATGCCTTCCTGAATCTTGTTACCGGCATAACCACCACCGGCCGCACCGGCCACGGTAGCGATTTTCTTGCCGGTGCCGCCGCCGACCTGGTTACCCAACAGGCCACCGGCCAGGGCGCCAATCACGGTGCCGGCGATCTGGTGTTGGTCCTGGACCGGCTTCTGCCGGGTCACGGTGACGTCCTTGCACACTTCACGCGGGGTCTTGATTTGGGTCTTGACCGGTTCCACGGCCAGCACTTGCGCATACTCAGGGCCACTCTTTACCAAGCTGTAGGTCGCGACCGCACCACCGGCAGTCACACCGACAGCACCCAATACCGCACCAACCAGCATCGATTTGTTCACTTGAACCTCCAGGCCATCACAAGCGGATTAATCCGCGCTTCTCCCAGCCTTGGAGCACAAAAAAAGGCGCGAGTTCAACTCGCGCCTTTTCAGCGGTGACGGGTGGAGCGACGAGCCTTATGGGCGGTCGTCCACTTCCGTTTCGGTGGCCGCTGGAGGAATCAGGTCCTCGGTGCTCAGGTTCAGCCAGATCAACACCACGTTAGCGATGTAGATCGAAGAGTAAGTACCCGCCAGCACGCCGATGAACAGCGCAATGGAGAAACCGAACAGGTTGTCGCCACCAAAGATCAGCAGCGCCGCAATCGCCAGCAAGGTGGAGATCGACGTCGCCATGGTCCGCAGCAGCGTCTGGGTGGTCGAGATGTTGATGTTCTCGATCAAGGACGCCTTGCGCAGCACACGGAAGTTCTCACGTACCCGGTCGAACACCACGATGGTGTCGTTGAGGGAGTAACCGATGATCGCCAGTACCGCCGCCAGCACCGTCAGGTCGAAGGTGATCTGGAAGAACGACAGGATGCCCACGGTCACGATCACGTCGTGGATCAGCGAGACAATCGCGCCCACCGCGAACTTCCACTGAAAGCGGAAGGCCAGGTAGAGCAGGATGCCGCCCAGCGCCATCAGCATGCCGAGGCCGCCCTGGTCGCGCAGCTCTTCACCCACCTGCGGGCCGACGAACTCGACGCGCTTGACCTGGGCCGGGTTGTCGCCGCCGGCCTTCTGCAAGGCCTCGGCCACCTGATGGCCCAGCTGCGGGTCTTCACCCGGCATGCGCACCAACAGGTCCGTGGTCGCACCGAAGCTCTGCACGATGGCATCGCTGTAGCCCGACGTCGCCAGTTGCTCACGCACCTTGGTGACATCGGCCGGACGCTCGTAGGTCAGCTCGATGAGCGTACCGCCGGTGAAGTCCAGGCCGTAATTCAGCCCCTTGGTGGCCCAGCTGAACAACGCCAGTACGGTGAGGAACAATGTGACGCCGAACGCAACGTTGCGAACGCCCATGAAGTTGATTGTACGTAACATGGCAGCCCCTTAAATCCACAACTTCTTGAAGTCACGACCGCCAAAGATCAGGTTGACCATTGCGCGGGTCACCATGATGGCTGTGAACATCGAGGTAAAGATCCCGAGGGACATGGTCACTGCGAAGCCCTTGACCGGGCCGGTGCCCATGGCGAAGAGAATCCCGCCCACCAGCAACGTGGTCAGGTTGGCGTCGAGGATCGCGGTGAATGCCCGGCCGAAGCCTTCGTTGATCGCACGTTGAATCGTCATGCCCGCGGCGATCTCTTCACGTATCCGCGAGAAGATCAGCACGTTGGCGTCCACCGCCATACCCATGGTCAAGACGATACCGGCGATACCCGGCAGGGTCAGCGTAGCCCCCAGCAGCGACATCAGCGCCAGCAGCATCACCATGTTCACCGCCAGCGCGACGGTGGCGATGATGCCGAAGAAGCGGTAGATGGCGATGATGAACAGCGAGACGAACAGCATGCCCCACAGCGACGCATCGATACCCTTGGTGATGTTGTCGGCACCCAGGCTCGGGCCGATGGTGCGTTCTTCAGCGAAGTACATCGGCGCGGCCAGGCCACCGGCACGCAGCAGCAGGGCCAGTTCCGAGGATTCACCCTGGCCGTTCAGGCCGGTGATGCGGAACTGGCTGCCCAGTGGCGACTGGATGGTCGCCAGGCTGATGATTTTCTTCTCTTCCTTGAAGGTCTGCACCGCGACGTCTTTCTCGACACCGTCGACCACTTGCCTGGTGTAGGTGGTGGTCGGCTTCTGCTCGATGAAGATCACCGCCATGCTGCGGCCGACGTTGCTGCGCGTGGCGCGGCTCATCAGTTCGCCGCCGTGGCCGTCGAGGCGAATGTTCACCTGTGGGCGACCTTGCTCGTCGAAGCCCGCCTGGGCGTCGGTCACCTGGTCACCGGTGATGATCAGGCCACGCTCGATCTGCGCCGCCGGACGACCGCCCTCACGGAACTCGAAGCTCTCGGAAGTGGCCTTGGACGCACCCGGCTCAGCGGCCAGGCGGAATTCCAGGTTGGCGGTCTTGCCGAGGATACGCTTGGCTTCGGCGGTGTCCTGCACGCCCGGCAGCTCAACCACGATGCGGTTGGCGCCCTGGCGCTGCACGATCGGCTCGGCCACACCCAGCTCGTTGACGCGGTTACGCACCGTGGTCAAGTTCTGCTTGATGGAGTATTCGCGGATTTCCGCCAGCTTGGCCGGGGTCATCGCCAGACGCAGCACCGCCTGACCATTGAGGTCGGCCGGCACAATGTCGAAATCGTTGAAATTCTTGCGGATCAGCGCACGGGCCTGCTCGCGGGTATCTTCATCGCTGAAGCCCAGCTGGATGGCACCGTCGAGCTGCGGCAGGCTGCGATAGCGCAGGCGCTCTTTACGCAACAGGCTCTTGACGTCGCCTTCGTAGACTTTCATCCGCGCGTCGAGGGCTTTTTCCATGTCCACTTCCAGCAGGAAGTGCACACCGCCGGACAAGTCCAGGCCCAGCTTCATCGGATGCGCGCCAAGCTTGCGCAGCCATTGCGGGGTGGTCTGGGCCAGGTTCAGGGCTACAACGTAATCGTCGCCCATGGCCTTGCGCACCACGTCCTTGGCTGGCAACTGGTCTTCTGCCTTGACCAGGCGCAACAGGCCGCCCTTGCCGTTTTCGGCGATGGACGCAGCCTTGACCTCGATATTGGCCGCCTTGAGCGCAGCGCTCGCACGGTCCAGATCGGCCTGGGTGACCTGCAGCGCAGTGCTTGCGCCACTGACCTGAATGGCCGGGTCATCCGGGTATAGATTGGGAGCGGAATAAATCAGACCGACCGCCAGCACCGCCAGGATCAGTACATATTTCCACAGAGGGTATTTGTTCAGCATCACGCCGCCCGCTTATGACGCGGGGCGCCTTGCGCGCCCCGTCGATTGAATAGAAGTTGTTACTTAGATCGCTTTCAGCGTGCCTTTTGGCAGCGTGGCCGCGATAGCGCCCTTCTGGAACTTCATTTCAACAGTGTCGGACACTTCCAGTACCACGAAGTCATCGGCCACTTTGGTGATCTTGCCAGCGATACCGCCGGTGGTAACCACTTCATCGCCCTTTTGCAGGCTGCTCAGCAGGTTCTTCTGCTCCTTGGCGCGCTTGGCCTGTGGACGCCAGATCATCAGGTAGAAGATGACCAGGAAGCCGACCAGGAAAATCCACTCGAAACCACCGCCCATAGGGCCGGCAGCAGCAGGTGCAGCCGCGTCAGCCATGGCATTAGAGATAAAAAAGCTCATTTAGCACTCCAGTTGCAAGTATTGAATCTAGGGATCGGAAAACTCAGTCCAAAGGCGGTACAGGCAACCCGCGCTTGGCATAGAAGGCCTCGACAAAGGCGGCCAATGTACCCTGTTGGATAGCCTCGCGCAAACCAGCCATAAGCACCTGATAATGGCGCAAATTGTGGATGGTATTGAGCATACTCCCGAGCATTTCGCCGCACTTGTCCAAATGATGCAGATAAGCGCGGGAGAAGTTCTGGCACGTATAGCAATCGCACGTCGGATCCAGCGGCGAATCATCATGGCGATGGAACGCGTTACGGATCTTCAGCACACCGGTGTCGATGAACAGATGCCCATTGCGGGCATTACGGGTTGGCATCACGCAATCGAACATGTCCACCCCGCGGCGCACACCCTCAACCAGATCTTCCGGTTTGCCAACGCCCATAAGGTAACGAGGTTTGTCAGCGGGCATTTCGCCTGGCAGGTAATCGAGCACCTTGATCATCTCGTGCTTGGGCTCACCCACCGACAGGCCGCCAATCGCCAGGCCGTCGAAGCCGATCTTGTCCAGGCCTTCCAGCGAGCGCATGCGCAGGTCGCGGTGCATGCCGCCCTGGACGATACCGAACAACGCCGCGGTGTTTTCGCCATGGGCGTTCTTCGAACGCTGGGCCCAGCGCAACGACAGCTCCATGGACACCCGCGCCACGTCTTCATCGGCCGGGTACGGTGTGCATTCGTCGAAGATCATCACGATGTCCGAGCCCAGGTCGCGCTGCACCTGCATCGACTCTTCCGGGCCCATGAATACCTTGGAACCGTCCACCGGAGAGGCGAAGGTCACGCCCTCCTCCTTGATCTTGCGCATCGCGCCCAGGCTGAACACCTGGAAACCGCCGGAGTCGGTCAGAATCGGGCCTTTCCACTGCATGAAATCGTGCAGGTCGCCGTGGGCCTTGATCACTTCCATGCCCGGGCGCAGCCACAAGTGGAAGGTATTGCCGAGGATGATTTGCGCGCCAATCGCCTCGATGTCCCGTGGCAGCATGCCCTTGACCGTACCGTAAGTGCCCACCGGCATGAACGCCGGGGTTTCCACGGTACCGCGGGGGAAGGTCAGACGACCGCGACGAGCCTTGCCATCGGTGGCGAGCAACTCGAAGGACATGCGACAGGTGCGACTCATACTGTTTCCTCGGGTCCGCGTGGCGCGGGGTTACGGGTGATGAACATCGCATCACCGTAGCTGAAAAAGCGGTATCCATGCTCGACGGCGGCCTTGTAGGCGGCCATGGCTTCGGGATAACCGGCGAACGCCGAAACCAGCATCAACAGCGTGGATTCGGGCAAATGAAAGTTGGTGACCAGGGCATCGACCACATGGAACGGCCGGCCCGGGTAGATAAAGATATCGGTGTCGCCACTGAACGGCTTGAGCACGCCATCGCGGGCGGCGCTTTCCAGGGACCGCACGCTGGTGGTCCCCACCGCCACCACCCGCCCACCGCGAGCGCGACAGGCCGCCACGGCATCGACCACGTCCTGGCTCACTTCCAGCCATTCGTTGTGCATGTGGTGGTCTTCGATACGCTCGACCCGCACCGGCTGGAACGTGCCAGCGCCAACGTGCAGCGTCACGAACGCCGTCTCCACGCCCTTGGCGGCAATCGCCTCCAGCAACGGCTGATCGAAATGCAACCCCGCCGTCGGCGCCGCCACCGCCCCCAGGCGCTCGGCGTACACGGTCTGATAACGCTCGCGGTCCGAACCTTCGTCCGGGCGGTCTATATAAGGAGGCAACGGCATGTGCCCGACACGGTCGAGCAGCGGCAACACCTCTTCGGCAAACTCCAGCTCGAACAACGCATCATGCCGCGCCACCATCACCGCCTCGCCACCGCCGTCGATGAGGATCGACGAACCCGGCTTGGGCGACTTACTGGAGCGCACATGGGCCAGCACACGATGACTGTCCAGCACCCGCTCCACCAGAATCTCCAGCTTGCCGCCGGAGGCCTTCTGGCCAAACAACCGTGCCGGAATCACCCGGGTATTGTTGAACACCATCAAATCGCCCGGGCGCAAATGCTCAAGCAAATCAGTGAATTGACGGTGAGCCATGGCACCGCTGACCCCGTCCAGGGTCAACAGTCGACTGGCGCGACGCTCAGCCAGCGGGTGGCGAGCGATCAGCGAATCCGGGAGTTCGAAGGTAAAGTCAGCAACACGCATGATGGGGTTCGTCTAGCAGGGCCGGAAAGTCTAGCGGAAATATCAAAAATTCACCATGAAACGTGATTGACCAACGGTAGGCACCTCTCTATACTTCGCCGCCATTGAGCCCTGATGGCGGAATTGGTAGACGCGGCGGATTCAAAATCCGTTTTCGAAAGGAGTGGGAGTTCGAGTCTCCCTCGGGGCACCATCTTAAAGAAAGACCTTGAAATTCAAGGTCTTTTTTTTCGTCTGCAGGAAAGTGATTGGTCATGGCCTAAGCAGATCTCAGCCAATCATTGGGGATTGGCTGAGATCTGCTTAGGCCATGGCTAATCACTCCCTTTTGTGGCGAGGGGATTTATCCCCGCTGGGTCGCGAAGCGGCCCCAACCACCAAACCTGTGGCAAGGAAGAATCTGTGGCGAGTAGGAACCCGTGGCGAGGGAGCTTGCTCCCGCTTGAGCGCAAAGCGCTCACAAAAATGTCACAGCCCCCACCGATGCTCCGCCTTGCGACGCCCAGTTGATCCACCGCCCCTCCTCACCCGCTGACAAAGGACTTCACCCCATGGAATTGCTACTGGAAACGGTCGCTCTTTACTCGCTGAAGCTGGCTTATGAGACGGAGGGGCATAGTCCGATTTTGCGGGATGATCCGTTGATGGGCGGTTGTGATCGGGAGGTGTTTGGATTGTTGGTGCGGCGGGGGGATTTGGTTGGGATTCATGCGACGCTACAGCAGTGTTTGGGGCGGGCGCTGGAGGCAGTTGGGGGCGAGGAGACCGTCCTGGGGCTGGAGTTGCAACGGTTGGCAGAGGATTTCAGGGCTGCACCAATGATGGAGGAGCTTAAGGCCCCGCTCGTGGCGCTTCGGGATTATTTAAAAGAGATCCAATGACCGATCAAGTTGAGCAAGAGCGAATAACACCTAACACTTAAGTCGATATACCTCCATAAAACATCATGATTAAAGGAATTAAGCATGAGCACATCCGAGACCACAGCAGTATCTGACAGCGAATCAAAACTTAAAAATTATGCACTTAACGTTCTAAATGAAGGCAAATGGTGGTTAGTACCTGCTGCCACGCTATTTTCAATACTCCTACTTTGCAAATATTTGTGGGTTATCGGCCACCCCGAACTACTACTTGAATCCATCGGAAGCATACCCAATCTTTTAGTCTGGTTAATTTTTGTAGTGTTTGGACTACTAATCATATTGCTTTTAACAGTCATCCCTTCGCTTAGCTTTTCACTTTGCATGAGCATAGTCA
Source organism: Pseudomonas sp. NFACC24-1 (assembly GCF_900115235.1). Lineage (NCBI taxonomy): Bacteria > Pseudomonadati > Pseudomonadota > Gammaproteobacteria > Pseudomonadales > Pseudomonadaceae > Pseudomonas > Pseudomonas sp. NFACC24-1. The sequence continues at coordinate 7,545 of NZ_FOVS01000048.1, forward strand.
CATCCAGCCGCGAGAATGAAATAATTCTGGCCAGGCGTTTTGTGCCCATTGTTTTATTAGGTTTCGCCCTGCTGGCAGGGATGCTGTTGGCCTCTGCATTCGACATCATCTTCGAACCGTGGAAAGTTTTCCTATTAGTCGTCACTTTATCAACAGCGCTAGCAGCATGGGTACTTGTGGGCAACAAAGACAAAAGAATTCGGTTTGTAAGTCTTGGATTCGGACCAATCAAGCCACGGAGACGTTTTTTTGCCGCCGCCGCAAAAGTTTTGGCTGCTGGAGTTTTCCTGGGCTTTACTGCAATGACAGGCGTTTTTCCAGCACAGCTCGCGCTTGGGGCTTGGCGAGGAGCCGAGTCTGGTTTGGAGGCGACGGTGGTTATCGGATATTGCTTGGCCTTCATGTTAATTTCAATGTTCCCGGTTATGGCCTTTTATACACTACAGGGAACCACGACAAATCGATTGTTTAAAGCCACCGGGGCACTAGGATTGGTATTTATCCTAACCACCTTCTTATTGCCACCGGTCCTCGACCTTTGGGCGTTCGCCGCTGGAAACCTAATGAGGCTTCGGGACAGCCGCCCTCTACCGTATTTGGTAGATAAAGCTGATTATCCATTCGCAACCTTCGACTCAAAGCTGTGGGAGACATCGCCTATCGCTAATGACGAAAAGTTCTATACGATTCAAGCCTTCAAGCAATACCGCTTTGGCGACATCCTATTATTATGCCCGGCCCGATATGCCAATCTGTCTCTGAAACGCTTACCAACCTACTATGATGAGTGCCTGACTACGGCCGCTTCCAAAGTCAAACCAGCTTCGCCACGAATGAAAGCCATTACCTCACCCCGTCCTCTGGACGACGAAAGAAGCTGTGCATCCGTACGGTCACCTACACGCCCGCCACTGAAAATTAACGAAAGCAGAACGTGCCTGTTTCAACATCCCCTCTAAGAACGGGACAAGCAAATCCAACGCTCAGTTGTAAGGAAGTGGCGCTTCAATCGAACCTACGGAGTTAGGTAGAACGTCACTTCACTTCAAGCACGTCCACCAGCTCAGGATCCATGAAGCGATAGTCATCAGGAATACCCAGAACATGCAGCCGCTTGTGCTCAAGCAGCCGAGCGTACTCTGCCCGTAGACGATGCTCGTGCTTACGCTCCATCACAAAAATGACATCGGCCCAACGGATATCCGCTGGGCCGATAGGTTTGCGTGCGTTCGGACTGGTGCCCGCCGAACGAGTGCTGAAGCCAGGACGTCGACGCCAGATTGCCTCCCCGGTAGGGCTGCGCCATTGGTTATGACTGCAAACGAACAGGAGATTAGTCACTCTTGATCCAACAGTTGGCGGGTGGTGCGGATGGGATAGCTCATACCGAGCTGACGCGCCCGGTGCAGCTTGTCGGCACGGGTGTACATCAGCTTCCAGTTCTTTTCTGGTTTGAAGTTCTGCGGGCTAATCGCTTCGCGCCCATTGTGCTTGCGGGATTGCGCGCGTCTCCAGCTGCGGGTTCTTTCCATGGTTGTTTCCTCGTTAGGACCGGGTTCAGCAGCCGCGGTAATACGAGGTGGTGGGATGGTAAGCGTGAATTGGGGGGTGCGGCTAGTGTGAGTGGGGTTGGATAGCTGTGGTTGGGGTTCGTAATGGCACCGGATGAAGAGCAATCTGAAAACGCTCTTCTGGATCGCCGCGAAGGATTACGCTGCAAAGCGCAAAGCTCTGATGACACGAACGGACCAGGCCTTGCCAGAGAAGGGTCTCGTTGCTACGACGTTTAGTGACGAAAGGGTCGTGCAGCTAATATCTTGGCACCCTGCGGCGGGTTGAGGCCGAATAGCCCGCTAGCTTGATTCGGGAGGCTCACGGGAAGCGCGCTGAATCATGTAGCGAGGTGATGCCGTCGTTGGAGAGAGTTGAGGTTTACCTTACGAGCTGTACGTCATTTGTTTTGTTGGATCTCAAAGGCTACGTGGCTGTGAATGCAAAAGATAGGCCTTTAAGAGGTAAGTGGAGTAGCTCAATCAGAAAAATAAACCTGCCCACCTTCTTGTTTTCATAATAAAATCCTCAAAAAAACATACATCTGCAATTACGCAAGGAGCACAATTATGGCCTCAAGTAAGACAGCCTCAAACTCCATCACAACCCCCCCAACAGAAATTCCAATTTTTAATGCCGTAAAAACCGCCATGCAGTGCCTACCCTTTGAACTGTTACAATGGGAAAACTTTGAACGATTATGCTATAGGTTAGCCGGACAAGATGCCGACGTTGAATTCCACAGTCTATACGGAAGAGCTGGGCAAGCTCAGCAAGGAATCGACATTTACGCTAGAAAGAGAAATGGAAAATATAACACTTGGCAATCTAAGCGATACAAAAAATACACTGCATCAGACCTTAAAAAAAATATTGCCATATTCACCAAAAATGAATGGCTCAAGAAGTCCGACAAATTTTATATAGCAATCCAATGTTCGGTAGATGACGTAACGCTTCAGGATGCAATTGAAAAAGAAGCAAAAGCCCTGGGTGAAAAAAACATTAAACTTCACGTCCTAGGCGGTTATGATTTATCAAGCATACTTAGAAAACACCCGGACATCGTACTGGAGTTTTTTGGCCGAATTTGTGCCGAGCATTTTTTTGGCGATACCGTGGACCCTTGCCTACTAACAAAACTGGATGGCGCTGAGTTTGCCAAAGTACGATCACAACTACTGAGCGTTTACAGCGCTGGATTCGAATTGCTTGATAGAATCCCCGTCGACGCCCCCTCCCCTCTATCCGACTTTACGCATTCATCCATAGCATTGTTAGATCGATTCTCGCCACCAGATATACTAATTAGAGAAAATCTTTTAGCGACACCACCAACGAGGAGCCCCGAAGCCTTAGCCATCAAGGAAGCTACTTTACAAACAGATGACTTTAAAAAAAATAACAACACTGAAGATGGACGTCAGGTAGAGCAATTGCGCCGAACGGCATTACCTCTTTGGCTCAGCGAATCAAACCGAATTGCAATAATTGGTAACGCGGGCAGCGGGAAAAGTACCGTATTGAGATGCCTATCCCTAGACTTGCTAGGAAAACAAAACGTTTTTCCTGCTGTTGCACAGAGGTGGGGAAGGCACCTGCCTCTATTCATTTCTTTTGCAAAATGGGTGAGGCTGACCGAGGCGAGCGCTGGAACAATAGGGATCAAAGATCTTCTACGTGCGTCGTGGCAACAACAGTTAACAGTCGACATGATTGGGCTCATAGACAAAGCTATAGATGAATCCAGGGTCGTCCTTTTTATAGACGGCCTTGATGAATGGTCAAATGAGCAAGCGGCGAGAACAACACTGCAGGCGATGCTTACTATAATTGCAGCTCACAAAATCCCCGTAATAGTAAGTGCTCGGCCACGCGGCTTAACTAAAATAGGTGTAATTCCTGAAGACTGGATGGTGGGACTACTGGCACCTCTGTCTACCAGCCAGCAACGCGATATCGCAACGATATGGTTCGCCCGAAATACAGATGTCAAAAATCGAGAAGGATCACCTAATGAATCAATCGTATGGAAAACTGATAGATTCTTTCGGGAGTTGAATAAAGGTCGAGGACTGGCAACCCTAGCGGAAACACCACTTTTGCTTCTGGGTCTAATTGCGCTTGCAATTCGCCGCCAAATTCTTCCTATTAACAAAGTCCAGGCGCTCAATCAACTCACAGATGTTCTGCTTGAGGTTCACCCGCATAGCAGAGCAACGGCAGCCGGTGATGTCGTACCACGATTTTCTGCGGCTGCAAACACGGAAGTCAGGCGAGACGCACTCGCTGCACTAGCCTTCGAAATGCGTATGGAAGGTGGTGACGCAGGCTACCCATTGAATACTGCGCACAAATGTATAAAGCGCTTTTTATCTGATAGCGACGGTTATGCTTACCCTTCGGATCAAGCAGGGATTGTTGCAAGAGAAATACTTGCAGTAAACTCAGAGACTATCGGTTTAATTGTTGAAAAAGGTCCTCAGGAAGTAGGATTCGCACATGCGAGCCTAGAGGAATATCTAGCTTCCGTACACATTCAGAGTTGGCCCATTGATAGCATCCTTAGATTTGTACGCTCCCAGGCAAGTTCTATCCGATGGCGAAGTGTATTTGCCGACCTAATTGCTACGACACGAAGACGATCTGAAGCAGAACAGATAGTTTCGGTAATTGATGAATATGAAAGCGACGCCGTAGGCGCCCTACAGCGACGACTTTTATTGGCTGAAGTTTGCTTCGGTGCTGCTGAAATACATAAAGCCACAGCCGAACGCCTCGCAAACCGCAGCATTAATATAATCGAGGGCTCTGGTTGGCTTGGCGAACAGACCGGACATCTTACAGCAGCCCTAGAGGGAATATACAATCCAAGCACAGGAGCAAAGTTATCAAAGCTCTTTGACAACTGGGGCATTCGAAGGAGTGAATATCTAAGCGAATTTTATAAAGAAGTCAGACACTGGAATAACTCGGATCTAAAACTCCGCATTTTACAACGTGGCCTTAGTGATGAAAGCTCATACAATCGTCGCTCCGCTGCGCAATCACTCGCTGCAGCATATGCTGGCAATAGCGATGTGGAAAATTGGCTTGAAGATATCTTTAAAGGTGACACAAATTTAGGAGTAGTGGCCGTTGCATTAGAAGCTTTGATAACCGGATGGCCAGAGAACCCTCAAATCAGCAGATTAATCAAGGAAGCATCTGAATCTAGAGACAAGATAATTAAACTTAGTTCCATATGGTGCAAAGTCAAACTCAACCAACATATCGACTCCGATCTAGAAGCACTATTAGATTTACTCGATAATTACGCAGGGATAGATTACCATCATAGGGAATGGGCTGGCACCTGCTTAGCAACGGGCTGGCCGAACAATCAAGACATCATAACAATATGCATAAACTCTCTTCAACGACTCATACCTAGAAACAATGAGATTGATCGTGACGCGGCTATACACTATCTCTTGAAATGTGACGAACATAACCCACCCGTTATTCACTGGATCAAATCAGAACTAACACAACCGCATCCATTTTCATCAATGCTCCACGGTGACTGGAGTCCTTTGATCCGTTTCGCCAAAGCGAATGAGACGATTCGAGAAAATCTAATTAGCCACATAATTTCAGGAAAGATGGATCTTCAAGAGTATTCGCTCCGCGCTATATTCGAACAGATAGAGGACAATCGACTTAAAGACCACTTAATAAAAAAAACTAGGGAAGCAGAGGGTTTTTCAATATTCTGGAATTTCGCCCCATTAATTCAAGGCTGGGCTGCAAAGGACTCTGAGGTAATACGACTTTCAAAAGAAGTCCTAACTTGGCCTGATGATAAAAAACTTTCAATAACCAGCCTCCTCCCACTACTAATGAACAGTGATGAATGTCGCAAAGAGCTTTTACGTCTGACCGTAAAGGTTCCCAAAGCGCGCACCGACCTCATAATATCTGCATTCAGTCAATTAAACTGTGCAGACAACAACGAAATAATAGAAGCGCTTTTGTTACGAGTCACAACAGAACCAGACACTATATTTTCGGGAAAAGCTTCGCTAATAGCTCGCTTCCCAAAACACCCTAAAATTAGACAACATGCATTAAAACTACTAACAGAGCGTGACGCACCATACAGCTTGTTAGCTAGAGCCTATCGTGACGACCTAGAAATACAAAACATAATAATGGATCAGGTAACCTCTCTAGCCACACCAATGCGACAAATCATAATCGAGGCAGCAGCGAATGAGTTTGATCGGAATGACGGAGCGCGGAGGCTTCTTGAAAGATACGACTATGAAGCAGACGGGGAACTCAAAGTTCAATGCTCTATCCGTTACTACCAAGCTTTAAATTCGGAACACATCGAGCGTGCACCAATTATTGAACAACTACTTGGCGAGGCCACGGCCGTTGGACACAAACATTTTGGGCTCCGGGCAGCAGCATTTGCTGGAATGACTGCATTTGGAGCGATTAACTATTTCGTGCCTCTTCAATGGGGCGACAAGCCCCTCGGAATTCCTATAGGAGTGTATAACCGTGAGAACCAAGCCCTTCTACGCTTGATGGCAGAGCATTGGAGTGAACTATTAAATGTCTTCGAAGAGCAATTACTGGAAAGAATCACTGCTGAATCAACATCCATCGATAGTTTTTGGAATGTCATCTCACCTCATATTTCATCCAATCCAAAACTAAGACATAGCTTTATAGAATATTGCGCAAGCACCGAAACAATTCTAGAACTACAAACCCTACGCGCATTAGCCCGAGAGCTACCTAAAAGCGACTTACTTAGAGAAAAATGCCTATTAGCATTAAATACCACAAACAAAGACAGCTCCCTTCAAACGTGGGGAAGTTATCAGTCCTACTTTGAAGCAGCTCACATATTGAAGGACCAATTTTCCGGCGACAGCGATATTTTATCTCAACTATCTGATGGCGCAAAGCGCAGCGATTACAAACACTGTGTCGCTGCGCTAGCCATTTACGCTCCTGAAACTCGTCTATTGGACTCAATCACCAGCAGGCTTTCAGAAGCTGTGGAGAAATATCAAGCATTCTGTACACCTATAATTGTGGCAGCAGCTAAAAGCAATTGCGACGATTTCCTGAAATTATTAAGCCTAATGATTAACCGCCCCCACCACTCGACTTGGGATTTTCAGGACAGAATCAATTCTGCGGTCAGGGGGCGAATAATATCGGATCACGAAATATCAAAACATATCAAACAAACACTTGAAAAAAAACCAACAGAAAGTGAAATAGCAAGCCTTTCACGCTACTTGGTTAGTACCGGCCATCTAGACCAGAAAACATATGAGCTGTGTCAATCTTTATTAAACCAACGAAACACATACAGAGGGATACCTTTTCATGGCTTTGACGCAATCATGGACACAGTTCGGCCTGTTACTCACTCTTTACTAGATGTGTTAGCTAGCCCTGTAGGCTAGCGTCTATATTGTTGGTTGGAGCCTTAAAATCTCTTTATTAGGCAAAGAAAGGTCTTGCAAGCAAGACCTTTCTTTGCAATCCAAACAGCACGAAGCTTTCCCCGCCCTACCTCACCTCAACAATATCCAACGCCCGATTCGCTAATAATTCACTTAGCTCAATAACCTGCTGAATCCCCAACGCCACATGCCGCCGCGACCCCTCCAGATCAAACGCCAAATCACTGATCATGGCATTCGCCGAAGCAAGGCTTTCGCTCAGGTTGGCGAGCAAGCATTCAGAATCAACATCAGCAGCGATGCGAAAAATGGTGTTGAGATTGGCAGACGTTTCCTTCTCAGCCTTAGGCTTCAGATAAAAAACCAACGCTCGCGTGGCCGCGTCGTCGAGCTTTTTGTTGCGGGCAGACTGGGCACGGGATGTGGGTTCGTCTGAATCTGTAACTGGAGGATTCGGTGTAACTTTGACCATGGTCTTAACTCTCTGGTTGAGGCCACGACCCGTTCGCTGCTAAACGAATTGGGAGGCAGCTGTACGCAGGTTAGCAGACCGACGAGTTAAGAAATCGGCGCGTCCGAGGACGCCCTGCGCACAGCCACCATCAAGTGCAGGAATGGGGATTCCTGTCTGATGGACGCGTTGTGCGACTTAACTCGGCGAGCTGCTAAACCCGATCACTGACCATCAGTGACAGGTCCAAAACTACCGACGCAGCCCCAGGCGCACAAGCCGGCGGATTCTGGCGTAGTTGTAGGCAAAGGCGCAAGGCGCTGTGGCTTGGCGGGCCTTCGTCGCTGGTGTCTGTCGGTCTTTACTGACAGACGCCGCTCGCCTGGTCCGGGCAGGTGCTCGATGCCGTTCAGTTGAGGTTGTCGGAAGATTTGTGGCGGGGCGGTCATTGGAAGGGGCTGCTGCGCAGCCCAGCGGGAGCAAGCTCCCTCGCCACGGTGGTTTGCTTCCTGAATTGCGTTGTGAGTGGAGCCACTAGGCGCCCTCGCCCTTCTCCGACGACTCATCGCTGTGCACCACCACCAGCAACTGCGCCTGAACATCCCCCACCGAACGCAGCCGATGGGGTTTCTGCGCATTGAAATGCAGGGCATCGCCGCGGTTCAGCAGCACACGCTCGTTCATGAAGTCCACCTCCACCTGGCCCTCATGCACGAACAAAAACTCCTCTCCGGTGTGTTCCTTGAACGCGTGATGGGCCGTGAATTCGGCGGCCGGGTAAAGGATGAAGGGCAGCAGGCTGCGCTCGGACACTTGGTGGGCCAGTACCGCGTATTCGGAGCTGCCGCTGCTCGCCGCGAGGGATTGGCGGTCTTCGCTGCGCACCAGGCTGTAGCTGTCGAGGGAGACGGTTTCTTCGGAGAACAGCTCCTCGACTTTCACGCTCAGGGCCTTGGCGAGCTTGAGCGCCGTGGCGATGGAGGGCGTGCTCAAGCCCCGCTCCACCTTGGACAGGTAGCTCTTGGTCATCCCGGTTTTTTCGGCCAGGACGTCCAGTGTCATGCCGAGTTTTTTCCTGAGCAATTTCAAGCGAATGGACATAGGTAACCAACATTTCCAGAGAAACGGACAATCTGCGATTGCAAATGACACTTTGTGTCATATAGTCTATTTAGTGTCATTAGCACCTTCCTTTCACAGCTTCCATGACGCGGATCAAGAACGGTCAAAGCACGAATCAGGAGAACGGATATGAGCAAGACACTGGCGACGCCCAAGGACCAGTTGGTCCAGCATGCTGTTAACCAGATGCAGAAAACACTGCCGGATAATACGTGGACTGTACGACAAAAGCTGGCCTTGACCTGCCGCATCCTGTTCGAGAACGGCCACGACTCAGGGCTGGCGGGGCAGATTACCGCGCGCGGGCCGCAACCGGGCACCTATTACACCCAGCAATTGGGCCTGGGCTTCGATGAAATCACCGCTGGCAACCTGTTGCTGGTCAATGAAGACCTCGAGGTGCTGGAGGGCCATGGCATGCCCAACCCGGCCAACCGCTTTCACACCTGGGTCTACCGCGCTCGGGCGGATGTGAATTGCATCATTCACACCCACCCGACCCACATCGCCGCGCTGTCGATGCTGGAAGTGCCGCTGCAGATTTCCCACATGGACCTCTGTCCGCTGTACGACGACTGCGCCTTCCTGGAGGGTTGGCCGGGTGTGCCGGTGGGCAACGAGGAAGGCGAATTGATCGCCGGTGCCCTGGGTGACAAGCGCGCCATCCTGCTTTCCCACCACGGCCAGTTGTCCACCGGTGCCACCGTGGAAGAAGCCTGCAACATCGCCCAACTGATCGAACGCGCCGCGAAGCTGCAATTGCTGGCCATGGCCGCCGGCGAGGTGAAACCGATCCTGCCTCACCTGGGCCGCGAAGCCCACGACTGGATCGCCCGGCCCAAGCGCCACGCGGCCGCCTTCAACTACTACGCCCGGCAGACCCTGTGTCAACACGCCGATTGCTTGAACTGAACCCACCAGGAGCGAAGCCATGTCTACCCCCAACATCCACGGCATCATCGGCTACACCATCACGCCCTTCTCCACCGACGGCCAAGGCTTGGACCTGGACGCGCTGGGCCGGTCCATCGACCGTCTGATCGACAGCGGCGTGCATGCCATCGCGCCCCTGGGCAGCACCGGCGAAGGCGCCTACCTGAGCGACGCCGAGTGGGACCAGGTCAGCGAGTTCAGCATTGCCCGCGTCGCCGGCCGGGTGCCGACCGTGGTCAGCGTGTCTGACCTGACCACCGCCAAGGCGGTACGCCGCGCGCGTTTTGCCCAGGCGAAGGGCGCCGATGTGGTGATGGTGTTGCCGGCCTCGTACTGGAAACTGAGCGAGGCGGAAATCCTCGCGCACTACCAGGCCATCGGCGCCAGCATCGACTTGCCCATCATGCTCTACAACAACCCCGCAACCAGCGGCATCGACATGTCGGTGGAGCTGATCCTGCGGATTTTCAACACGGTGGATAACGTCACCATGGTCAAGGAAAGCACCGGCGACATTCAGCGCATGCACAAGCTGCAATTGCTGGGCGAGGGCCAGGTGCCGTTCTACAACGGTTGCAACCCCCTGGCGCTGGAAGCCTTCGCCGCCGGGGCCAAGGGTTGGTGCACCGCCGCGCCGAACCTGATCCCGCAGCTCAACCTCGACCTGTATGCGGCCGTCCTGGCCAACGACCTGAGCCAGGCCCGGGCGTTGTTCTATCGTCAATTGCCGCTGCTGGATTTCATCCTCAAGGGCGGTTTGCCCGCCACCATCAAGGCCGGTTTGCGTACGCTTGGCCTGGAGGTTGGCGATCCGCGTCTGCCGGTTTTTCCATTGGATGAGGCGCGTAACAAGCAACTGCAGGCGATGTTGAAACAGCTGCTCTGATTCACGAAGGGCGCTGAGTGCTACTTTTGCGACGGACAGGTGGCGCCCTAACCTGTCCGCTCGCTCCATTGGAGGTCACTTGGGATGAAGACCTATCAACCGTTGAACTGCGATCTGCATGATTACCTGGAGATCGCCTGCCTGTACGGCTACACGCTGGACATTGAACTGACTGACGGCCAACGCCTGACCGCCCGTGCGATCACCACGCGTACCGCTTCCACGCGGGAGGAGTTTCTTGATGTGGACTCTGCGGAAGGTCGCCGAGAGATTCGCCTCGATCAGTTATTGGCGATTACACCGCAGGATGGCAATGCCAGGTTTGGGCGGGTTGTGTTGGCGTAGCGGAGTCTGCCGGGCGGGGAGGTTTTGGGGCTGCTGCGCAGCCCAGCGGGAGCAAGCTCCCTCGCCACGGGGGAACTGTCTGCCGCCCACTTTCGATAAGTGCCGGGGGGCTTTGGTCGTCAGGACGGGGGATAGGCCTCGTTGAGGATGCAGGTCGAGCAGCGAGTTTTCCTGATTCGCGCGCAGAGAAAAGCTACGGCACTAAAGAGCAAAGGGCAAAATGCTGAGAGTGGCAACGCGCCGAACGGGCTAGAGAGTGTTATCTTTTTTTGATAGCACTCAGACGCATGAAAAACAGGCACCAGAAAACCCTTGAAGCGTTCCACGCACGCCAACGAGTACGGCGACAGTGTTTGCTGACATTGAAGCCTTGGTCATTCATCTGGGTGGCCAAGTGCTGGAGCGTGAAGGTTCTCGGGTCAAGCTGATGCTGGGGGAGGCCCAATGGCGCTGCCATCGGCCACACCCTGGGAAAGAAGCCAAGAAATATCAGGTAGAAGAGGCTCGCGAATTTCTCCAGCGGGCAGGAGTTGAGCTATGAACAGCATGACTTATAAGGGCTACACAGCCCGAATTGAGTTCGATGAGCGTGACGACATCTTCGTCGGTCGAATTCTGGGTGTGCGTGACATCATCAGTTTTCACGCCGATTCCGTGACCGAGCTACGAGCGGCGTTTGCCAGTGCTGTTGAGGATTACTTGGCGGACTGTGCCGAGCAAGGCGTCAGCCCCGAGAAGCCTGCCTCCGGCAAGGTGATGCTACGCATTCGTCCTGAAGTGCACGCTGCCGCTACCATTGCAGCCCAAACCGCTGGCAAAAGCCTGAACCAGTGGGCTGATGAGGTGTTTGAGCGCGCAGCGCACGTCTGACGTCAGATACACGGATTGATTTGAAAAAAAGGTCTTGCTGAGCAAGACCTTTTCTTGTTGTTGAATGCCGCCGGCCCGCTATCTCACCTCGACAATATCCAACGCCCGATCCCAACGGTTTATTCAGTTCAATCACCTGCTAAATCCCCGGCGCCACATGCCGCCGCGAACCATCCAGATCGAACCAGATCACTGATCACCGAATTGAGCCGTGGCTTTCCAGCATCACGGGGCGACGCGTTCCCTCAAGTCTCTTTTCCAAACAACCGCTCGGCAAGCTGCCGACCTCGTTCCAACCCTTCAGCCGTCAACCAGATCGATTTGTTCCTGTTTACCGGATTGCTGATGAGGCCTTGTTCATGCAATCGGTTCATGACCTCGAAGTCGAAACCTTTCCAGGCGTTGCCGTCGTCGGAGCTGAAGGCTGCCAACAAGGCAAGCACAGCTTCCTCTATCAATTTGTCGTCGTAATCCATGGTCGCTACTCCACTCGTGTTTAGCTGGTAACGCCGAATCAGCATCAGCGTCCCCTAAACCCTATCTGGTCAAAGATAAGTAGAGAGTTTAGCTATCTGGTGCGGGTGTGTTGCTCCATGACGGCACGGGTTCATGAGATCCAACTGAGAGTGCCTAGGCCGATACCACCTCACCCGCTTGCTCCAACGCCAATCGACGCAAGGTGACAGCCGCCAGTTCCAGGCCATTACCCCAGCTCACGTCGAAGCCCCACTCGCCCACCTGGGCGGTACCAAACAACGGCAGGTCCTCCAGAGGCTTGAGCACCGGGAATTGTCGGATGTGTTCCCGCAGGTCGACGTCGTAGCGCTTACCGTTGGCAAACTCCACCTGCAATGCAGGCTTGCCTGGAACAACCTTCACACTTGTGATTCTGGCTCTGCTGATCACGAGTCAGCTCCTGCGGTTTGCCTGAACCTTTACTGCTTCAGATCTTCTATCAGCTTACCCACCGCCAAATCAGACACCCGGGAAAACGCCGCCCGCAGTGCTTCGGGATCGGTGGCGTATTGCTCAGGGGTATAAGCGAGGGTGTTGCTTTCATTGAAGGGCGAAATGGTATTGAAGTTGCGCCAAACCGAAGTGCCACTGCGTTTCATGGAGCCGTTGACGCCAATGACGGGGTAAAGCACGGTGCTGTAGTTTTTCAGGCTAAGTCCCCACTGCGGGACCATGATTTCAACGTCGGCATCAGCTCGTTCACCTTCCGCCACGATGGTGAACATCCCTTCTTGCTTGATGCGCCTCTCGAAGCTTTCACGCACCAGTTGGCCCACATCGATACCGTGGGCTCGCATGTTGTTCAGGATCGCCTGGGAAATATCCATCGTCGCGCCGTCGGCCGCCTTCGTGCCCACGACCGAGCCGGCCCCGGTCAATGCGTTTGTGCCAGCGCTCGATGCGCCGGACGCCATACCCGCTGCGGCACCTGCTCCGGCCCCCAGCCCTGCCCCCCACGCCTGGGTCATGCTCGTGTACTTGAAATTTTCTACCGCAAAGTACACAGGAAGGATCTTGATCGTTTTGATCTGGTGGCGATCCTCAACACTCAAAGACTTGGTTACACAGCCGGAAAGCAGAACGAGCGAAAGCAACGCGAGCATCAACTTTTTCATGGGTGGGGAAACCGATTACCTGGATGAATGGGGGCTCTGGGCGCCATGACCGACAACCGTTTCAATAGAAGCGGTCTTCTTCCTTCATGCGATAAATCCTTCCGAAGGTTACGAAGGAAATCCCGAGGAATACCAATGTCAGCACGACTCCGCCAACCATGATGAAAAAGCCGGAGCGATACGTGTGAAGCTCGGTGGCGATACTGCTGATTTGCGGAAACCAACGTGAGTAGAGCAGCGGAACGTCGCCCCCTACCTCGTACTGATCATGTTCGTTGTAGCGTTGGTCCCCGTATTCGTCTTCATGGACTTGTTGATCACCGTCGACATACCGGTAGTGAATGATGATGCCGTTAGCATTCATCGGGATGCTTTCCAGTTGCGTCACGGTGCCTTTTACCTCGACAGCGCTCCATCGGATCGCCCCATAAATGGACCCGGAGTGTTTCGCCAGGGAGGCCAGGAACAGCAGCACACAGCACGCAACGGTAAGCAGGACTATTCGGTTATAGAGTTGATCTTTTTCAGCTTCACGTGGGTAAAACATGCTCCGGTCCTTCGTATGAAATTCGTCCGCAACTTATCGGCGTGTGATCCGGCAACTTGAGTTTACCTTTCCTGTCCTGAGGCAAGCGCCTTGGCTATCTCACCTCAACAATATCCATTGTTTGGAGTAACAGGACTAAACCGCCCTCACGGGCCAAGTGCCGCTCATACGTTCTCATTATCCGATCGGGTAAACGAATACCGATCGATATCAGACCTGAGTTTCCAGCCTTGGCTATGCCAATAGTTGGCAGCTGTTAGATTGGTCTTGAACACGTCGAGATGACATTTAAGTATTCCGTGTTTCTCCAGACTCGAAAGGCAGCGCTCGACCAACGCATTTGCTATGCCTTGTCGCCGATACTGGGGAAGAACAACCAAATGCTGCAGATAGCCTCTGCGGCCGTCGTGTCCACACATGACGCAACCGCAGAGGACGGCTCCGACTTCAGCCACGAAGCTCATCCCGGGATTTCGTTCCAAGTATTTCGCGGTCGCTTCACGAGAGTCAGCGTCACGGAAGGAGACGCCTGGAGTACGCCTCATGAGGTCGATGACAGCATCGTAATCGTCCATGGTCATGACACGGATATTGGACATTGAGTGAGCCTTGCTGTGTTACCTGGCTGGCCCAGCAGACTAGCAGAAGCCGCTTGATTCGCGTGGGGATCGCCCATGCAGCGCTTTGTCCAAGGAAAGGTCCAGCTGTGCGAGACCTTTCCTGTATTGAGACGAACGCCTCGGCTACCTCACCTCAACAATATCCAACGCCCGATTCGCCAACAGCTCACTCACCTCGATCACCTGCAAAATCCCCAACGCCACATGCCGCCGAGCCCCATCCAGATCAAACGCCAAATCGTTGATCATGGCATTCGCCGACGCCAGGTTCTCACTGAGATTCGCCAGCAAACACTCAGAATCAACCCCAGGGTCAATCCGTAAAATGGAGTCGGTCTTGTCAGACGTTTCGTCCTTAGGCTTGGGCTTCAGGTAGTAATCCAGGGCACGAGTGGCCGCTTCGTCGAGCTTTTTGTTGCGAGCCGATTGGGCACGTGATGTGGGTTCATCTGTATCTGTAACTGGAGGATTCGGGGTAATTTTGACCATAGCCTTAGCTCTCTTTGGGTTGGGCTACGTCCCGCTCGCGACTAAACGATTGGGAGGCAGCTGTACGCAGGTTAGTCGACCGACGAGCTAAGGAATCGGCGCGCCCGAAGGCGCCCTGCGCACAGCCACCATCGAGTGCAGGGATGGGGATACCTGACTGATGGACGCTTGAGCGACTTAGCAACGACGGGCGACTAAACCCGATCACTGATGAGCAGTGACAGGTCCCAAACTACCGACGCAACCCAAGGCGAACAAGCCGGCGGATTCTGGCGCAGTTGTAGGCAAAGGCGCAAGGCGATGTCGGCTGGCGAGTTGTGGACGCCCACTGGCTGACAGTCCCATCTGACGTTTCAGATTGCTCCGCCCCTCAACAGCCAGCCCTACCTGTATTGAGGAAACCGGAACAACCACTTCAAGAAACCTCCTACATCGCGCCCCTCTCTTGTCGCGTTAGCGTCTGTCCTGCATTTAGCGGACGAGACTCACTACGTGGCGACACGCAAAAAAGACATCCCCCAGGTTCGCAACCCGCCCGGTGGTGACGGGCATCACCTCACTTATCGGGACATAAGCGCCAGCGAACTGGCCGAGCGCGACGCCCTGCAGCAGGCTTATGAAGCCATGCTTGCCCGCCAGGCAGCTTACGAACAAACGCGCTGGGCCACGATGGATAGCAAGCCGTTATCCAGCATGACCGGAAGCGTGTTTGCCAAGAGCTGCAAGCTCCCCAACGGCATCATCGACTACAGCAACCCCAACGGCTATGTCCCGGCGGATCTGGTCAAGCAGTACGGTGAGCTCATGTGGCTCGGGGGCAGGAGCGCCGACCCATCCGGCACAATCCCCCTCAAGCGGATCGGCACTGGCACGGTACCCGTTACCTTGGGCAGGCTCGCGCTGGGCGGTTCGGCAACTTCCGCGGCTGCCGCTGCCGGCGGTACCGTCGGCGCAGCCCTGCTGACAGGTATCGTCGCCCTACTCTGGCCGTCCAATCTGGGCGACAGCGCGCTGTACAGCGAAGACCAGCTACGGGACCTCAAGCAGGCCCGCAGCCGCATGCGCCTGAGCATCGAGCAGCAGGCCGATGGCAGTCTCAAGGGGTATGGCTTCTACACCGGCCAGAACCGCGATTGGGAAATGGTCGATGTTGTCCAATTCACCCCGCGGGCCGATCAATTCGTCGCCGACCTGGGTGATGGCATCGAACTGATCTGGACCCCGGCCACCGACCCGTCCGACACCCTCGGCATCCCCGCCCTGGAAGCGGCGCCCCAGGTACCTAACATCTGGATCTATCCGCCGACGCCGGTGGCCGACAGCATTATTGTCGATCCGATCTATCCGCCGGAGTATAGGGATTTCATTCTGGTATTTCCGGCAGATTCGGGGGTTCGGCCGGTTTATGTGGTCGCCTCTGTCAGGCGAAGCGGTAACGCCGATCATGACTATCATCCCGCACCAGAAACCGAAGAAATCACCGGCTTCTCAAATCTCGAATCGGTAAAAAAGAAAACACCAAAACAAGCAGGGGCAGGACTAAGAGAGCGATGGACTGATCCTAAAGGAAGGACCATTTATGAATGGGACTCCAGACATGGTGAGCTAGAGGCATATCGCGCAAGCGATGGAAGTCATTTAGGCGCGTTCGATCATAGGATGGGTCTGCAGGTAGGTCAGGCTAGAAAAAACCGCAACATCAAAAAGTATTTGTGAGGATTCAATGGGCTTGAAACTGAGATTGGATTGGTATGACAAAAAAACCGAACTGGCTGGAGGCAAAGAGTATTCGAAGGATATGGGAGATGATTTGTCGGTGATCACCGCGTTGGAGCTGGGAAGCGAACCAGAAATATATGACGGAGGCTTTGATGTGCTCGCTGGATGGATACCAATCATCCAGCCCTTCTTTGACCATCCAATCGACCCAGACAAATTCGACTATCAAATCGCATTTCGATACCGAACCCATTGGTAATCCGGTAATGTTTCGGACAAGAAAGGCCTAGCTGCGCAAGACCTTTCTTGTCCTGAGGGCTAGCGCCTCGGCTACCTCACCTCAACAATATCCAACGCCCGGTTCGCCAACAGCTCACTCACCTCGATCACCTGCAAAATCCCCAACGCCACATGCCGCCTTGACCCATCCAGATCGAACGCCAAATCGTTGATCATGGCATTCGCAGACGCCAGGTTCTCACTGAGATTCGCAAGCAAACACTCAGAATCAACCCCAGGGTCAATCCGTAAAATGGAGTCGGTCTTGTCAGACGTTTCGCTCTTAGGCTTCAGGTAGTAATCCAACGCTCTCGTGGCAGCGTCGTCGATTTTCTTGTTGCGGGCAGACTGAGCACGGGAGACGTGTTCGTTCGTATCAGGGGGGTTCGGCGTATCTTTTACCATCGTCTTGCTTCCTGTAGTTGGAGCCATCACCCACTCGCTGCTAAACGATGGGAGGCAGCTGTACGCAGGTTAGCAGACCGGGGAAACAAGAAGCCGGCGCGTCCGGGGACGCCCTGCGCACAGCCACCATCAAATGCAGGAAGGGAATCCTGACTGGATGACGCCTTGCACAACCTGTTTCACCGCGAGCTGCTAAACCCGATCACTGATGAGCAGTGACAGGTCCCAAACTACCGATGCAGCCCAAAGCGAACAAGCCGGCGGATTCTGGCGTAGTTGTAGGCAAAGGCGCAAGGCGACGTCGGCTGGCGAGTTGCGGACGCCCAATGGCTGACAGCTACGGCTGACGTTCCTACAACCGAGGTAAAAAATCTTTCCGTTACATCCCCTCCCGCAAAACCCCCATCCGCTCCAGCAAAGCCCCTCACAAATACCTACCCCGATAATGCCTTCTTTCCACACCCCCTAGCGCTACAACCGAGCATCGTGTTTCCCCATGAACCTACGCACCTTCATCCGTCGCTACTGCCTGGATTCCAGGCTCGCCACGAATGCCCTGACCCGCCTGCACCGGGCGTTTTCCTCCCTGGCCCGCTACCTGGCGCAACAGGGCTTCGACGACAAGGCCTGGCCGGCCACCCGCGACGAAGGCGCCCTGGACCATCGTCTCGACACCGTGCGCCCGGAGCTGGCCGCCACGGTGTTCAGCCACGCTCGGGAGGGGGTCATCCTGGTTGACCCGTACGGCCGGGTCATCGCCGTGAACGAGGCCTTCACCCGCCTCACCGGTTACGGGCAAGACGAGGTGCAGGGCCGGGATTTGAACGCCCATCGCATGGTGCGTCGGCTCGCGGCGTTTTATGCGCCGATGAAGAATGCGCTGGATTTCCACGGGCATTGGTCCGGTGAAATTCAAAGCAATCACAAGGATGGCCGGGAGATGACGTCGCGCATCAGCATCAGTGCGGTGCATGACCGGCATGGCAATGTGCAGCACTATGTGGCGTTGTTCAGCGACATGACGCAGATGAAGCAGCGCCTTCAGTTACTGGAGCGTGACGCTCGGCATGACGCGCTCACGCAACTGCCCAACCGGTTGCTGTTGACCGAACGGATGCGCCAGGCCCTGGGCAAGGCCGCTCTCTATCAGCAGAAAGTGGCCATCGCGTTTATCGACCTCGATGGGTTCAAGGCGCTCAACGACAGCTATGGCCATGACTGGGGTGATCGGGTGTTGCAGATTGTCGCGACACGGATCAATGCCACGTTGCGTGAAGGCGATACCTTGGCGCGCCTCGGTGGCGATGAGTTCGTGGCGGGGCTGGTGGGTTTGCAGGCGGTGGAGGACAGCGAGCCGTTGCTCAAGCGGATGCTGGCGGCGGCCAATGCGCCGATCTTGATCGGCGCGCAAACGGTGGAGATTGCCGCCAGTATCGGCGTGGCGTTTTTTCCGGAGCATGGGCAGGAGATCGATGGGCTGATCAGCAAGGCAGACCAGGCGATGTACCTGTCGAAAAAGGCCGGCGGCAATCGTCTGGCGTTTTGTCCGACGCGGTTTATTTCGCTCAATAGCGAAGCCTGACGGTGGTGCCGAGGGTTCGTTCGCTGCCGGTCATGACGCCATAGTCACCGGCGCCGAGCAGTGAATAGACGGCGGTGATGTAGTTGCGGTCGAAGACGTTGCGCACCCAGCCTTCCACTTCCCAGGTGCGGTCCTGGCTGCGCAGGCCCAGGCGCAGGTTGGTGAGGCCGTAGCTGGGTTGATAGCTGCCTTCGCCGCCTTCGAGGGTGCCGGAGTAGCCGGTGCGGAAGCTGTAGTCGATGCCGCTGAAGGCTTCCAGCCCATAAGGCAGCGGATGGGTGTGGTCGAGGCCGCTGCTGAGGTTCCATTCCGGCGCATTGTAGAGGCGGTCACCGCTGAGGTCGCAGGTCCATTGGCCCGAGGCCGGCGGGCACGGGGCGTTGGGGAAGCTGCGGTAGCGCGCATCGCTCCAGGCCAGGCCCAGGCGCCCGGTGAGTCGGGGGGTGAGTTGCCAGGCGGAATCCAGCTCGATGCCACGCAGGCGGACCTTGCCGACGTTGATCAGGTTGTCCCGCAGCGGTGGCGCGAACATGGATGTCGGCGGGCTGTAGGTGAGCGCCTGGTAGTTGTCGACGTCGGTCTGGTAGACGGCGAGGTCGAGCAATGCGCGCTCATCCCAGAAACGCGTCTTCATGCCCAGTTCCAGGGACGTGGCGCGCTCCGGCTCGAAGGTGGGCGCGGTGAACGGGCCGACTACGTCGAAGTTGATGCCCCCGGCCTTGTAGCCCCGCGACCAACTGACGTAGCCCATCACCCCATCGCTGAAGCGGTAGCTGGCGCTGAGGAGGCTGGAGACGTTGTTTTCCTTTATCGAATCCTCGCGGTAATAACCACCACCGAGGGCAATGTCGCGCAGCAACTGTCCACCGGCCTGGAACACCGGCGGCAACCCCGTCAGCGGGGCGAGGTTGCTGACGTCGCGGGAGATCCAGCCGTCCTTGCGCTCCTGGCTGTAGCGCAGGCCGCCGGTGAGTTCCAGCGGGTCGATCGGGCGCCAGGAGAGCTGGCCGAAAATGGCTCGGCTGTCGCCCTTCTGCTCGCCGTCATAGCGTTGCCGGGCGCCGTCCAGCAGCATCGCCGGCACCTGCTTCGGATCGGTGAACGTGATGCCGTAGAGCTTTTGCAGTTGCTCAAGTTGATCGCCGACAAACCAGGGCGCGGCGTCCTTGCCGAATTCGGCGTCGATCTCCCGGTCGAGCTGTTGGCGCAGGTAATACAGCCCGGCCACATAGTCGACGGAAGAACCGACCGTGCCGGACAGGCGCCATTCCTGGCTGAACTGCCGGTGGCCCAGCTCGGTTTCGGACTCGGCCACGGACAGCGCGGTGCTATCGCTGTCGCGGGTGGCGCGGTAGTCCCAGTCGCGGTAGGCGGTGATGCTGGTGAGGCGCATCGCCTCGTCCAGGTCCCAATTCAATTCCAGTGAGACACCGTTCTGCAGGGTTTGCGGATGACCTGGCGCGTCGATGCCTGCCTCGCGCTTGTAAGGGTCGGGCTCCGCCAACGGATAGCCGAGGAACTGGGCGCGCTTGCGGGTCTGCTGGCTGTAGTGATTGACCAGCAGGACGTTGCCGGCCTCGTTTTGCTCGGCATAGTCGGCGATCAGGCGGGCGCTGAAGTCCGGGGTCGGCGTCCACAGTAACTGGCCGCGCAGGCCATGGCTGTCGGCGTCGCCGAGGCGGGCGCCGTCTTGCAGGTTTTCCACGGCGCCATCGGTGGAACTGTCGAAGACATTGAGTCGGCCGGCGAGCACGTCGTCCTGCAACGGTCCGGAAACCGTCCCGCGATACTCCCGCAGGCCGCGCTCGCCGTAGCTGGCTTCGAGGTTGGCTTCGGGCTGAAAGGTTGGCTGGCGGGTGATGATGTTCAGCGCGCCCGCCGTGGTGTTCTTGCCGAACAAGGTGCCTTGCGGCCCGCGCAGCACTTCGATGCGTTCGATGTCCATCAACTCGGTGAAGGCCATGCCCTGGCGCGCCTGGTAAACGCCATCGACGTAAGTGCCGACGCTGCCTTCCAGGCCATCGTTGTAGGCGGTGGCGCCGAAGCCGCGCAGGCCGAAGCCGGCATAACGGGCGTCGTGACCGGACACCACCAGGCCGGGCACGCGCTGTTGGATGTCTTGCAGGCGGTGCAGGCCGGCCTCGTCCAGTTGCTCGCCGTAGAGGACGTTGATCGGGATCGGCACGTCTTGCGGATCTTCCTCGCGGCGGCGAGCGGTGACGGTGGTTGCGTCGAGCGTGAGGGCGCTGGGCGCCGCTAGTTCGGCCTGGGCCGACACCCAGGGCAACGTCGAAAGGCCGCCGAGCAAGAGCAGCCGATAACCCAGACCCGGCATGCTAGAACTCCCGAGCCATCGTGCGATGCACCGTGTCCGTGCAAGCCAGTGTTTTCACCCACGCCAGCAATTCACGGCTGTCGGCGGGCTTGAGCAGGACCGCGTCGAAGGCCAGGTCCTTTGGATAGTCCTGCGGCCTGCGTGGCGGCACCGCCGAATAGAGCATCACCGGCAGATGGCGCCAACGCTCGCGCACTTGGCGCAGCAGCGCCCAACCATCCATGCCGGGCATCATCTGGTCGCTGATCAGCAGGTCGATCGGCTGCTGCGCCAGGCAGGCCAAGGCGTCTTGACCGTTCGTTGCGATGCTGACATCGAAACCGTAACCGGCCAGCAAGTCGTAGAGCCATTCGCTGTTCTGCTCGACGTCGTCCACCAGCAGAACGTGTTTGCCCTGGCCGTCAAACGGCGTGGCGTTGTTGTCGACGATGCCGTTTTCCAGGTCGTGCTCGTCGGCGCATGTCAATTGCAGACGGAAACTGAAGTGGCTGCCCTGCCCGGTGGCTTGGGGTTCGAGGCGGCTGTCCATGCGTTCCAGCAGTTGGGTGACGATGGACAGGCCCAGCCCGCTGCCTTCATAGCGCTGGGCATTGCGGCCGCGGCGGAACGGTTGCAGCAGTTGTTCGAACTCTTGCGGGTCGATGCCGATGCCAGTGTCGATCACGCTGAAGCGCAGCTCCACGGTGTTGGTGGTCGCGCCCGGGGCCCAATCCACTTCGAAGCGGATCTGGCCGTTGCGGGTGAATTTCGCCGCGTTCGCCAGCAGGTTCATGAGCACCTGCCGAAGGCGCTTGAAGTCGGCCTCCACCAGTGGTGGCAGATCATCGGCCAGCACCGCCTCGAAGGTGTTGCCCTGGCGTGCGGCGAGAAAGCCCGCTTCGTCTGCAATCTCGTTGAGGAACCCGTACAGGTAGCCCGGCGCAAGGGTCAGTTGCATTTGCTCCAGCTCGCCACGGGAAAACTCGAGCATCTCGTCGATCAGCTCCAGTTGCTGGCGGGCGTTGCGCTCGATCGTGGCCTGATAGTCGCGGTTGGGCCCGGCGTGCAGCAGACGCGCATAGTCGATGATGCGCACCAGCGGCGAGCGCAGGTCGTGACTGATGCGCGCCATCAACGCGCTGCGGGCCGCCAGGGAGTCGCGCAACTGCGACGTGCGCAGGGCCACGGTGCTTTCCAGGCGTTCGTGCTCGGCCTGGCGTTGTTGTTCGAGGGTGGTCAGGGCGTGTTTTTCGCGGTTGCGGCTGCGGGCCACTTCCATGATCAACGTGCACACCAGCAACGCCACGCCCGGCAGTGTGGACGATAAGCTGTATTTGCTTTGGGGCGACTGCCAGGGCAATTGTTCCTGGGGGAAAAGCATTCGCATCAGCAATTGTGCAAGCAAGAGCCCCGACACCAGCCAGGCCAGCCAGCTGTAGCTCAGTCGTCTGCGCCAGGCCATGAACAGCGTGACGAGCAGCACCCCGTAGAAACTCATGAGGGACATCTGGACGATTTGCGCGCCCTGGACGGAATCGACTTTTAGCCACCAGAGCCGGCCGAGCACACACCCCGACAGCGGCAGCCAATAGCTCCAGCCAATGACTTTGGGCAATGCGGACACCTGCAACAGCACGCGGAAGTAGGCGAGGAACAGGACGAACGAGATTGCGCTGGCGCAGGTCAGCAGCTCCCGAGTCCAGCCCAGCGCTGTGGGCCAGTAGATCAGGTAGCCGTTGAGGATGCAGGTCAGCAGGATGTAGCTCAGGACCGCGCCCGCATTCACGCTCAGCAATCGGGAGCGCAGGATCCAGCCGACGATGAAGCCGAATGGCACAACCAGCAGGACGATGCCGAGGGCGAGCCCGTCGCTCAGGTAAGTCTGCTGCTGACTGCGCAGCAGCGCCGGTTCGGACCACAGCTCCGGCTCCAGCAACAGCTGGAAATGGCTCGTCACACGGACGAACACCGTGACGCTCTCCCCCGCCGCCAGCGAGACCGGGAATGCCGGCTGACGCGCTGCCGGCTGGGGCCATTCGGCCAAGGGATAGGCGCCTCCGGCGTGGGCATCACGCCAGCGCCCGGCTGAAGATTGAAAGACGCGGATATCGTCCAGGCGCGGCGCCCCGACCACCAGCAAGCGCGAACACGCCACATCGCTGGAATTGGTGAGCTGCCATTTCAACCAGAAGGCGGAGCGGCTGTAGCCTTGGCTCGGCCAGCGCGGGGTTGCGGGATTGAAACGGGTGTCGGGCAGGCGGGCGACTTCTTCGAGACTCAAGCGGGCCTGGGCGTCTTCGAAAATCTGCGCCGCAGGCATCAGGTCCAGACGGTCAGCCCGGCACAGTTCCACGGGCGCGGCGTGGAGCAATCCGGCGGACAACAAGGCAATCGTCAGCACCAGGAACTGTAGGAGCCGCATCAGGCGCGCCCGACCGACTCTGTATCAACGAGGCCCAGGGTCTGCTGGCGAAACTGGCTGGGCGTCATGCCGATTCGCTGTCGAAACGCCGTGGTGAAGTTGCAGGCATTGCGAAAGCCCACCACTTCGGCGACGTCCTGCACACTCATGGCGCTTTCGGAGAGCAGTTCCTGGCCGCGCCGCAACCGTGCGTCGCGAATATAGGCAAACACGGTCATCCCCAAGTGTTCGCGGAAAATGGCGGAGAGGCGTTTTTCATGAGTGCCGACTTTTTGCGCGAGCATGCCCAGGGACGGTATGTCGTCCAACTGGTTTTCGATCAGTCGCATCGCCGCGCGCAGCACGATTTCATCGCCCTGGGGTTGCGGATCGGCCGGGTGGTCCGCAATGGGCGGTGGCGCTCGCCAGGTCAATTGCAGATGGATCCTGATGCGCGCCAGGACTTCTTCCGGGGCACAGGATTTGGGGATGTAGTCCACCGCGCCTACGGTCAACCCTTCCAACCGCTCCAACGACGTATTGGCCGACGACAGAAACAGGATCGGGGTATGCCGGGTGGCCGGTGCCTCGCGTAATAACCGGCACAGGCTGAAACCGTCCATTTGCGGCATGTGCACATCCAGGACGATCAGGTCCGGGCGCAGGGCAAGGGCGCGTTGATAACCCTGATAGGCATCGCTGGCCAGGGAAATGCGCCAGGGCTGGGTCTTCAACAGAATGAGCGTGGCGCGAATGTCTTCAGGGACATCGTCGATCAGCAGAATATGCGGCAACGGCTCGGACGCCGCCACGCCTGCCGCCGTCAATACCTGCCTTTCGTATCGTCCGTTGTCCATTCGCCAGGTCTCTTCTTGTGTATAGCCAGGTCGCTGTCGCGCAATTGCCAAGGGAGGAAGCACGTATCGGGCCGGCAACAAACCGATATAGCGGCAGATCGAGTGAGAACTGAAGCTATCAAATTTTTAACGGGCGTTAAACGGTCGTCCCCTCGGGGCGCCTACCGATACGGGGCGTTACGGGCGGGGCGCAGGGGCGTGTGGCGAGGGAATATCGAACGAGAGGGGGTTATGCCTGGAAAAAGCCCAGGCGCGGTGGCCAACGGGGTTGATGCAGCTCACTAAACCGTGGCGAGGGGATTTATCCCCGTTGGGCTGCGTAGCAGCCCTCAAATCAAGCACCTCGGTGTGCCAGGAAGATGGAGTTTGCTGCTTTGGGGCTGCTTAGCAGCCCAACGGGGATAAATCCCCTCGCCACAGGTTTGTTGAACGGCTTGAATGAACAGTAAATGCCTTCAGGTCGCCTTGAAACGTTTAGAACTGGTAACCGATCTGCGCGAGCAGTTGCGGGTTTTCCTGGCGCGTATCGCTCTGCGCTTCGCCGCCGGAGTGGCGCCAGGCGACCGTTGCGTCGAACGAGAGTTGGCCGTATTGAGCGCGCAAGCCCACACCGCCGCCGGAGATGCTGCGGGTGTTTTTCTCATCGGCCCACTCGTCGTGGTTGATGCGCACCTTGCCGGCGTCCCAGAACAGGTAGGGCGTGAGCTTGTCGATCGGGTAGCGAAGCTCGATCTGGGTCAGCATGCCTTCGTCGCCCGAGGCTTCGCTTTGGGGATAAGCCCGCACGCCGTCGATGCCGCCGAGGCTGAAATCTTCGGACGAGTCCAGGTTGTCGCTGCTCCATTGCCCAAGGACACGGGCGAAGAGCGTGAAGTTGGCCGGCAGCGCTTGCAGGCGCGCGAGGTCGACGTTCACTTTGCTGAACTGGCCTTCGGTCTGAGCGGTCTGGCGGTCACCCTCGCGCAGGGCCGAATCCAGTTTCAGGTCACCGTAGGTCAGCGTCGCGCCGCCGTAGGTGATGCCGCCGCCGAATACGGTGTCCCTCACGTCAAATTGCAAACTGATGGGCAGCGTGTCACTGCTTTTTTCGAAGCTGAGGCCCAACACTTCGTACTTATCCTCGAGTTCCTTGTGCTGGTATTGCCCAGCCAACATGAGGTTCGCCTGGTTGCTGCGCAGGAGCGGGTAGCTCAAGCCGATGCTGCTGACCTCGGCGGTACCGGTGGCCCCCAGGTCGGCGAATTCCGCACCCAGGTCGTAAGCGCTCTGGGCGTAACCCACGTTGCCGCGCAGGCCGGAGGTGCCCAATGGCATCGAGTAGCCGAGGCTGCCGAAATACAGGTCTTCATCGGTGGCCATCACCGCGGCGCTGAGCCGGTCGCCCAACATCAGCGGGCTGTTCCAGTCGCCTTGTACCGTCAGGCGATTGCGCCCCGAATAACGATTGCCATGGTTGTCCAGGGTGGCCTTGCCCTCGAAGGCCTCGGTCTTGCTCACTTTGGCATCGAGATCGCCCGTTCCGAGCGCCTCACCTGGCCGGATCACCGGACGAACAGCCACGCCTGGCAAGTCCGAGAGCACCAATATGCTGCGCTCCAGCCGGTCACGCTCGATCACATCGCCCGGTTGCAAGTCGTCCAGGAACGGCTGCGCCTGTGCGGCCAGTTTCGCATCGTCGTTGGTGGCGGTGATTTTTCCATAACGGCCTTCGATCACCGCGATGGTCAGTTCACCGTTGGCCATGCGTTGGGCCGGCAAATAGGCACGTGCAAACGGGTAACCCTGCTCACGGTAATAAAGCGTGACCTGCCGGGCCACTTCCCGCAGCTCGTCCAGGTCATGGGCCCGACCGATAGCCGGGGCGACGACGCGTTGCAGGCTGGCCTCGTCGATGCGCGTGTTGTCGGTGAAATGGACAGCGTTGAGCTGGACCTTGGCGCCGCCGACTTTTTCCTGCTCTGGTTGTGGTGCGTCTATATCCAGGCGAATGCTTTGCGGCAGTTCCTGCTGCGGAATCGGCAGTTCCTGCAGAATACGGCCGGCGTCGGGGATCGGGCGTGCCGGCAGGGTCGCCGCCCAGGCCGGGGAAGTGGACAACAACGCCAGACCGGCCGCGCAGGACATCAGTTTGTTTTGCATGGGATCAATCTCGAATAATTCGGGTTGCCGGAGCCCATGACCACGTCCGGGGACGTGGCCAAGGGTCCTTCAAATGAAAGAGGTGGATGTCAGGAATCAGGGACGCATGGCCAAGCTCGGCAAGCGCACACCGCCGCGCACGACGAACACGGTCTGCGGTGGGTAGGCCGCACAGGCACCGCCTTCGGATACGCCGCCATCGGAGCAGACGTTCCCGGCCAGTTCCCGCTCGCTGGCGGTGTCCTCGGCCTGGGCAGCCGAATCGCTGTCGCCAGTATTGCCGCTGGCACGAGTGCCGCCCTGGTCCACCAGCAGAAGTCCGCCGTCTTCGACCCCGTAGTCAGACCAATTAGCCGGTTTCGGCTGGGCTGGGTTGAGCTCCGGTGCATGGGGCGAACTCACCTCTGCGCCGACGCGTGTGGCATCGGCGACGCTCTGCCGCACGGCGTCGTAATCAACCGACGGCGTCACGGTGAGATTGGCGTTGGCCGGACTGCTCACGATCAGGTAACCGAGGTCAGCCAGCCCGCCAATGTTGATCAGGTGCGAACCCGGGCCTTGAGTGCCTACCGAATACAGTGGGTTGCCGAGCATCGGCTTGGTGTCGCCGTTCCACAGGCCGTTGGCGTCATAACCGGCGATACCGCCGCCGTTGAACGTGGTTTGGCCATCGAACACCTTGGTCTGGGTGGTCGCGCCGTTAGTGGACACCACCAGGACGGGCTGCTCGCGGTAAACGGCATGCACGCCTGTGTTGCCCAGGGCCCTGCCGAAATTGCTCTGTTGCTCGTCACTGTTGTAGCGGAAATTACCGCTGCCACTGCCGACCACATCCACCATGCCGGTGCTGCCAGCGAGGCTACCGGTGTAGATCACCGCCCGGCCGCCGGCGCCGGTCGATACCGTCACGCCCGCGTCGGCCTTCACGTCACCGCCCGCAGCCACGCCCGCCGAAGCGGATTGACCGGCGTTGAGCACGATCGCATCGGCGGCATTGCTGGTGGTGCTGACGTTCTCGGTCAGGATGATATTGCCGGTGGTCGTCACAACCTGGACTTTGCCGGTGTTGCCGATACCGACGATCTGATCCAGCCGGGTGCCGTCCAGTGCCGTCTCGGTCAGCGTGCCGACGGTGACGTCGGCCCGATTGACGAAGCTGACATCCTTCGCTCGGCTGGCGATATCGCCGACCCAGTTGCTGGCGTTGCGCAGATCGAAATTCCCGCCCTTGAGCGCCAGGCCATCGGCGGTGATATTGCCGTTGGCATCCTGGGTGGTCTTGCCGCTGATGTTCAGGAACACGTTGCCGCGGGTGGCCAGTGCCTCGTTGATCGCCAAGTCGCCTTGGGTGCCGATGCTGACGTCACC
>NZ_FOVS01000043.1:0-48295 GCF_900115235.1 Pseudomonas sp. NFACC24-1
TGGCGTCCCCTAGGGGACTCGAACCCCTGTTACCGCCGTGAAAGGGCGGTGTCCTAGGCCACTAGACGAAGGGGACACACGTACAACATTCACTACTTAGAGCGTTTGGCTGAGTGCTTTACGCTGTAAGTGGCGCGCATTCTATGGATGGATTGAAGGGTCGTCAACCCCCAGATATAAATTTATTTAAATCAATGACTTCGCCCGGTTTGGGGACGATCCGCACATTTTGCTCGTCCGGTCTCTGACGCCTATATTCTGTCGCCCGCCGAGACGCTATAGTCGCGCCCGACAAATGATGGCAATGTGCTCTTACCCGATCATACATCCTATAAACAGCACGACGCCCGTCTAATCACGTCGCTCGGGCCTATGCGCTTAAAAGCCAAGCCACTACACTCATGACATGCGTACCCTAATAAAGAGGTCTTACCGGTGACACCACTCATGATCACCCTGCTCGTCGTAGCCGGGATCGCCCTGTTGATCGCCATTGGCTACATGAACCACGTGGTGGAAAA
Source organism: Pseudomonas sp. NFACC24-1 (assembly GCF_900115235.1). Taxonomy (NCBI): domain Bacteria; kingdom Pseudomonadati; phylum Pseudomonadota; class Gammaproteobacteria; order Pseudomonadales; family Pseudomonadaceae; genus Pseudomonas; species Pseudomonas sp. NFACC24-1. The sequence continues at coordinate 522 of NZ_FOVS01000043.1, forward strand.
CAACAAGCTGGAAAAGGCCCGCACCAAGGTAGAACTCAACGACCGCATGCGTCGCTGTGGCGAGCTCACCGAAACCTTCCCCGGGCAGTTGATGACCCCTGCCCTGAAGTTGTTGATGACGCGCCTCGAGATGAATGTCTGCCAGCGCCTGCTGAACCTGGAAAAAACCAATTCCGCGGTCAAGGCACGCCTGGATGAACTGAGCGCGCTGGCGGCCCAGGGTGAATCGATCCCGGTGAGCAATCCACCGGCACCGATCCAGACCGAAGCCAAGGCCAAGGACGTTCGCTTTCTGCTCGAGGCCTTGCATGGCCAGATCACCCGCGCCGCCCAGGACGGTTTCCTGCCGCCCAACGAAGCCAAGCGCTGGATCCGTGAGGTGCGGCACATCCTGGTGCTGCTGCACATCGAGTTCTTCAACAACCTCGGCCAGCAGGCTTTGCAGCAAGAACAGCCCGGGCAGGCTCGCCTGGCCTTCGAGCGCGGCGTGCAGTACCTGCGCAAGCAACAGGAACCACAGGTCTACGCCGAACAACTGGCCTACCTGGAGAAACTCCTGGCCCGCGCCAATGCCCAGGTCCTGGCCAGCACTCAGCCGGTCGAGGGCGAGGTCAACCAGTTGACCGAAGGCTTGAAGGACGACGAAATAAACGACGAGTGGAAGAAGAAGAAGGTCTACGACTGAGGCAACGCAGCCTCATCGTGGCGAGCGTACGAGCTTGTAGGAGCTGTCGAGTGCAACGAGGCTGCGATCTTTTGATCTTTTGATCTTTTGATCTTTCGCTTGAGACTCAAGTGTTAGGGGAAAGATCGCAGCCTCGTTGCACTCGACAGCTCCTACAGCTCACAAGCTCATACAAGCCCCATAGGGCGCGGCACCCAACGGATACCCCTGCGTCACAACTTGAAATGCCCCACCATCCCTTTCAACTCAATCCCCAGCTGCGCCAGCTCGATGCTGGAAGCGGCATTGCCGCGCATCGCCAGGGACGATTGATCAGCGCTGGCGCGAATGCTGGTGACACTGCGGTTGATCTCTTCGGCCACCGAGCTCTGCTGCTCGGCTGCCGCGGCGATCTGTTGGTTCATCTGCTGGATCAACGACACCGCCGCCGCAATGCTGCCTAACGCGCTCTCGGTCTGAAGTGCGTCGCTGACCGCCATCTTCACCAACTCGCCACTGCTCTGGATCTGCTGCACGGAAGCCTGGGCCGCTGAACGCAAGGCGCTCACCAGTCGCTCGATTTCCTCGGTGGACTGTTGCGTGCGCCTGGCCAGGGCCCGCACCTCATCGGCCACGACCGCAAAGCCCCTGCCCTGCTCCCCGGCACGGGCCGCCTCGATAGCGGCATTGAGGGCCAGCAGGTTGGTTTGCTCGGCCACACTCTTGATCACACTCAGCACCGTGCCGATGTTCTGGATCTCGGCACTGAGACTTTCGATGCTGGAACTGGCCGAGGTGGCCGAATCGGCCAGTTGTTCGATGCGCACCATGCTCTGGCGCACCACCTGCTGGCCGCTTTCGACCTTGTCGTCGGCAGTCTGGGCCGCTTGTGCCGCTTCTTCGGCATTGCGCGCCACATCGTGCACGGTGGCCGTCATCTGGTTCATGGCCGTGGCGACCTGCTCGGTTTCCTCTTTCTGGCTGCTGACTTCCAGGTTGGTCTGCTCGGTCACAGCCGACAGCGATTGAGCCGAATTGGCCAACTGCTCGATCCCGGCCTGCAAGCCGCTGACGATACTGCTCAGCCCTGCGCCCATCTGTTGCATCGCCTGCATCAACTGGCCAATCTCGTCCCGGCGCGTCACTTCCACCGTGGCGCTCAAGTCACCCGCCGCGATCCGCTGGGCAACGCGAATGACGCTGCGCAGCGGCGTCACGATCAGCCGGGTGATGACCCACGCCGCGATCAATCCCACCAGCAACGCCAAGGCCGACGAACCGATGATCAGCAGCGAGTTCTTCTTCAGTTCGGTCTGCATGGCATGGTCTTCGGCACTGAAGGCCTGGTCGACCCGCGCCACCACTTGATCGGCACGCTCGTGCAGTTGCTGGTAGACGATTTTTTCCTTCGCCAACAGGCCGGTGTACTCGGCCAGTTGCTCATTGAACCCAGCGATATGCCCGGCCACTTCGTTAAGCACGGTCTGGTACCCCGGGTCCTTGACCGTGGTCTTGAGGGCTTCGGCCTGTTTCATGGCCTGCTCGGCCTGTTCGATGCTGCCTTCCCCGGCGCCCTCGACGTTGCCTTTGCGGCTCTGGTCCAAACGAACCCGCGCTTCATTCATGGCCTGCAACATCAACCGCGACACTTCGCTGATCTGGTTGGCCTGCTCGATGAATTCGGCCCCTTCCTTGCCTTCGGAATCTTTCAAGGTATAGGTACCGTCATCCGCCAGCCCGGCCTGCAATACATCGAGGTTGTTGGCCACGCTGGACACCGACCAACTGGCCATTTCCAGCGCCAGGTCCTTGCTCTGGCTCAGCCCGACGAACTCGTCGAATGCCTTGCGATAGGCCCCCAGCGCTTGCTCGACGTCGTTCATCACCGGCACGTTGGCCGGCGACTGCGCCTTGAGTTCGTTCGCCAGGGCCAGCAGCCCGTCGACACCCTGGCGCAGGGCATCGGCCGTCTTGGGATCGGAACGGGAGGCGTATTCCTGCTCCAGCAGCCGGACCTTGAGCAACCCGCTGTTGAGGGACGACATCTGCTTCAGGCCATCGAAGCGATAGCTGATGGTCTGCAGAGACCAGACGCCGATGGCCGCGACCACTGCGGTCAACAGCAGCACCAGGACAAATCCGATACCCAGTTTTTTTGCCATACCCAGGTTGGCAAAACGTCCTTGCACGGCCGAAATCATTGCGCTCAGTCCTCTGCCAGTGTGTGTTGATTGCAGATTCGCAACGAGACGCCCTGCAACACAAGATGCTGGCGTCGGAATAATGGCAAAAAGCTACAGCCGCGTCGTTTTCAGGACACTTGAGGTCGATCCAGAGCCACAGCCCGGAAAAAACCCAGTGCCCGGGGATCACGGGCATAGGCCACGTTGATCCGTAGCCAGTCGCTGTCGGCGCCCGAAGGGCTGAAGGCGGTGGGCGAAGACAACAACACGCCAAACCGCTTGGCCAGGCGCTGTAATCCAGCGTAGTCACTGATGGGCGGTCTTGCCCAAATGAAAAGCCCGCCGGCGGGTTTGCCAAAGACCTCCCAGTCGGCATCCTCCAACACCTGCAACAGCGCCGCCGTATCGACGCCCAAGCGCTGGCGCTGGCGCTGGACCAGTTTGCGATAGGCCCCATTGGCCAGGAGATTGGCAAGCACCGACTCACAGAACCGCGACCCACCCATGCTGGTAATGCCCTTGACCTCGCTCAGGCGCGCGATGATGGACGGCCCGGCCACCACGAAACCAACGCGCAACGAACTGCTCAGGGTCTTCGAGAAACTGCCCACGTAGACCACGTCGGCATCCAGCGCTGCCAACCGGGTCCGCGCCGAGTTCTGGAAGTCGCCATAGGCATCGTCTTCGATCACCAGCACGGCGTGTTGCTTCGTCAGTTGCAACAACCGTTGGGCCACGGCCGGTGCCAGGTTGCTGCCGGTCGGGTTGTGACAGGCACTGTTGACGAACAGCGCGCTGGGCCGGTGTGTCGCCAACAAGTCTTGCAACACATCGACGTCCGGGCCGCGTGGGGTCCTGGGCAATTCGATCATGTCGATCTTGTGCAACCTGAGCAGGTCGAACAGGCTTGAATAGCCAGGGCTCTCCACCACCACGCAGGCGCCTGGCTGCAGCAGTGTCCGCACGATCAGGTCCAGCCCGTGGGTCGCTCCGGTGGTGGTCAGGATCAGGTCTTTATCGGCCTCGATATTGAATTGCTTCAGGCGCCTGGACAGCTGCTCACGCAGGGCGGGCAGCCCCAGTGACGTGCTGTAGTTGAACAACCCCGCCATATCGGTGCGGGTGACCTGCCGGATCGCATAACCCAGGTCATCGCTTTCACGCCAGCTCTCGGGCAACCCGCCACACCCCAGCTTCAACGCCCAGGGCGGCGAATCAATGCCCTCGGCGGGCATAGCCTGCCGCCGCTCCGGGTCGATGCCCGCCTGCCCGGATGCGGGGGATGGCGCGACAAAAAAGCTGGAGCCATGCCGGGACGCCAGCAGGCCTTGGGCAACCAGGCGTTCACACGCTTCATTGACGCTGGACTGGCTGAGCAGGTTCTGCCGCGCCAGTTGGCGCACGGACGGCAGGCGAGTCCCCGGTTGCACCGCATCCTGTCGGATCCAGCCGGTCAGCGCGTCGACGATTTGCTGCACGACAGGCACCAAGGCCTGCCGGTCGATTCTCAACTCCATGAGTAACCAAGCTCCTAAGCGTTTGTTTTATTTCCGGAAACAGTTAAGCACAGGCCACCCCCGAACGATGTACGACAACGTCGCCAAAAGCGCCGATTCTCACCCTTTGAAACACATTGATAGGCCGCTCCGGGGATGTTTCCCCGGCCCAAAGAAAAAGCCCGCAACCAGTGCGGGCTTCTTCCTACAAGCTCAGGGAAACGTCCTCAGAACGCCGTGACGCCGCCGTCCACCGCCAGGGAATGGCCGGTGGTGAACGCCGCGCCATCGCTGCACAAATAGAGCACGGCGCTGGCGATTTCCTCGACCTTGCCGATACGCCCCACCGGGTGCATGGCATTGGCGAACTCGCCCTTTTTCGGATCCGCCTCGTAGGCACGACGGAACATGTCGGTGTCGATCACCGCCGGACAGACCGCATTCACGCGGATCTTCTTCTTGGCGTATTCGATGGCAGCCGATTTGGTCAGGCCAATCACAGCGTGCTTGGAAGCGGCATAGATGCTCATCTTCGGCGCAGCGCCCAGGCCGGCCACCGAGGCCGTGTTGACGATGGCACCGCCGCCCTGGGCCAGCAGCAAGGGCAGCTGGTACTTCATGCACAACCAGACGCCCTTCACATTGACGCCCATGATCGCGTCGAACTCGTCGAGGGTACCGTCGGCCAACTTGCCCTTCTCGATCTCGATCCCGGCGTTGTTGAAGGCATAGTCAAGGCGCCCGTAGGCCTTGATCACCTCGTCCATCAGGTGCTGCACATCGCTTTCCAGCGTCACGTTGCAGCGCACGAACAGCGCTTCGCCGCCCGCATCACGAATCGACTGTACCGTACGCTCGCCGCCCGCCGCGTCCAGGTCGGCCACGACCACTTTCAGGCCCTCTGCCGCGAACGCCTGGGCCGTGGCACAGCCAATGCCTGCGGCACCGCCGGTTACCACAGCGACCTGTCCGGAAAACGTCATGCTCATTGTCTGTTCCTCGAAGAATGCGGGGTCGCGCCAGTGTAGCCACAGCCTGACGAGGCACGGCAGCACTATCCAGATGCCGGTTGGGCATTCATGGGCGCCAGTGATAAGGGGCCCCAAGGCACTATCACTGGGTTGGATCGACGAGCATTCGCTGAGGCGGCGAATCTTGCGGCAAAGGCTTCGAAGGGCTATCAACAAGTCTTCATTCATCTTGAGTGCCAACCATGACTGCCCAGACCAATCGCCAGTTCCTGCTCGCCAAACGCCCGGTAGGCGCCGCGACCCGCGAGACTTTCACCTATCAGCAAGTACCGGTGGGCGAGCCGGCAGCCGGCCAGATCCTGGTGAAGAACGAATACCTGTCCCTGGACCCGGCCATGCGCGGCTGGATGAACGAGGGCAAGTCCTACATCCCACCGGTGGGCATCGGTGAAGTGATGCGGGCGCTGGGTGTCGGCCAAGTGATTGCCTCGAACAATCCGGGGTTCGCGGTCGGGGACTACGTCAACGGTGCCCTGGGCGTGCAGGATTATTTCCTCGGCGAGCCAAGGGGTTTCTACAAAGTCGATCCGAAACTGGCACCGCTGCCACGTTATTTGTCCGCCCTGGGCATGACCGGCATGACCGCTTACTTCGCCCTGTTGGACGTTGGCGCGCCCAAGGCCGGCGAGACCGTGGTGCTGTCGGGCGCCGCCGGTGCGGTGGGGAGCATCGCCGGGCAGATTGCCAAGATCAAAGGCTGTCGTGTGGTGGGCATCGCTGGCGGTGCCGACAAATGCAAATTCCTGGTCGATGAATTGGGCTTCGACGGTGTCATCGACTACAAGAACGAAGACGTCCACGCCGGCCTCAAGCGCGAATGCCCCAAAGGCGTGGATGTGTATTTCGACAACGTCGGGGGCGACATCCTGGATGCCGTGCTCAGCCGCCTGAACCTCAAGGCCCGCGTAGTGATTTGCGGTGCCATTAGCCAGTACAACAAGGAAGCGGTGAAGGGACCCGCCAACTACCTGTCACTGCTGGTCAACCGGGCCCGCATGGAAGGTTTCGTGGTGATGGACTACGCCTCGCAGTTCGCCGCCGCCGGGCAGGAAATGGCCGGCTGGATGGCCAAAGGGCAGCTCAAGAGCAAGGAAGACATTGTGGAAGGGCTGGAGACCTTCCCCGAGACGCTGACCAAATTGTTCAGCGGGGAGAACTTCGGGAAACTCGTACTCAAGGTCTGACACAAAACAACTGTGGGAGCGGGCTTGCTCGAAGGCGGTGTGTCAGCTGGCATAAATGGCGCCTGACACTTCGCGTTCGCGAGCAAGCCCGCTCCCACAAGGGCAAACTTCGGCGTTGAATCAGGCCAGTTCGGCCACGACCGCCGCCAGCGCCTGGGCCGGATCGGCGGCCTGGCTGATCGGGCGACCGATCACCAGGTAGTCGGAACCGGCGTCCAGCGCCTGACGCGGAGTCAGGATGCGACGCTGGTCGTCCTGGGCGCTGCCCGCCGGACGAATCCCCGGGGTCACCAGTTGCAGCGACGGGTGGGCCGCTTTCAGGGCGCCAGCTTCCAGGGCCGAACAGACCAGACCGTCCAGGCCGGCTTTCTGCGCCAGCGCCGCCAACCGCAGCACCTGCTCCTGAGGCTCGATGTCCAGGCCGATCCCGGCCAGGTCCTCGCGCTCCATGCTGGTCAGCACGGTCACGCCGATCAGCAACGGTTTCGGGCCGCTGCGCTGATCCAGCACTTCACGGCAGGCCGCCATCATGCGCAGGCCACCGGAGCAATGCACGTTGACCATCCATACGCCCATCTCCGCAGCCGCCTTGACTGCCATGGCGGTGGTGTTGGGAATGTCGTGGAACTTCAGGTCCAGGAACACTTCGAAACCCTTGTCACGCAGGGTCCCGACAATTTCCGAAGCGCAACTGGTGAACAGTTCCTTGCCGACTTTGACCCGGCAAAGCGTGGGGTCCAACTGGTCGGCCAGCTTCAGGGCGGCGTCACGGGTGGGGAAATCCAGGGCGACGATAATGGGCGTCTGGCAGGCGGACATGAGCGGGCTCTCAGGCAAGTCGAAATCGGCGCGCATTGTAGCGGAACGAGCGCCCGTGCGGGACCCGATGATCGGTAAATCTCATCGCCCCCCAGGAGCATGGACGATAGCGGCCTTTGTGTCGAAGCCGATACATTCATGACATGCGTACAACACGTCGACACGCTACCGTCCGCCGCCGCACCCCGCTCTTTCAGCGCTTCACGCCTCGCGGCACGACGCCTATGCTGAAGCCTCAACCTCGCCGCCTTCTTTGCGGTTGGCAGCCTACCTGGCAGATGATGCATCCATGCAGAACACCCCTGTTGCAAATTCTGACGATCAAAAAGTGTCCGATGACGACAAACGCTGGAGTACCCGAGCGCTGATCGTCGACGACGACGTGCCGATCCGCGAGCTGCTGATCGATTACCTGGCCCGTTTCAGCATACGGGCCAGCGGCGTGACCGATGGCGCAGCCATGCGCCAGGCGATGCAGGCCGAGCACTTCGACGTGGTCGTGCTCGATCTGATGCTGCCGGGTGAAGACGGTTTGCAGTTGTGTCGCTGGTTGCGCGCCGAATCGGACATCCCGATCCTGATGCTCACTGCCCGCTGCGAGCCCACCGACCGCATCATCGGCCTGGAACTGGGCGCGGATGACTACATGGCCAAGCCGTTCGAACCCAGGGAACTGGTGGCGCGCATCCAGACAATCCTGCGCCGGGTACGTGACGACCGTACCGAGCAACGGGCCAATATCCGTTTTGACAACTGGCGGCTCAACAGCGTGCTGCGCCAACTGATCTCGGTTGACGGGCTGGTGGTGCCCCTGTCCAATGCCGAGTTTCGCCTGTTGTGGGTCTTCATCGAACGACCGCGCCGGGTGCTCAGCCGCGAACAACTGCTGGACGCGGCTCGCGGCCGCTCCATCGAAGCGTTCGACCGCAGCATCGACTTGCTGGTATCGCGCCTGCGCCAGAAGCTGGGCGACGATCCCAAGGCCCCCCAACTGATCAAGACCGTCCGCGGTGAGGGCTACTTGTTCGACGCCCGGGACATCGGTTGATGCGACTGCGCCTGGACTCTCTGTTTGGCCGCCTGTTCGGCGTGCTGCTACTGGCGATTGTCCTGGCGCATCTGTTGGCCTTTGCCTGGTTTTTCCATTACGACCAGCCGCCCCCCGGGCCACCGCCAGGAATGAGCCAACAAGGCGAAGCCCCCCCGCGCTTCGGCCCGCCCCCCAACCGCCGTCCGCGTCCCTGGTTCGGCGGCCCGGTGGTGCCACTGACCTTTCAATTCGTGTTCCTGATCATCGCGGCCTGGTACGGCGCCAAGCTGCTGACCCGACCGATCCAACGCCTGAGCGACGCCGCCGAGCGCCTGAGCGAAAACCTCGACAGCCCGCCGCTGGACGAAAACGGCCCCCGTGAGGCACGGCAGGCAGCCCATACGTTCAACCTGATGCAACAGCGGATCCGCGAGCAGGTGCAGCAGCGCTCGCGCATGCTCGGCGCGGTGTCCCATGACCTGCGCACGCCGCTCTCGCGGCTCAAGCTGCGCCTGGAGCAGATCGATGACATCAAGCTGCAAGGCCAGATGCGCCAGGACCTGGACGACATGATCGGCATGCTCGATGCCACCCTGACCTACTTGCACGAACAGCGCACCAGTGAAGCGCTGCAATGGATGGACGTGCAGGCCCTGGTGGAATCATTGAGCGAAAACGCCCAGGACCAGGGCGCCGATGTGCAGGTCAGCGGCGCCTGCGCCCCCTTGCAGGTGCAACCCATGGCACTGCGCTCGTGCCTCAACAACCTCATCGACAACGCCCTGCGCTACGCCGGCCACGCCTTGATTGCCCTGCAAGACCAGCCACACCAGGTATTGATCCGGGTCATCGACCACGGCCCCGGTATTGCGGCGGACAAACGCGAGGCGGTGTTCGAGCCCTTTTTCCGCCTGGAAGGCTCGCGCAATCGCAACTCCGGCGGTGTCGGCCTGGGCATGACCATCGCCCGGGAAGCCACCGAACGCCTGGGCGGGCAGTTGAGCCTGGAAGAAACGCCGGGGGGTGGGTTGACGGCGGTGATCAGCCTGCCTCGCACCTGAATCCCACCGATGTCCCCCTGTGGGAGCGGGCTTGCTCGCGAATGCGGTGGTTCAGTCGATACAAGCTTGGATGACATACCGCATTCGCGAGCAAGCCCGCTCCCACACTCGACACTGCGCCGGGACTGCGTTTGTACACCCACCGGTACAAACTCCACACACCCACGACAACTGCCCCACCGAGGCTGCATAAGCCGGTGCACCCACCGGCTATTCCAGCCCAAGGAGAGCGCCCATGATCGGTAGCGTCAGCAGTTACTCGACCTATACCAGCACCAGCAGTACCGCAACCAGCAGTGCCCGCAGCCAGCAGTTTCAAAAGGAACTGCTCAGCAAGCTCGACAGTGACGGCGACGGCTCGGTCAATCAGGAAGAGTTGAGCAGCGCCCTGTCGCAAAAAAGCGACGACGGCATCCTGGTCAGCCTGAGCGACAATTTTGGCGACCTGGACAGTGATGGCAGCGGTGACCTGAGCAGCGAGGAAATGGCCGCGATGGCGCCGCCACCTCCACCGCCGCGGGACCAGGCGCCGAATACCGAACTGGCCGACGCGCTGCTCAGCGCCCTGGACAGCGACGGTGATGGCTCGGTCAGCAGCGATGAGTTGAGCAACGGTCTGGCCAGCACGGACAGCGATGCCGACAGCCAGCAAGTGTTCTCAGCGTTGGACAAGAATGAAGACGGCACTGTCAGCCTCGACGAACTCGCCGCCAGCCTTGCATCACCGCCACCACCGCAACAGGACTCCGGGGAAGAGCTGTTCAGCCAGCTCGATGCCGATGGCGACGCCACCGTCACCGCCAGCGAACTGAGCAGCGCCTTGCAGGCCAGCAACGGTACGTCCGCGAGCACCGACACCAGCGCGATGCTGATGGAAGCCCTCGACAGCGACAGCAGCGGCGGAGTCGACAGCGACGAGTTCAACGACGCCTTGCAGGCCGGCCGCCGTAGCGACAGCACCAGCGGGCAGGCCAATGGCAGCGAAGCGTTGAACAGAATGATTGCCAACCTCAGCCGGCAATACTCGCTGGATAACGTCGCCACTGTAGGGAAACACCTGAACGTGGCGACCTGATTCACCGGCAAGCCTGGATTGAAACTCACTTGTGGCGAGGGGATTTATCCCCGCTGGGCTGCGCAACAACCTCAAATCAGCCGACTCGGTCAGCCTGACATACCGGATTGCCTGATCTTAGGGTCGCTTCGCAACCCAGCGGGGATAAATCCCCTCGCCACGGCAATCTCCCCCGCCACAGGTGCTTGGCATTCAAGCTATCGCGCCTGGCTCTTGCTCCAGTCCGTCAACAGGCTGTAGGCCACCGCCAACAGGGTCGGGCCGATGAACAGGCCGATGAAACCGAAGGCGATCAACCCGCCGAACACCCCCAGCAACACAATGACCAGGGGCAGGTTTCCGCCACGGCTGATCAGGTAGGGTTTGAGCACGTTGTCCACGCCACTGATGATGAATGTGCCCCAGATGCCGAGGAACACCGCCATCCCGTATTCACCCTTCCACACCAGCCATGCCGTGGCGGGGATCCAGACCAGGGGTGGCCCCATGGGGATCAGGCTCAGCAGGAATGTGACGATCCCCAGTACCAGCGCCCCCGGCACCCCGGCGATCAGGAAGCCGATCAGCGCCAGCACGGCCTGGGCCGCCGCGGTGCCGATCACGCCGTTGACCACCCGCTGCACTGTACCGGCCACCAGCTCGATGTAGTAACCGGCACGGTCGCCGATCAGGCGTTCCAGCAACCCATGGACGAACGCCGCCAGGCGCGGGCCGTCGCGATAGAAAAAGAACACGAACACAATACTCAGGGTCAGTTCGAGTATCCCGCCGCCAATCTGCGCACTGCGCGCCAACAGCCAGTTGCCGACCTGTCCCAGGTACGGCTTGATGGACACCATCATGGCCGCGCCCTGCTGATCGATGCTGTTCCAGATGCCCACCAGCCGCCCGCCCACCAAGGGGATAGCGGCAAGCCAGTCTGGGGCTTCGGGCAAGCCATCGACCTGGACATCCCTGATGAACGCGGTGGCATCGCGCACATGGTCGGCCAGGTTGAAACCCAACCACACCAGCGGCACCGCCACCAACAGCATCCAGCCCACCGTCAGTAACGCCGCCGCCAGGGATTCGCGACCATTGACCCAGCGGGTCAGCAGGCGCATCAACGGCCAGCTGGCGAACGCCAGCACCGCGCCCCAGAACAGCGCCGACCAGAACGGCGCCATGACCCAGAGGCTTGCGCCGAACAACACCAGGAGCAGGATCTGCACCAACAGCCGATCGTTATTGAGCATGTAGGGTCTCGAAAAAATGAACAGGACCGGGGCACGGGTTTGAAACCACTGCCCCGAGACAGCTTAGCGCAGCAACTCCAGGTGCAATCCCGCTGCTTCGCTGCTGGCGGCCTCCATGCGCGCCGCCCGGACGCCCTGGCCCGCCAGCGCCTCAAGCCAGTCCTCGGCCCGGGGACCGGCGATGCTGACCCGCAGGCCCGTGTCCAGGTTCAGCGCCCGGGACAGCAGGCGCAACCAGGTGTCGTCCGGCTCACCGGCAAGACGCGGCAAGTCCAGGATCCCAGTGTCCTTGAGCTGGCGCAACAGGGTGGCCGATGTCGGCAGCAAGTCCCCCAACGCAGCATTCGCCTCAAACTGCTCGACATGCAGGTAGGCCTTGCGATTGCCGCGGGTGATGGCATACAGCGCAATCAGCGTGTTGTCCGCGGGCGGCGCCAGGCGCAGCAGCAGGAAGGCCTGGCCGTTGTCGGCGCCATAGAGCTTGGCGTTGCCGAAGACGTCGTTGGCCCACAGGCTGCTTTCGCCGCAATCGCGGGCCTGGCACCAGAACAACAGCTCGGCGCCCTGTTTCTGCAACGCTTCGCGCGCCGCGGTAAAGGCCTGGGTCGCGGCATGTTCCGGCGGCAGCTCATAGGTGACCGACGTGACATTCCCACGGGCATCGACTTGGCCGTCAAAGCGCAACTGGCCGCTGATCTTGCGGATCGAGCCCATGGGGTAGACACGTTCCAGGTCGCTGGTCTGCCGATAATCGACGATCTGTGCATCGGGCATGCGTGGCACGCGATCCAGGTCGCGACTGCCCGCCACATCGACGGCGAACGACGCCGGGCTGAAGCAGGCCAGCACCAGCAGGACGAGTAAGTGAACGGATAATTTCATCGGATCGGCTTGGCCTGGGACGCTTGGATGCGACGGGCGTCGCCGATGCACCGCGAGGCTGGCAAACAGAGGTCTGTCATGGTTGTCTCCCTTTCAACCCGCCCAGCCTCGACAGTTGCCCGGCGCAAGTCAAGGAACAGTGAAGAACCGATTGAAACAGTCTGCTACAAGCCCGGCACCGACCTCATCGTTAAGGTGCAGATGATGGCCGCCAGGCAACTGCTCATGACTGAAGGGTAGACGCTCCAGCAGCTCCGGGTGCTGGGCCAGCATGCCATCGGCCGCCGCCACCAGATGTGCCGGACAAGCGACCCGCGCAACGAACGCCATGGCCTGCTCCTCGGTCAGGCGCAGGGGCGATGGCAGGGTCAGGCGGTTGTCGGTGCGCCAGGTATAGCCCCCGGGCACCGGCATCAGGCCGCGCTGGGCCAGTAACTCGGCGGCCTCGCGGCTGACCGCTACCAACCCCTTCATACGCGCTTCGATGGCCCGGTCGAGGGTTTTGTAGACTGGCTTGCGTTTTTGCTGCAAATCCAACTGGGCCTGCAGGGCCATGCCCATGCGTTCAGCAGCATTATCGCCTTTGGCTGTAGGAGGAATCACCCCGTCGATCAAGCCCAAGTGCGTCACCCGTTCCGGCAGGGAACCGGCCAGCACCAGCGAGACAATGGCGCCCATGGAATGTCCCAGCAGGGCAAAGCGCTTCAAGCCCAGTTGCTCGGCCACTTGCAGCACATCATGGACATAGTCCCACAAGGCATAACTGGCACCCGGCGGTCGATGTCCGGAGTGACCGTGACCGGCCATGTCCAGGGCGATCACCCGCAGCCCCTCGAGCCTGGGCGCCAGGCGGGCGAAACTGTTGGCGTTGTCCAGCCAACCGTGCAGGGCAATTACCGGCAGCCCGTCTTCCGGGCCGAACAAATGAGCCGCCAGTTCGATGTGAGGCAGGCTCAGGCGGACCTCTTCGACCATACTCATGCGCTGCGCCCCTCCCAACGCTGGAACAGGTTCTTGAGCAGGTTGGCCGTGTCTTGTGGACGTTCGAGGGGAAACATATGGCCGCCGGGCATGCTCAGGGATTCGCCATGGCGCATACGCCCCACCGAACGGGTGTGATGCCGCATCACCACGCGACTCTGCCGGCCGCGCACCACCGCCAGCGGCACCTTGAGCTTGCGGGGCCGTCCTGGGCTGGTGTGCGGCACGCCGCGGTAGATACTGATTTCCGTGGCCGGGTCGAAGCGCAGCCGCAACCGGTCGCCGACTTGTTGCAGGCCGTGTTGCAGGTAGGCATCGAAGCAATCCGGGTCAAAGCCGCGAAACAGTGTCTTGCCGGCAAAATACTGCCGGGCGGACTCCAGGTCAGCGAACTCCTCGCGCCGCCCCAGCGTCCGGCCCGCCGGGGTCAGGCGATCGATGAACCCCAGGCGCTTGGCGGCCAGGATCACCCACTGGTCGGCACGGGTCAGCACGGGCGAATCGAGCATCACCACGCCGCGATACAACTGGGGGCAGCGCAACGCCGCGTGCAGGTGCAGCACGCCGCCCAGGGAGTGGCCAACGCCCCATACCGGCGCCGGTTGCTGCTCCAGGTGATGGATCAGTTCGTCCACCAGGTTGTGCCAGTTATCGTCCACCGGAAAACGCGGGTCATGGCCGTGCAGTTCCAGATGCGCGACCTGGTACTGCGGCGCCAATGCGGCGAACAGCTTGCCGTAGGTGGCCGAGGGAAAACCATTGGCATGGGCGAAAAAAATCTGTTGCGACATGACAGCCGATCCATTGGGGGAACTGCGGCAGATTGTCCGCAGAACCCGACGGCGCGGCAATGACCGTAACTGACAGGAATGATGACAGTCGGGCTTGGGCTATGGCGTTATGAAACTGTGAACATCGGCCTCTGTGGCGAGGGGATTTATCCCCGCTGGGGTGCGAAGCGCCCCCAAACCGGGCTACTCGATCAGTCTGATGCACCGAGTTGGCTGATTTCAGGGCTGCTTCGCAGCCTAGCGGGGATAAATCCCCTCGCCACAGAGGATCGCATCAACCTCGGGGTTCAACGCGCCGGCGGCTGCTCACCTAACGGCACCACCGCCATGGTCAGGCGCGACACGCAGTTGACTTTGCCTTCGTCATTGACCAGGCGGATGTCCCAGACCTGGGTGGTGCGCCCCAGGTGGACCACCCGGGCCGTGGCGGTCACTCGGCCGTTGCGCACGCCGCGCAGGTGGTTGGCGTTGATCTCCAGGCCCACGCAATAGAATTTGCTGGTGTCCACACAGAGGTAGGCGGCCATGGAGCCGACCGTTTCGGCCAACACCACGGAAGCACCGCCATGCAGCAGGCCGAATGGCTGATGGGTGCGCTGATCGACCACCATGCTGGCGGTCAGGGATTCGTCGTCGAAGGACTCGAACCGAATGTCCAGCACTTCGCTGATGGTGTTTTTACCGGCGGCGTTCAATTGCTCGATGTTGGGGGTGGTGCGCCACAGACTCATCGTTGTCGTTCCTTTATGGTTTTACTCTGCTCAACCCTGCTGCCAACCTGCCTATGGATGCTGGATACCCTTGAGCACCATCGCCCCGGCCAGCGGCAGATCGCCTTCCAGCTCGGCCAGGCCGGCGGTTTGCACTTGCTCGGGTTGTTGCAGATGGCCGTGCTGCAGTAAGCCCAGCAGGCTACCCACCAATGGGTTATGGCTGACCAGCAGCACATCGTCCTGGTCCTCCAGATGCCTTAGCACCTCCGTCGGTCGGGTCTCCGGCGTGAGCCAATCGACGGTGATCAGTTCAGGTTCGAACCCCAGTGCCTCGCGCACCAGTTGCGCGGTCTGCTGGGCCCGCACATAAGGGCTGGCGTAGATGGCCCGCAACGGCTCGCCCATCAACCGGCCGGCGCTGAGCAACACCTCCTCGCGCCCGTGCACCGTCAAGACCCGCTCCGGATCGGGACGGACACCATGGGGCTCTGCCTCACCGTGACGCAATACCCACAGTTTCATAGCTTCGGCTCCTCGTCCCGGACGGGATGCGGTGCCGGTGCCACGGCGTGTGGCGCTTCGCCTTCCGGCGAGCGTGGGGTCGGCCAGTCGGCGAACGGCCAAGGCTTCTGGTCGCTGTGGAAAGTGCCGAAGCGGCCGATCTGCGCCAGGAACTGGCTCAGGCTGTCGCCGAAATTCATCAGGCTGGCGCTGGGCGCGCCGTAGATCAGCCGATAAATCAACTGCACCAGCACCACGGCGCCGAGGATGAATTGCGCCACCTGCCAGACCAGCAGATAGACCACCATCCACAGCACACGCAGCAGGATGGATTCGTATTGGGGTTGCCCTTGCGGATCGTTCATGGCTCGCTCCTGCTTGCGGTCAATAGCGGTTCAGTTGAAACCGCTGGTGGAAATGAAATCGACGTCGGTCTTCGGTTCGCCACGCATCAACAGCTCGATCACCTGCTCAAGCGTGCGCCCTTCGAACAGAATCGCGTGCAGGCCGGCGACCAGCGGCATGTACACCCCCGTCTCCTGGGACTTGGCCTTGAGCACCTTGAGGGTGTTGACCCCTTCGGCCACCTCACCCAGGCGCGACACGGCCTCGTCAAGGCTCAGGCCTTGGCCGAGGGCAAAACCGACCTGGTAGTTGCGGCTCTTGGGCGAGGAACAGGTGACGATCAGGTCCCCCACCCCGGCCAATCCCAGGAAGGTCATCGGATTGGCACCCTGGCTGACGGCGAAGCGGGTCATTTCCGCCAGCGCGCGAGTGATCAGCATGCTCTTGGTGTTCTCCCCCATGCCCAGCGCCACCGCCATGCCGGCGATGATGGCATAGACGTTCTTCAGCGCCCCGCCCAGCTCCACCCCGAAACGGTCGGCGCTGGCGTAGACCCGAAAGGTGCGGCCATGGAGTGCGGCCTGGACCCGTTCGCACAACTCTTCGTCCTCGCTGGCGACCACGGTGGCGGTCAAGGCATGCTCGGCGATTTCCCGCGCCAGGTTCGGCCCGGAAATCACACCGATCCGCGCCTTGGGGGCGATTTCTTCGAGAATCTCGCTCATCAGCTTGAAGGTCTGGGCTTCGATGCCCTTGGTCAGGCTCACCAACAACTTGCCGCTCAAACGCTCGGAATGGGGCGCCAGCACCGAGCGCAAGGCACTGGACGGCAAGGCGACGAAGAACAGGTCGCTGCCCTCCAGGGTGGCCTGCAAGTCTGTCACCGGAACCACTTCCGGGCGGATCTTGATGCCCTTGAGATAACGCGGGTTCTCGCGGTTGACCCGAATGGCCTCGGCCTGTTCCGGGTCACGCATCCACTGGCGCACCGGGTGACCATTCTCGGCCAGCAGGTTAGCCACGGCGGTACCGAAACTCCCGCCTCCCAGGACCGCAATCGGGCGCTGTTCAGTCATATGCAATCCGTTCATCCATACCAAGTGGCAATGCGGGGCATTATACGGAGCGGCCGGATGGCGACCAGCCCCGGCAACAATTACCGCCAGCTGTAGGAAGCTGACCATTAATTCCTAGGAAAATGCTGTCAACGTGAATGGAAAAGTCGTTCAGCTCAGTTAACATGCCCGTCACCCACCCATTCCCATAGGCTGTACCGTGTCCGTTGGCCCTTCCCGCTCAGGTTCGTCCCTGCTATTGGCACTGATCATCAGCCCGCCAGTGCTGGCCGACGACTTGTTCGTGGACAGCCAACCCCTGCCCCAGGTACTGACGGCCACGCGCCTGAAGCAATCGCCGGCGGCGGTGCCGGGCAGCATGACCGTGCTCGACAGCGAGCTGATCAAGGCCAGCGGCGCCCGGGACATCAGCGAACTGCTGCGCCTGGTGCCGGGCATGATGGTCGGCAACATCACAGGCAACCAGGCGGCCGTGAACTACCATGGCACCAACGCCAGCGAAGCCCGCCGCATGCAAGTGCTGATCGACGGCCGCTCGGTGTACCGCGCCGGCCTGGCCACGGTGGACTGGAGCGATATTCCAGTGGCCATGGAAGACATCGAGCGGATCGAAGTCTTCCGCGGCCCCAACACCGTCAGTTATGGCGCCAATGCGCTGATGGCGGTGGTCAACATCATCACCCGCGCCCCGGCCGACAGCCACGGCACCCGGCTGAAGATCACCCGGGGCCAGCGTGGCATCAGTGACTGGTACGCCAGCCAGGGCAGCGGCTGGGACGGCGGCGACCTGCGGCTGTCGCTGTCCGGCCAGGAAGACGATGGCTTTGACAGCGACCGCAACGGCGCCGACTACCGCGACAGCCGCCGCCTGAACCGAGTCAACCTGTCCGTCAGCCAGACCCTGGACGAACGGCAGAGCATCGACTGGCAATTGAACGCCAAGGATGGGACCAACCAGCGGCCTTATACCTACCATCCCGTGTTTGCCGGGATTACCGCCGCTGGGGATAACTCCGACGTCATCGCCAAGGACTACGCCGGCTCACTGCGCTGGAACCTGGACCTGGACCCCGATCACAGCCTTTATGTACAGGGCTCGATCCAGCACTGGGATCGCCAGCAGACCTGGCGCGCCTGTGACGCCGAGGTGTCCTTCAGCCCGCAACTGACCGACCTGTGGCAGCTCAACCCCAACTATGCCGAGAAGCTGGCGCGCAATATCTCCAGCTACACCAGCACCGGCGCGCCACCCGGCACGTCACAGGAACAGGCGCTGGCCAATCAGGTGCTCGACCAGTGGCGCAACGGCGCCTCGCGAACCCTGTGCGGCGATATCGACCAGAGCGCCCGGGAATCGCGCTACGACCTGGAGATCCAGGACACCCTGAGCCTGTCCGACAGCCTGCGACTGGTCACCGGGGCCAACTATCGCTACGACCGGGCCGACTCGGAGACGTACTTCAACGGCACCCTGGACGACACCACCTGGCGCCTGTTCGGCCAGCTCGAATGGCGGGCCACCGAGCATTGGCTGTTGCAGGGCGGCGCGATGTTCGAAGACACCCGCCTGACCGGCAGCTCGCTGACTCCGCGGATCGCCGTCAATTACCTGATCACGCCACGCCACGGCCTGCGGGCGGTGTACTCCGAAGCCGTGCGCTCGCCGGACATGTTCGAGAACAACGTCAACTGGAGCTACCAGGTCACCAACCTGCAACCCGCCGCCTTCGGCCAGAACAGTGCCCGTTACTTCGTCCAGACCCGCGGCCCGGGCAACCTGGAACAGGAACACATGCGCTCCCGGGAACTGGGCTACAACGGTTACTTCGTGGACCTGGGCCTGGCGGTCGATGTGAAACTGTTCCATGACGAAATCACCGGCATGATCAGCGAGCCGCTGCGCAACAATCAGTACATTGCCAGCAACGCCAACGAATCACAGTTCTCCGGGGTCGAGACCCAGTTCGACTGGCGCATGACCAGCGCCGACCGCCTGCGCCTGACCTATGCCTATGTCGACGCCCAGGCCAGCAGCCCCCTCGACGAACAACTGACCGCCCGCAACAGCGGCTCGGCGGGGTGGCTAAGGGACTGGGGCCACGGCTGGAACAGCGCGCTGTTCTATTACGCCGCCGACGATCTCAACGGCTATCGCTTCGAACGGGTGGACACCCGCATCGCCCGGCGCATTCCCCTGGGCAAGGCCAGCCTGGAACTGGCGGGCGTCCTGCAACAGCGCCTGGACAACCAGCCCATGACCTTCGTCGACAACCGCTACGACGCTCGCCATGTCGTGTACTTCAGTGCGGAGTTGTCGTTCTAGATGTCCGGGAACGCCCCCCGCAAGATGCCATTTCATGGCCGCCTGACGCTGGCCCTGTGCCTGGTGTTTGCCGGGTGGCTGACGACCCTCCAGGCCCGGGCCGCCGAAATCCTCTTGACCGGTGCCGAGGACAGCCCCGGCGTGCAGTCTTTCACCCAGGCCCTGAAAGCCCTGCGCCCCGAAGACAGCGTGCGGTTCACGCCGCTGGCCAACCTGCCGGCGCCGGACAAGTTGCCGGATAGTATCCGCCTGGTTCTGCTCGACCTGCCCAGCCTGGAGTGGCGTCTGCAAGACGCCCGGGGCCCGGCCACCCTGGTCCTGCGCATCAGCCGCCAGCAAGCCCGCGATCGCCTGGGCGAGGCCACGCCCGCGCATCTGAGCCTGTTGTGGAGCGATCCACCGATGGCGCGGCAATTGCGGCTGATCCGCACCATCCTGCCGCAAGTGCGCCAGGTCGGCGTGCTGTACGACGCCCACAGTGAATTCCTGCTCAAGGACCTCCGCCAGGCCGCGGCACCGCTGGGCCTGGTGATCGTCAGCGAACGCTGGGACGACACCAGCGACAGCCGTCCCCTGCAAAACCTGCTGGGCCAGAGCGACGTGCTGCTGGGCCTCGATGACCCCGACTTGTACAACCCCAAGACCGTGAAGAACCTGTTGCTCAGCAGCTATGCCCGGCAACGTGCGCTGATCGGGCCCAGCGCGGCATTCGTCAAGGCCGGCAGCCTGGCCAGCACCTACAGCGACCAGCAAGACTGGCTGGCGATTCTCGACGACCTGCTCGACCGCCCCGCCACGACCTGGCCGCGCACGCTGTATCCGGACCGTTTCAAAGTCCTGGGCAACCGGCAGGTCTCCCGCTCGCTGGGGATCGAACCGATTGACGCCGAATCCGTCGCGGCAACGTTGGCCGAAGGAGAACACCGCCCATGACCTTGCGTCGTCGTTGGGACATCAATACCCGCACCCAGCTCATCGCCCTCGGTCCGGCGTTGCTGCTGACCGTGCTGCTGATCAGCTTCTTTACCTTCGTGCGCATCCAGGACTTGCGCCAGGAGCTCAACCACACCGGGCAACTGATCGCCAACCAACTGGCCCCCGCCACGGAGTACGGGGTGATTTCCGGCAACAACGAAGTGCTGGAAAGCCTGCTCACCGCGACCCTGGCGACCCCGCACGTGCGCTTCCTGGAGGTCCAGGACAGCACCGACAAGGTCTTGGTGTACGTCGAACAACCCGAGCAAGTCCACAGCCGTGCCCAACAGATCGAAGTCTTCCAGGCCCCGGTGCGCCTGCAGCGCATTGCCCTGAACAATGATTTCCTGCAAGGCAACAGCACCGCCGTCGAGGCGCCCGGCGAAGATTACCTGGGCCGCGTGATCGTCGGCATGTCCAGTGACGCCTTCAGCCAGCGGCAGCAGGAGATCCTGCTCAAGGCGGCGATCCTGGCGCTGTTCGCCCTGCTGTTCACCTTCTTGGTGGCGCGCCGGCTGGCGACCAACCTGTCGCGACCGATCCGCGACATCGGCAACGCGGTCAAGGCCATCCAGCAAGGCGACTACAGCACCCCGCTGCCCGTCGTCGATGATGCCGAACTGGGGGCCCTATCACGGCATATCAACAACCTGGCCGACGGCCTGGAACAAGCCAGCCGCGAACAGCACCAAGCCATGGCGCAGTTGATCAAGACCCGTGAGGAAGCGGAAAAAGCCAACAGCGCCAAGTCCGAGTTCCTGGCGATGATGAGCCATGAACTGCGCACGCCCATGAACGGCGTACTGGGCATGTTGCAGCTGTTGGAAACCACCCGCATGACCGACGAACAGCACGAGTACACGGCGCTGGCATCGGAATCCACCGAGCACCTGCTGAAGGTGATCAACGACATCCTCGACTTCTCGCGCATAGAACGCTCGGCCTTGGAGCTGGAGCACATCCCGTTCAACCTGGCCGAACTGGTGGGCAGTTGCGCGCAGTCGTTCCAGCACAGCGCCGCGCAGCGCAAGCTGGGCCTGGACCTGCTGGTCCCGGACGACATGCAGGCCTTGCAGGTGCAGGGCGATCCGACGCGGATACGGCAGATCCTGGTGAACCTGATCGGCAACGCGCTGAAATTCACCGAGCAAGGCCGTGTCACCGTGCAATGCCAGTGGCAGGCCCTGGACCACGAACTGCTGTGGTTCACCTGCACGGTGCGCGACAGTGGCATTGGTATTCCCGCCGAAAGCCTGGAGCGCATGTTCGACGCCTTCCAGCAGGCCGACAATTCGATTTCCCGGCGCTACGGCGGCACTGGCCTGGGCCTGCCGATCGCCCGCACCCTGGCCGAACGCATGGGCGGGACGCTGCGGGCCCAGAGCGAAGAAGGCCAGGGCTCGGTGTTCACCCTGGAGATCCCGCTGGCCCTGTCGCGCCAGACGCAACCGCCCCTGGCACCGCGCCTGCCCGCCGGTAGCGGCGATGGCGAAGGCCGCAACGTGTTGCTGGTGGAAGACAATCCGGTCAACCAGACGGTGATCGAAGCCATGCTGCGCAGCCTGGGTTTCACCGTCAGCGTCGCCACCGATGGCGCCCAGGCCGTACGCAGCGCCGAAAGCCTGATTTTCGAAGCGATCCTCATGGATTGCCGCCTGCCCATCATCGATGGCTACGAAGCCACCCGGCAGATCCGTCAGTTGCCTGGCTGCGACGAGGTGCCGATTATCGCCCTGACGGCCAACGCCTTGCAGGGCGATCGCGAAGCCTGCCTCGCGGCGGGCATGAACGATTACCTGGCCAAGCCGTTCAAAAGGAACGACCTGCAGCAGATTCTGCAGCGCTGGGTGAACTAGAACCGCTCACCGGACCATCTGTGACTGGCGTGAAAGGCGAAAGTGCGGCAGTCTTAGGCACCCGAACAAGCCTCGATTGGGGCTTGAATAAAAATTTCAGTGCACAGGTGTACATTCATTTCCCGTGTGCTGTGACTTTCACTACAACGCAATAGTCTATGAGTAGGCTGTCGATTCGAGGCATGAACGCTTCGATCGGCCGGGAAGATTTGCCCCACCCTGCCGCATGGGACTATTGAGGAGCTCGCATGACCAAACAAAACGCCTTTACCCGGGAAGACCTGCTGCGCTGCAGTCGCGGTGAGCTGTTCGGCCCAGGTAACGCGCAACTGCCCGCCCCGAACATGCTGATGGTGGATCGCATCACCCATATCAGCGAAGAGGGTGGCAAGTACGGCAAAGGTGAATTGGTCGCCGAGCTGGATATCACTCCGGACCTGTGGTTCTTCGCCTGCCACTTCGAAGGCGATCCGGTGATGCCGGGCTGCCTGGGCCTGGACGCCATGTGGCAACTGGTCGGTTTCTTCCTCGGCTGGCAAGGCCTGCCGGGTCGCGGTCGCGCCCTGGGTTCGGGCGAAGTGAAGTTCTTTGGTCAGGTCCTGCCGACCGCCAAGAAAATCACCTATAACATTCATATCAAACGCGTCCTCAAGGGCAAGCTGAACATGGCCATTGCCGATGGTTCGGTTGCCGTGGACGGTCGCGAGATCTACACCGCCGAAGGCCTCCGGGTCGGCGTTTTCACCTCCACTGACAACTTCTAAGGGTTATCCGCATGCGCCGCGTCGTTATCACTGGTCTGGGCATCGTTTCGTGCCTGGGCAATGACAAAGAGACCGTCTCCGCTAACCTGCGTGCAAGTCGCCCTGGCATCCGGTTCAACCCGGAATATGCTGAAATGGGTCTGCGTAGCCAGGTTTCCGGCTCCATTGACCTCAATCTCGAAGAACTGATCGATCGCAAGATCTACCGTTTCGTCGGCCATGCAGCGGCCTACGCCTACCTGGCCATGAAGGACGCCATCGCTGACTCCGGCCTGACCGAAGAGCAGGTTTCCAACCCGCGCACCGGCCTGATTGCCGGCTCCGGTGGCGCCTCCACCTTGAACCAGATGGAAGCGCTGGACATCCTGCGCGAAAAAGGCGTCAAGCGCGTTGGCCCCTACCGCGTCACGCGGACCATGAGCAGCACCGTTTCCGCCTGCCTGGCCACGCCGTTCAAGATCAAGGGCCTGAACTACTCCATCGCTTCTGCCTGCGCCACCAGTGCCCATTGCATCGGTACCGCCATGGAACAGATCCAGATGGGCAAGCAGGACATCGTGTTCGCCGGTGGCGGTGAAGAAGAACATTGGAGCCAGTCGTTCCTGTTCGACGCCATGGGCGCCTTGTCCAGCAAGCGCAACGACACGCCGGAAAAAGCGTCCCGTGCCTACGACGCCGACCGTGACGGTTTCGTCATCGCCGGCGGTGGTGGCATGGTCGTGGTCGAGGAGCTGGAACACGCCCTGGCCCGTGGCGCGAAGATCTACGCGGAAATCGTCGGCTACGGCGCGACTTCCGACGGCTACGACATGGTCGCACCAAGCGGTGAAGGTGCCGTGCGTTGCATGCAGATGGCCATGTCCACTGTCGATGCACCGATCGACTACCTGAACACCCACGGCACCTCGACCCCGGTCGGCGACGTCGCGGAAATGAAAGGTGTACGCGAAGTGTTCGGCGACAAGGCCCCGGCCATCAGCTCCACCAAGAGCCTGTCGGGTCACTCCCTGGGCGCCGCCGGCGTTCACGAAGCGATCTACTGCATGCTGATGATGGAAGGCAACTTCATGGCCGGTTCGGCCAACATCGACGAACTGGACCCGGAAGTGGCCGACCTGCCCATCCTGACCAAGACTCGCGAAAACGCCACCATCAATACCGTGATGAGCAACAGCTTCGGCTTCGGTGGCACCAACGCCACCCTGGTGATGAAGCGCTGGCAGGGCGCGTAGGAGCTGCCGCAGGCTGCGATCTTTTAAGCGAAAAGATCGCAGGCTTTTCCGGCGCCTAGCAAATCAATAAAAAACGCCCCGACTGGTTCGGGGCGTTTTTTTTGCCTGCCAATCCACTACAGGGTTCCGTGGGAGCGGGCTTGCTCGCGAATGCGGTGTGTCAGCAGACGAATATACCGCCTGACACTGCGCATTCGCGGGCAAGCCCGCTCCCACATGAGATCTACAGTGAGATGAAACTCAGCGCACCACAAACCGCTGCTGCGTCAGCAACCGATCGCCCTGGAACACCATGAACCGCCACTCCCCCGGTACCACTTCGTGGCTTTCGGTGAATTCGTAGGCCATGACATCCTGAGGCGCGCCGGGCACCAGTTTCTGGATGACCTCGAACTTGTCGTGGCGCACACCATCGGGGGTGCGGATACCGGGAGTGAAGTACAACAGGGTCAACGGCTGGTCGTCTGCGACCTTGCCCGCCAACTGATAACGCATGCCGAACTTGGTGCCCAGCTTCGCCGGCACGCTTTCGGTCTGGCGGATCTGCTCGTTGCTGCGCCGCAGGACCCGCTCCCCCGATTGCAGCTCGGCTTGCGGCCCTTCGAAGACGCCGTATTCCACCGGGCCTTCGACACGGACTTCGGCCTGTGCCAGGCCGCAGGTCAACAACAGCGCGACCAGTGCGCTTGAACGGGTGAGGTGCATAGTGCGCTCCTTGATTGAGATGAGCGCGAGGGTATGACGCCGCAGTGACAGGCTGATGACAAACCAGCATTGGCCATACACCGAGAATCCTCTGTGGCGAGGGGATTTATCCCCGTTGGCCTCGCGAAGCGGGCCCAAACCTGATATCTCAGTGTGTCAGACCGATCACCATCGAAGTTTTGGGCCTGCTGCGCAGTCCAGCGGGGATAAATCCCCTCGCCACAAGGTGCTTTCCTATCGCGGGACGGAACGCGGCAACACCGCCAGGAAATTATCCCGCGCGACCTTCCTGGCCACCTCTTCCGGCAAGGCATCAAGGAATGGATCGAAACTGTGCAACTCCTTGCCCAACTTGTTGAAACGCCCGACCACATCCGAGCCGACCATGAAGCGCTCAGGAAAGCGCTCCACCAGCTTTACCCACTCATCCCGGGGCTTGCCCGCCTCATCCAGCAAGTACGGCGTGAGCAGGCTCCAGGACAGGTCGATGTACAGATTGGGATAGGCCTCGAGCATGCGGGTCAGGGTCGGCAACAGAAAATCCAGTTGGGTCTGGTGGCGATGGATTTCCATGCTGGTGCCGGCATGGGCCCAGATGAAGCGCGTATGGGGGTGGTTGCGCAACGGCTCCTCGATTTCCGCCAGGTACAGGGGATTTCTTTCACGCTTGGACGTGATGTTGGAATGCAGCATCACCGGTAGGTCATTCTCGGCCGCCAGGTGATAGATCCGGGTCATGGCTTCGTTATTGGCCCGCGGGGTATCGCCCGAGGTCAGCGCCGTCAGGTCGTCATGACGGGTGAAGACTTCGCCGATGCCTTGCCACAACCCCGGGTAGAGATCGAGCATGCGCTGGATGTGGGCGGCGGAGTTCTTGTCGTTGGGATTGAAGCCCGACAGGAAAGGATGGAAGTGCCGACGTTGCTCCTCGGTCAGCTTACTCACTGCCGCCGCGACAATCACATCGGTGGCGCTGTACCAATAGGCGTCGGCATCATCACCGGCGTAATACCGCGGGCGCTTGGGCTCGTCTTCATGCCATTTCTTGGCCACCGGAACACCGGAAATCATCACATGCTCGATGCGATTGTCCGCCATCGCCTGGAGCAGCTTGGACATGCCGGCGGTTTCCTGAAAGAAATCGACGTAATGCAGGTGTGCATCGCTGTAGGCATATTCGCGGGCCGCGGCGCTGCTACTCGAAATAACCAGCAGCCAGGCAAAGATCAAACGGGTCAAAGGCACGGGCAGTCTCCAGAAGCCATGAGCAACATAGACCCTCACCGTCCCGCTGGGGTTCAAGGCGCCTCTGCCGTGTCTGCCGGCGGCGGGTTATGCTTCGCGCAACCGTTGTTCAACCTGGAAGACAACATGACCACTCCCCTGACCGTTCGCCCCCGCGCCGAAGACGTCGAAGGCCAGCCGATTCTTCGCCCGCTGCCGTCCGCCAAATGCCGCAGCGTCGGACCTTTCGTGTTTTTCGATCACATGCTGCAAACCACCTACCCGGCCGGCAAAGGCATGAACATCCGCCAGCACCCGCATATCGGCCTGTCCACCCTCACTTACCTGTTCGAAGGCAAACTCCAGCACAAGGACAGCCTGGGTTCCGACCAGGTGGTGGACGCGGGGGATGTCAGTTGGATGACCGCCGGCAGCGCCATCGCCCACGTCGAACGCACCCCCGAGTCACTGCTGGGCAGCCCTTTCGTCATGCACGGGTTGCAAGTCTGGCTGGCCTCGCCCAAAGCCTACGAACAAGGCCCGGGGCACTACAGCCATCATCCGGCACAGAGCCTGCCGGTCAGTGAGAACCTGGGGGTCAGCATCCGCATGATCGCCGGGTCAGGCTTTTGCCTGGAGTCGCCGGTGCCGGTGCTCTCGCCCACGCTGTATGCCGAACTGCACCTGCAGACCGCGACGACGTTGCTGATTCCCACCGAGCATGAAGAGCGGGCCCT
The DNA here is from genome assembly GCF_900115235.1 of Pseudomonas sp. NFACC24-1. Classification (NCBI taxonomy): domain Bacteria; kingdom Pseudomonadati; phylum Pseudomonadota; class Gammaproteobacteria; order Pseudomonadales; family Pseudomonadaceae; genus Pseudomonas; species Pseudomonas sp. NFACC24-1. The sequence continues at coordinate 27,405 of NZ_FOVS01000043.1, forward strand.
GTATGTGTTGAGCGGCGAGGCGTTGCTGGACGGTGAGCCGGTGGACCCCCACTCGTTGGTGATACTGCCAAGCGGGAAAGAAATGACGCTGTTTGCAGAGAGCGACTGCCATGCCGTGCTGTTCGGCGGCGCACCGCTGGATGGACCGCGACGGATGAACTGGAATTTCGTCGCCAGCGACCCGGCCCGGATCGACGAAGCCCGCCGGCGCTGGGCAGCCGGAGACTGGCCGACCGTGCCTGGAGAAAGCGAGCGGATCGAGTTGCCCTGATTTCAGGATTGCTTGTCAGGCCGCCATCGCGAGCAAGCTCGCGATGGCTTTATATCAGACAACAAGGGATTCAAATCCAGAACCCAACCTCAGCCCTTGAACACTTCATCCAGCAAGTTATGCATCGACCGGAACGCGCGTCCGGCGACCTTGGCGTTGTACATCATCTTGCCCGGCACATTGGCCTGCGGGTCGGTGAACGAGTGCACCGCACCGCCGTAGCTCAGCAATTGCCAATCCACCCCAGCCGCGTTCATTTCATCTTCGAAGGCCGGTAGCTGCTCTTTCGGCACCAGCGGGTCGGAGGCGCCATGCAGCACCAACACCGCGCCCTTGATATTCTGCGCATCGGCCGGGTTCGGTGTATCCAGGGTGCCGTGGAAGGAGATCGCCGCCTTCAGTGGGGCGCCACTGCGAGCCAATTCCAGAGAGCAGCAACCCCCGAAGCAGAAGCCGAACGTGGCCAGTCTCGCCGTGTCGACCTGTGCATCACCCTGGCTCTGCAGTTGTTCGAACGCGGCCTGCATGCGCTTGCGCAACAAGGCCCGGTCGTTCTTGAGGGGCATCATCGCCGCCCCCGCTTCATCGGCATTGCTCGGGCGCACCGTCTGCCCGTACAAGTCGGCGATCAATACCACATAACCGTTGGCCGCCACCGACTTGGCGATCTCCTCGGCACCTGCCCCTACGCCCATCCAGTTCGGCGCCATCAGCAAACCCGGGCGCGGGCCCTGCTGGTTGACGTCGAAGGCCAGGCGACCTTCATAACTTTGACCATCGATCTGATAGACCAGCGAACGAACCGTAACCTGACTCATGACAGACTCCTCCTGATGAAACATTCAAGAAGCCCTTGTGGGAGCGAGCTTGCTCGCGATGACGGTAGACCAGTCAACGTATCTGTTGAATGTTGGACCGAAATCGCGAGCAAGCTCGCTCCCACAAGGGACTTTCCTGCGTCAGATTAAGCTGACAGTTCGACCAACAGCTTGTTCAGGCGACGCACATACGCCGCCGGATCCTTCAGGCTGTCGCCGGCCGCCAGGGCCGCCTGGTCGAACAGGATGTGCGACAGATCGCCGAAACGCTCTTCGCTCTGCTCGTTGTCGAGTTTTTCCACCAGCGGGTGGGCCGGATTGAATTCGAAGATCGGCTTGGAGTCCGGGACTTTCTGGCCACTGGCTTCGAGGATCTGGCGCATCTGCAGGCCCAGGTCCTGCTCACCGATGGCCAGGATCGCCGGAGAATCGGTCAGGCGGTGCGAAACACGCACTTCGCTGACAGCATCGCCCAGGGCCGTCTTGATCCGCTCGACCAGGCCTTCCTTACTCTTGGCGACTTCTTCGGCGGCTTTCTTGTCTTCTTCCGAATCCAGGTTGCCGAGGTCCAGGTCGCCACGGGCCACATCGACGAAGCTCTTGCCGTCGAACTCGTTGAGGTAGCTCATCAGCCACTCGTCGATGCGGTCGGTCAGCAGCAGCACTTCGATGCCTTTCTTGCGGAAGACCTCCAGGTGCGGGCTGTTCTTGACCTGTGCATACGTTTCACCGGTCAGGTAGTAGATCTTGTCCTGGCCTTCCTTGGCGCGAGCCAGGTAATCGGCCAGGCCAACGATCTGCTCGCCATCGTCACCCTGGGTCGACGCAAAACGCAGCAGGCCGGCGATTTTCTCTTTGTTGGCGAAGTCCTCGGCCGGGCCTTCTTTCATGACCTGGCCGAAGTTTTTCCAGAAGCTCTTGTACTGCTCGGGCTCGTTCTTCGCCAGTTTTTCCAGCATGTCCAGCACGCGCTTGGTCAGTGCCGACTTCATGGAGTCGATGATCGGATCTTTCTGCAGGATTTCCCGCGAAACGTTCAACGACAAATCGTTGGAATCCACCACGCCCTTGATGAAGCGCAGGTACAGCGGCAGGAACGACTCGGCCTGGTCCATCACGAACACACGCTGCACGTAGAGCTTCAGGCCACGTGGCGCTTCGCGCTGGTACAGGTCGAACGGCGCACGGGCCGGCACGTACAGCAGCGAGTTGTATTCCAGCTTGCCTTCGACCTTGTTATGGCTCCAGCTCAGCGGGTTCTCGTAGTCGTGGGCGATGTGCTTGTAGAACTCCTGGTATTCCTCGTCTTTCACTTCGGTGCGCGGACGGGTCCACAGGGCACTGGCGCGGTTGACGGTTTCCCATTCCACTTCAGGCTTTTCTTCGCCTTCGGCAGCGGTGACTTCCTTCGGCAGCTCGATGGGCAGCGCGATATGGTCGGAGTACTTCTTGATGATGTTGCGCAGGCGCCAGCCATCGGCGAACTCGTCTTCGCCGGACTTGAGGTGCAGCACGATGCGGGTGCCGCGATCAGCCTTGTCGACGGTGGCGACTTCGAATTCGCCCTCGCCCTTGGACGACCAGTGCACGCCTTCGCTCGCAGCGAGGCCGGCACGGCGGCTGAACACTTCGACCTGGTCGGCCACGATGAACGCGGAATAGAAGCCGACGCCGAACTGACCGATCAGGTGGGAATCTTTCTTCTGGTCGCCGGACAGGTTCTTCATGAAGTCGGCAGTGCCAGACTTGGCGATGGTGCCCAGGTGCGTGATCACCTCTTCGCGGCTCATGCCGATGCCGTTGTCTTCGAGGGTGACGGTTTTCGCGTCCTTGTCGAAGCTCACACGGATTTTCAGCTCGGCGCCGCCTTCCAGCAGTTCAGGCTTGGAAAGGGCTTCGAAACGTAATTTGTCGACAGCGTCAGAGGCGTTCGAAATCAGCTCGCGAAGGAAAATTTCCTTATTCGAATACAGCGAGTGAATCATCAGGTGCAGCAGTTGCTTCACCTCGGTCTGGAAGCCCAGGGTTTCCTTTTGAGTTTCCACGCTCATGGTCATCAAACTCCAAGTGGATGGTGGTGTCCGCCTCGCTGAGATTGGCGGCGGGATGTCCTCAAGGTGGGGGCAACGCTGATGATTTCAAGGGCGTTTCGGTTTTGAAGGCTCCTGGATCTTGAAATGCGCCCGGGCGGTGGCGATGGGTTCGGCCTCGACATCTTGCCAGGCGGTGATCGCGACATTGGCGACCCGCCGGCCCTGGCGCCAGACCTGGCATTTGGCATAGGTGTCGCGAAACTGCCCGGTGCGCAGGTAATCCAGGGAAAAGTCGATGATTTTTGGCACCCCCGGCGTGCCGGTGGCCATCAACAGATGCACGGCGGCCGCCAATTCCATGAAGCCGGCGATGACCCCGCCGTGGATGGCCGGCAGTAAAGGGTTACCAATGTTGTCCTTGTTGGCCGGCAGGCGAAACACCCAGTCATCGCCCTGGCGCGTGCATTCGACGCCAATGAGTCGGGCATAGGGAATCGAGGCGAGCAGCAGCGCGTAGTCGCCCTGCTCACAGGCGCGGCGCAGTTGTTCCTCGGTGGTATCGGTCATGGCTGGCCCACGGCAGTCATCGGGCTGGCCTTCCCCATGCCCCTGGCATGCTGGCCCAGGCGCATGAACGTGCCCACCACATGGGCGATGGGTTGCTCGGGGTCGTCCTGATAGGCGAAACCCCGGGTAAAGATCACGTCCGGGGTCACCCGATAGCATTGAGCGAAGCCGTAGACGTCCTTGTGGGGCTCGGCGGCGTGCATGTAGTCGATGCGCAGGTCGAGGGTGGGACAGACTTCGAATTGCGGCAGCACACACAAGGTCGACATGCCGCACGCACTGTCCATCAATGAGGTCAACGCGCCACCATGGATGATGCCCGTCAGGGGATTGCCGACGATTTGCGGGCTGAACGGCAGGATGAGCGTCAGCCCATCACGACTGGCGCTGTGCAACTTCAAACCCAACACCTGGCAATGCCGCAGGGCGGATAAAAAGCGCGTGGCACGCTCAAAAATGGGATCTTCAGCCATGTCCATCAATGCCCTTGTTTGTTTGGAAGCCTGGCAACAGGCGTGTTCGCTAAAGTTCCGCGACCGTGCAAAGTTATATATCTGTAGCAAAAGAGGAACTTAACCTGAGGGGGGTCGCTCAAAAGGCCAGTAGTTATTTCCATAAGGAGAAACACCCCATGCGTAAGACTTTTGCTATTGCCTTGATGTTGGCCGCCTCCCTCGGTCTCGCTGCCTGCGATAAAAAATCCGAGGACAAAGCTCAAGATGCCGCACAACACGCTGAGCAAGCTCAGCAAGACATGAACAAAGCACAGGATAAAGTGAACGACGCGGCGAAAGAAAACGCCGAAGCCGCCAAAGCTCAGTCTGAATCGAACAGCGCCGCCCAGCAGGAACAAGCCCCTGCCACCGCGCCTAAAACCAACTGATACGGTTTTAGCTATAAAAGAAAACCCGCCTGGTGCGGGTTTTCTTTTGCCTGCGATTTGGCGGCGCCTGTCAGGCCGCTTCCTTGCCAACCTCGGGCACTGGTGCTTGCGTGGGGGTATAGACCATCACGTCCAGCACATCGGAGTGAAACTCGCGCTGATACAGCACGAACACCACACCGGCACTCATCAACATGAATAACCAAGGGCTGACGAACCACGCCAACATGGTCATGCCGAAATAATAGGAACGCAGGCCGAAGTTGAATTGGTTGGCCGCCATGGAAATGACTCGCGCCGCCCTTAGCGCAAAGGCCTTGCGCTCCTGCTCCGAGACATGCCGCTCACCGATCATCGGCGCCGAGCCAATCAGCACCGCCGCGAAGTTGTACTGGCGCATGCACCAACTGAAGGTGAAGAACGCATACACAAACACCAGTGCCAGGCACAGCAACTTGACCTCCGCCATGCCCTGGGAAGCCTGTTGCACCATGGGGATGTCCGCCAGCAACGACACCGCCCGATCCGACGCCCCGAGCACCGTCAGGATGCCGGCCAGGATGATCAGCGTGCTGGAGGCGAAGAATGAGGCGTTGCGCTCCAGGTTGCCGATCACGCTGGCATCGGCGATGCGGTTCTCGCGCAGCAGCATGCGGCGCATCCAGTCTTCGCGGTACAGGTGCATGACGCTGGCCAGGCAGGCTGTATCGCGGGCCTTCCAGGTGGCGTAACGGGTGTAGCCCGCCCAGCAGATGATGAACCAGGCGGCGGCAAGCAGATGGATCAGGTTGGCTTGGATGAATGACATTCGATTTCCTGTGTGACTGAAACAAAAGCTGGAGCAATAGTCGCGGTTAACCCTGTGGGAGCGAGCTTGCTCGCGATTGCGGTCCATCAGACACATCGATGTTGGCTGATCTGGCGCTATCGCGAGCAAGCTCCCTCCCACAAGGTTGTTTGCAAGCCTTTCAAGACACTGCTTCGACGTTAGCCCACGGAAAAAGACACCGCACTCAAAAAAAATGCCCCATATCGATTGATACGGGGCATTTCGGTTGTGGCCGGTGAATCTGCCTGAAGCTGTTTAAGCCAGTGCTTCGCTACGCTTGCCCAGCAGGCGATCACACGCCACCGCGACCACCAAGGTCATCACCGAAGGCACCAGCCAGGCCAGGCCTTGTTCGCTCAGCGGTAAGTGAGCCAGTTGCGTCGGCATCCAGTCCGCCAGGCCGGCGCCCTTGAGTGCATCGATCAGGCCAAACAGGAACGACACCAGCATCACCGGGCCGACAATGCGCCCCTGCTCATGCCAGAAGTCCTTGCAGAAACTCAGGGCCACCAGGGCGATGCACGGCGGGTAGATCGCGGTCAGGACCGGAATCGAGAACGCGATCAGCTTGGTCAGTCCCAGGTTGGACACCAGCAGCGAAAAGGCCGCCAGAATCACGACCAGGGTCTTGTAGGACAGCAGCAGGACGCGGCTGAAGTACTCGGCACAGGCACAGGTCAGGCCGACCGCGGTCACCAGGCACGCCAGGGAAATCAGCACCGCCAGGAAACCACTGCCCAGGCTGCCGAAGGTGTGTTGCACATAGGCGTGCAGCACGGCGGCACCGTTGGTCGCACCCATCGCCACTTCATGGCTGCCCGACCCCAGGCGGAACAGGCTGACGTAGACCAGCGCCAGGCCCACCCCGGCAATCAGTCCGGCGATGATCGCGTAGCGGGTGATCAAGGCCGGCGACTCGACGCCCCGGGAACGGATCGCGTTGACGATGACGATGCCGAACACCAATGCGCCCAAGGTATCCATGGTCAGGTAACCATTGATAAAACCCTGGGAGAACGGCGCCGCCACGTATTCGGGGGTCGCCACGCCGATATCGCCGGCCGGCAAGGCAAACGCGGCGATGCCGAGCACGGCCAGGGCGATGATCTTCAGCGGAGCGAGGAAACGTCCGACGGTGTCCAGCAGCCGACCCGGGTAGAGCGAGATGAAGAACACCAGCAGGAAATACGCGGCGCTATACAGGAACAGTGCCAGCGGGCTTTCGCCTGTCAATGGCGCCAGGCCGACTTCGAACGAAACGGTGGCGGTACGCGGCGTGGCGAACAACGGGCCAACGGCAAGGTAGCACACCGCCGCCAGCAACCCACCGGCGACTTTGCCGATGGGGCTGCTCAAGGCGTCCATTGCCCCGCCCACCTTGGCCAGTGCAACGACCGTGATGACCGGCAGCCCGACCGCCGTGATCAAAAAGCCCAGCGCCGCCATCCAGACATGAGGCCCGGACTGCAAACCGACGATAGGCGGGAAGATGATGTTGCCGGCCCCGACAAACAGGGCAAATGTCATGAAACCAAGCGCCAGGATGTCCTGGCCTTTCAACACTTTCATTAAGGAAACCACACTACTGAATCGGAATTTAGAGAGGGATTTCCCCGAGGGTAGAGGGAAATGCTGCCGGTCCGTATGGGACCGACCCGTTTAGCGCGGCGCTTCCTTGTGGGCAGCGGTCGCAAAAATGGCTGCTAGCCTAACGAATTTGGCGATAAAACGCACTGTAAAGGGGCGAACTATCCGATGCACGACATCCCCGTGTCGCGTTTTTGCATGTAAATGGTTGGCGATTGTCATTCCGTCTTCGCGAGCAAGCTCGCTCCCACAATGAAATGCGCTCGACTGTGGGAGCGAGCTTGCTCGCGATGAGGCCCTCCCTGGCGCCATAGCCCCAGAAACGACAAAGGCCACCCGAAGGTGGCCTTTGTTGCTGGAACGAAAAGGTCAGCCGAAGCTTACTTCTTCATTTCCCAGCCAGTCAGCTCGGCCAGGGCCTTGCCGATGTCTGCCAGCGAACGCACGGTTTTCACGCCTGCGTCTTGCAGCGCAGCGAATTTCTCGTCTGCAGTGCCTTTGCCGCCAGAGATGATTGCGCCAGCATGGCCCATGCGCTTGCCCGGAGGAGCAGTCACACCCGCGATGTAGGAAACAACCGGCTTGGTCACGTTGGCCTTGATGTAGGCAGCCGCTTCTTCTTCAGCCGAACCGCCGATCTCACCGATCATGACGATCGCTTCGGTCTTCGGGTCTTCCTGGAACAGCTTCAGGATGTCGATGAAGTTCGAGCCCGGGATCGGGTCACCGCCGATGCCGACGCAAGTCGACTGACCGAAACCGGCGTCAGTGGTCTGCTTCACGGCTTCGTAGGTCAGGGTGCCGGAACGGGAAACGATACCGACCTTGCCTGGCAAGTGAATGTGACCTGGCATGATGCCGATCTTGCATTCGCCTGGGGTGATCACGCCTGGGCAGTTAGGGCCGATCAGGGTGATACCCAGCTCGTCGCACTTGACCTTGGCTTCCAGCATGTCGATGGTCGGGATGCCTTCGGTGATGCAGACGATCAGCTTGATGCCGCCGAACGCTGCTTCAAGGATGGAGTCCTTGCAGAAAGGAGCTGGAACGTAGATCACGCTGGCGGTGGCGCCAGTGGCAGCTACAGCGTCTTTCACGGTGTTGAACACGGGCAGGCCCAGGTGCTCGGTGCCGCCTTTGCCTGGTGTTACGCCGCCAACCATCTTGGTGCCGTATTCCAGGGCTTGCTGGGTATGGAAACTACCTTGCGAACCGGTAATACCCTGGCAGATAACCTTGGTGTCTTTATTGATCAGGACGCTCATTATTTGCCCTCCGCAGCTTTAACGACTTGTTGAGCAGCGTCGGTCAGGCTGGTAGCAGCGATGATGTTCAAACCGCTTTCTGCCAGTACTTTAGCGCCCAGCTCAGCGTTGTTGCCTTCGAGGCGAACAACAACCGGGATTTTCACGCCGACTTCTTTCACGGCGCCGATGATGCCTTCGGCAATCATGTCGCAGCGAACGATGCCGCCGAAGATGTTGACCAGTACTGCGGCGACATTGGTGTCGGACAGGATGATCTTGAACGCTTCGGTAACGCGTTCCTTGGTAGCACCGCCGCCCACGTCGAGGAAGTTGGCTGGCTTGCCGCCATGCAGGTTGACGATGTCCATGGTACCCATGGCCAGGCCGGCACCGTTGACCATGCAGCCGATGTTGCCTTCCAGGGCTACGTAGTTCAGTTCGAACTTGGCAGCGTGCGCTTCGCGCGGATCGTCTTGGGACGGATCGTGGAAAGTCTTCAGCTTAGGCTGACGGTACATGGCGTTGGCGTCGATGTTGATCTTGGCATCGAGGCAGTGCAGGTCGCCGTCGGCCTTGATCACCAGCGGGTTCACTTCCAGCAGTGCCAGGTCGTGGTCCTGGAACAGCTTGGCCAGACCTACGAAGATCTTGGCGAATTGAGTGACCTGCTTGCCTTCCAGACCCAGCTGGAATGCCAGCTCGCGGCCCTGGAATGGCTGTGCGCCAACCAGTGGATCGATGGTGGCCTTGAGGATTTTCTCAGGGGTATCGTGAGCGATTTTCTCGATGTCCACGCCACCTTCGGTGGAAGCCATGAACACGATACGGCGGCTCGAACGGTCAACGACCGCGCCCAGGTACAGTTCTTTAGCGATATCAGTGCACGATTCAACCAGGATCTTGGTGACTGGCTGACCGTTGGCGTCAGTCTGGTAAGTCACCAGACGCTTGCCCAGCCACTGCTGTGCGAAGGCTTTGGCGTCTTCTTTGCTGCGAACCAGCTTGACGCCGCCCGCTTTACCGCGACCACCGGCGTGAACCTGGGCTTTGACAACCCATTCGCTGCCGCCGATTTTGTCGCAAGCTTCTGCTGCCGCTTCCGGGGTGTCTACTGCGTAGCCGGTGGATACTGGCAGGCCGTATTCAGCGAACAGCTGCTTACCCTGATACTCGTGAAGATTCATGCTTATTACCGTCTTCGTTAGGTACTGCGCATTCGGTGCTGCACCATTTTTGGTGCCGCACCACCTGTGACTGCTGCTTGCGCAGCGTTCCGGTCAACCGGTACCGCTACGCAAGGCTGCGTCCAGCGGATATTCCGCGGTGAGTCTTGCTCGCAAGGCTCACGACGGGCCATACCGCCGTGGTTTCTTATTGTCTATTAACGCTTCTTGCGGTTGGCCACGTGGATGGCGCCGCCATTTACGGCCAGGGCCGCTTCGTGCAAGGCTTCGGACAGGGTCGGATGGGAGAAGACCATCATGCCCAGGTCTTCAGCGCTGGTGCCGAATTCCATACCGATCGCGCCTTGCTGTACCAGCTCGGCAGCGCTTGGGCCAATCACGTGAACGCCCAATACGCGATCCGTCTTGGCATCGGCGATGACTTTCACGAAACCACCGGTATCGTTGGCTGCCATGGCACGGCCACTGGCGGCGAACGGGAAGGTGCCGACGTTAACTTCAACGCCTTCGGCTTTCAAGGCCTGCTCGGTCTTGCCAACCCATGCGATTTCCGGGTGGGTGTAGATAACCGATGGGATCAGGTCATAGTTCATCTGGGCCTTGTGACCCTTGATGCGCTCGACGACCATGATGCCTTCCTCGGACGCCTTGTGCGCCAGCATCATGCCGCGGACCACGTCACCGATGGCGAAGACGCCCGGCACGTCGGTTGCGCAATGATCATCGACCGCGATGAAACCGCGTTCATCAATGTTCACGCCGCTATCGGCCGCCAGCAGATCGGTGGTCACCGGACGACGGCCGACCGCAACGATCAGCTTGTCGAAAGTGATGGTCTGTTCGCCGTTGGCGTCGGTGTAGGTCACCACGACTTCTTCGCCGTTGACCTTCGAACCGGTCACGCGAGCGCCCAGCTTGATGTCCAGGCCCTGTTTGGTCAGGGTTTTCAGCGCTTCCTTGGACACTGCGGTGTCGGCAGCCATCAGGAAGGTGTCAAGGGCTTCGAGCACGGTCACTTGCGCGCCCAGGCGCGACCATACCGAACCCAGCTCGAGACCGATCACGCCGGCGCCGATCACGCCCAGGCGTTTTGGTACGCTCTGGAATTCCAGGGCGCCAGTGGAATCGACGATCACCTTCTGGTCGACCGGAGCCGGCGGAATGTCGATCGGACGCGAGCCTGGCGCCAGGATGACGTTTTCGGCTTCGATCACTTCAACCGAGCCGTCTGGCTTGGTCACTTCGACTTTCTTGCCCAGCAGCAGCTTGCCGTGGCCCTGGATCGAGGTCACACCGTTGGCCTTGAACAGGGTGGCAACACCGCTGGTCAGGTTCTTGACGATGCCAGCCTTGCGGCCAACCATCGCGGCGACGTCCATCTTCACTTCACCGGTAGAGATACCGTGAACGTTGAAGCTTTCTTTCGCTTCCTTGTATTTCCAGGAGCTGTCCAGCAGCGCCTTGGAAGGAATGCAACCGACATTCAGGCAAGTACCGCCGAGGGCCAGCTTGCCCTCGCCATCGGTGTATTTCTCGATGCAGGCAGTGGTAAGGCCCAGTTGCGCAGCCTTGATGGCCGCTACGTAGCCGCCAGGGCCCGCACCAATCACTACCACGTCGAATTTCTGAGTCATGAGTCATTCCTTTTCGAATCAAACCGGACGATCACTTGTGATGACCGTCGAGGGACGAAACCGGTTGTTTCAGCAAGAGGCCGGTCGACAGACCGGCCCTCGCGGCGAAAATCAGATATCCAGCAGCAGACGAGCCGGATCTTCAAGCAGGTTCTTGATGGTGACCAGGAACGTCACGGCTTCTTTGCCGTCGATCAGGCGGTGATCGTAGGACAGTGCCAGGTACATCATCGGACGAATCACGACTTGACCGTTGATCGCCATAGGACGCTGCAGGATGTTGTGCATGCCCAGGATAGCCGCCTGTGGCGGGTTGACGATCGGGGTCGACATCATCGAACCGAATGTACCACCGTTGGTGATGGTGAACGTACCGCCGGTCATCTCTTCGATGGACAGCTTGCCGTCACGGGCCTTCTTGCCGAAGGTGGCGATGCCGCCTTCGATTTCGGCCAGGCTCATCAGTTCGGCGTTGCGCAGGACCGGAACCACCAGGCCACGGTCGCTGGAAACCGCGACGCCGATATCGGCATAACCGTGGTAGACGATGTCGGATCCGTCGATCGACGCGTTGACCGCCGGGAAGCGTTTCAGCGCTTCGGTGGCAGCCTTGACGAAGAACGACATGAAGCCCAGGCGTACGCCGTTGTGGGACTTCTCGAACAGATCCTTGTACTTCGAACGCAGGGCCATGACTTCGGTCATGTCGACTTCGTTGAAGGTGGTCAGCATCGCCATGTTCGACTGTGCTTCGACCAGACGCTCGGCAACCTTGGCACGCAGGCGGGTCATCGGAACGCGTTTTTCAACGCGATCACCGGCAGCGAACACCGGAGCGGCGGCGGCAGGTGCGGCTGGCTTGGCCGGTGCGGCGGCTGGCGCGGCTTTCTTGGCGGCAACGGCTGCCACCACGTCTTCCTTGGTCACACGACCGCCCTTGCCGGTGCCGGCAACGGAAGCGATGTTGATGCCGTTCTCTTCGGCGATCTTGCGCGCGGCAGGCGCGGCGACTGGATCGTCTTCGCCATCGGCAGCAGGCGCTGCGGCCTGGGCAGCGGCAGGAGCAGCAGCGGCCGGAGCAGCAGCGGCCGGAGCGGCGGCGGCAGCACCGCCCTCTTCGATCGAGCCCAGTACCTGGTTGGACAGGACGGTAGCGCCCTCTTCGGCAACGATTGCGCCGAGCACGCCGTCAGCTTCGGCCAACACTTCCAGAACGACTTTGTCGGTCTCGATGTCGACGATCAGGTCGTCACGCTTGACTGCTTCGCCCGGTTTCTTGTGCCAGGTGGCAACGGTGCCATCGGCAACCGATTCCGGGAATGACGGGGCTTTGATTTCGATAGCCATTATCTGTGGGTCCTTAAAATTCGGTTTCAGTCAGCACGAAGGCTTAAACAGTGAAAGCATCTTGCAGCAGTTTTTCCTGCTGCTCGGCGTGCATCGACGCATAACCACACGCAGGTGCAGCGGAAGCATCACGGCCGGCGTATTCCAGGCCCAGGGCCTTGTTATGGTTACCGATGCTGCGACGCAGGTGATGCTGGCTGCTGTACCAGGCGCCCTGGTTCATCGGTTCTTCCTGACACCACACCACGTGGGTGAGGTTGGTATAAGGCGCGATGGCCTCCATCAGGTCTTCTTCCGGGAACGGGTAGAGCTGCTCGATACGCACGATGGCGATGTCTTCGCGGCCTTCGGCACGACGTTTTTCCAGCAGGTCGTAGTAGACCTTGCCGCTGCACAGGATCAGGCGAGTCACCTTCGCCGCGTCCAGGGTATCGATTTCCGAAATAACGGTCTGGAACGAGCCTTCGGCCAGGTCCTCGAGCGTGGAGATCGCCAGCTTGTGACGCAGCAGCGACTTCGGTGTCAGCACGATCAGCGGCTTGCGCAGCGGACGGATGACCTGACGACGCAGCAGGTGGTAGATCTGTGCCGGCGTCGTTGGTACGCAAACCTGGACGTTGTGCTCGGCGCACAGCTGCAGGTAGCGCTCCAGACGTGCCGACGAGTGCTCCGGCCCCTGCCCTTCATAACCGTGTGGCAACAGCATGGTCAGACCGCAGAGACGGCCCCACTTGTGCTCGCCGCTGGTGATGAACTGGTCGACAACCACCTGGGCGCCGTTGGCGAAGTCGCCGAACTGGGCTTCCCAGATCACCAGCGCATTCGGCTCGGTGGTGGAGTAGCCATATTCGAACGCCAGGACGGCTTCTTCGGACAGCAGCGAATCGTACAGGTCGAAACGTGGCTGGCCCTTGTACAGGTGTTGCAGCGGGATGTAGGTGCTGGCGTCTTTCTGGTTGTGCAGCGCCGCGTGGCGGTGCGAGAAAGTGCCGCGGCCTACGTCCTGGCCGGTGATGCGGACCGGGTGACCTTCGAACGCCAGGGTCGCGTACGCCATGGTTTCGGCGTAACCCCAGTTGATCGGCAGGCCGCCGGCTTGCATCTTCTGCCGGTCTTCGTAGATCTTCGCGACCTGGCGCTGGACCACGAAGCCTTCCGGGATCTCCAGCAGCTTGGCGGACAGTTCCTGCAGGGTCTTGAGGTCGAAACGCGTGTCGTGACGCGCGGTCCAGGCGTGGCCCAGGTATGGACGCCAGTCCACGAACAACTCTTTGTTCGGTTCCTTGACCAGGCTTTTTACCACGTGCAGGCCGTTGTCCAGGGCATTGCGATATTCATCGACTTTTTCCTGGACGCGGGCGGCATCCAGAACACCGCCCTGGGTCAGGCGCTCGGCATACAGCTCACGGGTGGTGCGCTGCTTGGCGATCTGCTGGTACATCAGGGGCTGGGTGCCGCTTGGCTCGTCGGCCTCGTTGTGGCCGCGACGACGGTAGCAGACCAGGTCGATCACCACGTCGCGCTTGTACTGCATGCGGTAGTCGATGGCCAACTGGGTCACGAACAGCACGGCTTCCGGGTCATCGCCATTCACATGGAGAATCGGCGCCTGGATCATTTTCGCGACGTCGGTCGCGTACTCGGTGGAGCGCGAGTCCAGCGGGTTGCTGATGGTGAAGCCAACCTGGTTGTTGATCACGATGTGCACGGTGCCGCCGGTCTTGAAACCGCGGGTCTGCGACATCTGGAAGGTTTCCATGACCACGCCCTGACCGGCGAATGCCGCGTCACCGTGGATGGAAATCGGCAGTACCTTCTCGCCGGTCGGATCGTTGCGACGATCCTGGCGGGCACGGACCGAACCCTCGACCACCGGGGAAACGATTTCCAGGTGAGACGGGTTGAACGCCATGGCCAGGTGGACTTCACCACCGCTGGTCATCACGTTGGACGAGAAGCCCTGGTGGTATTTCACGTCACCGGAGCCCAGCTCGACCTTCTTCTTGCCTTCAAACTCGTCGAACAGCTCGCGCGGGTTCTTGCCGAAGGTGTTGACCAGTACGTTCAGGCGGCCACGGTGGGCCATGCCGATGACGACTTCCTTGGTGCCGTAGGAACCGGAACGCTGGATCAGCTCGTCGAGCATCGGAATCAGGCTTTCGCCGCCTTCCAGGCCGAAACGCTTGGTACCCGGGTACTTGGTGCCCAGGTATTTCTCCAGGCCTTCACCGGCGGTGACGCGCTCGAGCAAGTGGCTCTTGATGTCGGCGGAGTACGTCGGACGGCCACGAACGCTTTCCAGACGCTGCTGGAACCACTGGCGCTGCTCGGAATCGGTGATGTGCGTAAATTCGGCACCGATGGTGCGGCAATATGTCTGCTGCAACGCTTCGTGAATTTCGCGTAGGCTCGCTTCCTCTTTGCCGATGAACAGGTCGCCGGCACGGAAGGTCGTATCAAGGTCGGCATTGGTCAAGCCGTAGTGAGTGATCGACAGGTCTGCAGGTGCAGGACGCTGCCACAGCCCCAGCGGGTCAAGCTGGGCTGCCTGGTGGCCACGCATCCGGTAGGCCTGGATCAGTCGCAATACTTCAACTTGCTTCTTCTCGTGCTCGGAGCTCACGCTGCCGGCAGACACCGGTTGAGCGCGGCGCTGGTTCTTTGCCAGCAACACGAAATGATCGCGAATCGTCGAGTGCGAAACATCAGTGGCAGAGTTACCGTCGGCCGGTAGCTTCTGAAAGTAGGTGCGCCATTCTTCTGGCACAGCGTTAGGGTCGTGCAGGTAGAGCTCGTAGAGCTCTTCCACATAGGCAGCGTTACCACCGGAGAGGTGGGCACTGTTCCACATGCGCTGCATCACGCTTTCTTGCATGCTTGGTCACCCTCGATTAGGGGAACACCACCGGCGAAAACACCGAGCAAACTTGCAGAAGTCCGAGTGCAGCGACTAAAACAAGCCACTTAGGATCACGCTGATAGTCCGGGTACCAGCCCGGATGCCCCTGCTTGTCTCATTTCTTCAAAATAAGAACCACCGCTTTGTGAGCGGCTGTTCTGGTTATAGCCAAGACGCGGGTTGAAGCCCGCGCCCTGGCCTTTACGGGTACAACGGTCCTACGGGTACAGCAGCTGAATCACACGCCGCTTTGCAGAAGCATGTTACGAATGTGACCGATGGCCTTAGTCGGGTTCAGGCCTTTCGGGCAGACGTTGACGCAGTTCATGATCCCGCGGCAGCGGAATACGCTGAACGGGTCATCCAGCGAAGCCAGGCGCTCGGACGTCTTGGTGTCACGGCTGTCTGCCAGGAAGCGGTACGCTTGCAGCAGGGCGGCCGGGCCCAGGAACTTGTCCGGGTTCCACCAGAAGGATGGGCACGAGGTCGAGCAGCAAGCGCACAGGATGCACTCGTACAGACCGTCGAGCTTCTCACGCTCTTCCGGAGACTGCAGACGCTCGATGGCCGGAGCCGGCGTGTCGTTCTGCAGGAATGGCTTCACCTTCTCGTATTGCTTGTAGAAGATGCTCATATCGACGACCAGGTCACGGATAACCGGCAAACCTGGCAACGGACGAACCACCAGCTTGTTGCCCTTGACCACCGCCGACAGCGGCGTGATGCAGGCCAGGCCGTTCTTGCCGTTGATGTTCATGCCGTCGGAGCCGCAAACGCCCTCGCGGCAAGAACGACGATAGGAAAAACCTTCGTCCTGCTCTTTGATCAGGGCCAGCACGTCCAGCACCATCAGGTCTTTACCACCGGTATCGACCTGGAAGTCCTGCATGAACGGCGCAGCGTCCTGATCAGGGTTGTAGCGATAAACACTGACTTGCAACATAGCGGTCACCCTTAATAAGTCCGGACTTTTGGTTCGAAAGTCGGAACAGTCTTCGGCGAGAAGTTCACGGCACGCTTGGCGACGCGTTTTTCACCCGGGAAGTACAAGGTGTGGCACAGCCAGTTTTCGTCGTCACGGTCTTCGAAGTCTTCGCGGGCGTGGGCACCACGGGACTCTTTACGCACTTCTGCGGCGATGGCGGTGGCTTCGGCCACTTCCAGCAGGTTCTGCAATTCCAGCGCTTCGATACGGGCAGTGTTGAACGCCTGCGACTTATCGTTGATCTTCACGTTGGCGATTCGTTCACGCAATTGCGCCAGCTGGGCGATACCCTTCTGCATGTATTCGCCGGTACGGAACACACCGAAGTAGTTCTGCATGCAGTTCTGCAGCTCGCGACGCAGGGTTGCCACGTCTTCGCCTTCGGTACGCTCGTTCAGAGCGGACAGACGCGCCAGGGCAGCTTCGATGTTGGCGTCGGTGGCATCGTCATATTCGATACCATCGGTCAGCGCTTTCTCCAGGTGCAGGCCGGCAGCGCGACCGAAGACCACCAGGTCGAGCAACGAGTTGCCGCCCAGGCGGTTGGCACCGTGGACCGATACGCACGCCACTTCACCCACTGCGAACAGGCCAGGGATGATTTCGTCCACGCCTTCGGCGTTCTGGGTGATCGCCTGGCCGTGAATGTTGGTGGCAACGCCGCCCATCATATAGTGGCAGGTTGGAACCACTGGAACCGGCGCGACGACCGGGTCGACGTGGGCGAAGGTCTTGGACAGCTCGCAGATACCTGGCAGGCGGCTGTGCAGCACTTCCTCACCCAGGTGATCGAGCTTGAGCATCACGTGGTCGCCATTCGGGCCACAGCCGTTGCCGGCGATGATCTCTTTAACCATCGAACGAGCCACAACGTCACGACCGGCAAGGTCCTTGGCGTTCGGCGCATAACGTTCCATGAAACGCTCGCCGTGCTTGTTGATCAGGTAACCACCTTCACCACGGCAACCTTCGGTCACCAGTACACCGGCGCCGGCGATGCCGGTCGGGTGGAACTGCCACATTTCGATGTCTTGTACCGGCACGCCAGCACGCAGGGCCATGCCGACGCCGTCACCGGTGTTGATCAGGGCATTGGTGGTGGATGCGTAGATACGGCCTGCACCACCGGTCGCCAGTACGGTGGCCTTGGCGCGGATGTAGGTGGTTTCGCCGGTTTCGATGCAGATCGCGATCACACCGACGAAGGCGCCGTCCTGGTTCTTCACCAGGTCGACGGCGTAGTACTCGTTCAGGAACGTGGTACCGGCTTTCAGGTTACCCTGGTACAGGGTGTGCAGCAGTGCGTGACCGGTACGGTCGGACGCCGCGCAAGTACGCGCGGCCTGGCCGCCCTTGCCGTAGTCCTTGGACTGGCCACCGAACGGACGCTGATAGATACGGCCTTGCTCGGTACGCGAGAAGGGCATGCCCATGTGGTCCAGCTCGAACACCGCGGCCGGGCCTTCCTGACACATGTATTCGATAGCGTCCTGGTCGCCGATGTAGTCGGAACCCTTGACGGTATCGTACATGTGCCAGCGCCAGTCATCGTTCGGGTCGGCCGAAGCGATGGCGCAGGTGATGCCACCCTGGGCGGAAACAGTGTGCGAACGGGTCGGGAAAACCTTGGTGATCACGGCAGTCTTGTGACCGCCCTGTGCCAGTTGCAGCGCTGCGCGCATGCCGGCACCGCCACCACCAATGATGATGGCGTCGAAAGAAATCGTTGGAATGTTAGCCATGGATCAGATACCCCAGAGAATCTGCACACCCCAGACGAAGTAAGCGAACATCGCAACGCCGCATACTGCCTGGAAAAGGAAACGTACGGCAGTCGCCGACTTGCCGAACGCCATTGGCGTCAGGTAGTCGGTCGCGATGGTCCACATGCCGACCCAGGCGTGAGCGCCCAGTGCGACAAGTGCCAGCAGACTGAAGATACGCATCCAGTTGTTTGCGAACAGTTCATGCCATTGGGCATAGCCCAGGCCAGGGTTTGCCACGACATATCCGATCAGGAAAATGAAGTAAGCCGCGAGAACGACCGCAGACACACGCTGGGCCATCCAGTCGTAGAGGCCCGAACGCGAAAGGTTCGTGACGTTGGTTACCATATCCAGACTCCTGCCAGAACGATCAGCACCGCAGACACGGCGATAATGATTTTCGAGCCCAGCTTGCCGCCTTCCAGCGTCTCACCGATGCCCATGTCCATGATCAAGTGGCGCACACCGGCGACCAAGTGATACAGCAAGGCGGACAGGATGCCCCAAATCACTAGCTTGGCTAGCGGACTGGTCAGACACGCTTTCACCTGACCGAAGCCTTCTTCCGAATCGAGCGACTTGTCCAATGCATAAAGCATGATGGCCAGGCTGACGAAGAGGATGACACCGGAAATACGGTGAAGAATGGACGTGTAAGCAGTGACTGGGAGTTTGATGGTCCTTAGGTCTAGGTTTACAGGTCGTTGGCTTTTCACGGCTTTTTTTTCACACTGAAGAGCCCCTAACAATCAGGGCAAAGTTGTTGGGGCGCGCACTGGTCAGGTACTCACCACCCAGGGAGTGACGACCCCCAAGAAAGCAGGCCCAAAAGCCCCTGGCGGTCGGTGGCCGAGTATAGACAGTTAGGCTACTAATGACAACGCGTTCACCTTCCCCTAATAGCGCATTGCACATATGGCGCAAAAGGCGTAAACGGCAGGCAATTTCGCGGAAAAAGTGCGGTTAAAGCCTTCTGGAGCAAGACTTTAGGCAAATTGACTTTCGGATTTATCTCACTATAGTGGTGCGGGCCCTGCGTGGGGGGTCTGTCTGATGATTTCAAGCATTAATAGGAGGCCACATGGCTGACAAAAAAGCGCAGTTGATCATCGAGGGCGCAGCCCCCGTCGAGCTGCCCATTTTAACCGGCACCGTTGGTCCCGATGTAATCGACGTACGGGGCCTGACGGCCACGGGCCGTTTCACCTTTGACCCAGGTTTCATGTCGACCGCCTCGTGCGAGTCGAAAATCACCTACATCGACGGCGACAACGGCATCCTGCTGCACCGCGGCTACCCGATCGAGCAACTGGCTGAAAAATCGGACTACCTGGAAACCTGCTACCTGCTGCTCAACGGCGAGCTGCCGACCGCAGAGCAAAAGGCCCAGTTCGTCAGCACCGTGAAGAACCACACCATGGTTCACGAGCAGTTGAAGACCTTCTTCAACGGCTTCCGTCGCGATGCCCACCCGATGGCCGTCATGTGCGGCGTTGTCGGCGCCCTCTCGGCCTTCTACCACGACTCCCTGGACATCAATAACCCCCAGCATCGCGAAATCTCCGCGATCCGCCTGGTGGCGAAGATGCCGACCCTGGCAGCCATGGTCTACAAGTACTCCATGGGCCAGCCCATGATGTACCCGCGCAACGACCTGACCTATGCAGAAAACTTCCTGCATATGATGTTCAACACCCCGTGCGAGATCAAACCGATCAGCCCGGTGCTCGCCAAGGCCATGGACCGGATCTTCATCCTCCATGCCGACCACGAGCAGAACGCCTCCACGTCCACCGTGCGCCTGGCCGGTTCCTCGGGTGCCAACCCGTTCGCCTGTATCGCCGCCGGCATCGCCGCACTCTGGGGCCCGGCCCACGGCGGTGCGAACGAAGCGGTGCTGACCATGCTCGATGAAATCGGCGATGTCTCGAACATCGACAAGTTCATCGCCAAGGCCAAGGACAAGAACGATCCGTTCAAGCTGATGGGCTTCGGTCACCGGGTCTACAAGAACCGCGACCCCCGCGCCACCGTGATGAAGCAGACCTGCGACGAAGTGCTCAAGGAACTGGGGATCAAGAACGATCCGCAACTCGAACTCGCCATGCGCCTGGAAGAGATCGCCCTGACCGACCCGTACTTCATCGAGCGCTCGCTGTACCCGAACGTCGACTTCTACTCGGGGATCATCCTCAAGGCGATCGGCATTCCAACCAGCATGTTCACCGTGATCTTCGCCCTGGCGCGGACCGTCGGCTGGATCTCCCACTGGAAGGAAATGCTCTCCAGCCCGTACAAGATCGGCCGCCCGCGCCAGCTGTACACCGGCTACGAGTCGCGTGACATCACCCAGCTGGAAGACCGCAAGTAAGACCTGCCTTGCGATAGGTCCCAAGCCGCATTGAAACAGCCCCTGCTTCTTATATAAGAAGCAGGGGCTGTTTTGTTTGTGCCTCTTTTCATCTGATCCAGAAGCGGCATTGACAGATCCGACGCCATCGCGAGCAAGCTCGCTTGTATGGTAGGACTTGAAGGGAGGAGGAGGGACAAAGCTCGATTCTGACTGTTAGCCGCAGTACAGACCGTGGGAGATTTCACCCCTCCTCCTTTCACCCAAGCGCCGATAAAGAATGCATCTGGCCTAGACCGACGATAGGAACAAGCCTGCGCCTCTGGGTGAACCCTTCAAGTGTTCAAACCTTAGCCCGGAGGATTTTCAATGGCAATGCCGGTTTCTGTCGCAAAGCCGATCGTGGGTGTTGATGTCGCCAAAGATGAGTTGGTGATTTATCACGCAGAAACAGATCGACTGGAAGCGATCCCCAACACCAAGGCAGCGAT